>JBEKTC010000148.1:0-10539 GCA_049516475.1 Candidatus Korobacteraceae bacterium | reverse complement strand
GGTTCACGCGCGGGCGCTGCCGGTTCAACGTAGTCGGCGAAAGCAGCGGCTGCATCCGGAGAGTCGGCCTCGATCCTGCCGGACGCGCCAGCCGCGGCAATTGCCGGATGCGGCCGATTGGATCGTGACACGATATAAGCGCCGCCCATCACCAGCACCAGCGCGAATGCGCCGAGAATGAAGACACGATAGTCGTGTAGGGGATCGGGCGCATCGATGGGAGCGCCCAGGCCTCCGCCCGGACGGTTATCGTTGGCCGCGGCCTGCGATCCGCCCATTGCGCCGCCACCGGAATCAGTCGTACCCTGCGCGCCCTGCTGGTTGTCCGCCTGGAAAATTCCCGTGCCGGCGACGCGGAAATTGAGATCCAGCCCCGGCTTGACGTTGGTAGCTACCATCACGGTCGATTGCGGGTCCGACATTGCCTGAAACTGCTGCGGGTTCGCCGCCGTGAAGGTCATGCTCTTAGGAACCATCACGACAAAGTGCTGCACGTCTTGCAGCGGCTTGGGCGAGATGCTGGCTTCGCCGCTGTATGGCGTGTGATACGAGATTTGAAACTGCGTCTCGCCGGGACGCAGAGGGTAGCTCAGCAGGTAATGGTTTTTTTGCGCGCCGGGAGTGGTTTCAGTAGCGATCGGCTGTCCGCCAGGACCCTTCGCCTGCGCGGATTCGATCTCCGCGCCATTGGGCAGCACGATTTCGAATGTGCCCTTGTCATTGGCTACGGTGCGCGGCGGTTCCGACTTGTTGGTCACCGCGTATAGCGAGATTCCGTCCAGTTGTTTGCCATCGCTCTGGAAGCGGTCGACCTCGACCGTCTGGCTGAGGCTATCAACCTTCTTGGCGGAGTCATACACCGTAAGCTCCGCAGTCGTGCTCCCGGGCATCAGCGGTCCGCCTTGGGGAAAGTAGCCAACCCCCTGGTGATTAACGCGAACCATGTGCGGCGCCTGGCTATCGGCCGGAGCGGGAAATGAAAAGCGCCCCTGGGCGTCGCTCTTGGTGTTGGCAATCTCTTGCATGCCTTGGGAGAGCGAGAGCAGCGTGACGTCGTCGCCTACAGAGGGCTTGCCGGTGGTGCCGTTGGTCACCGTACCGGTGATGTTCTGGGCGGCGGCGAAGGAGCCGACCCATAACAAACACAACAACAGGCGGAGTGCGGCCCTGGTCACGCGCGACCTCCGTTGGGAGGGACACCGGCGCGGCGCGTGCCGTGACGGAGCACCACGCGCGCCTTCTCGATCGATTCCAGCTCGGCGAGAATGGCGGCGGCCTCGTCTTCCAGCGAAGCGCGTTGGACCGCGTAATCCTTCTCGCTCAACTTGCCGGCTTTGTATTCGAAGTTCAGGTCGCGCAAGTTTTCATAGGTAGCTTCCTTGCGCTCCAGCAGATACATGTGGCGCGTCTTCTCCTCGCCGGCTTCAACCCGATCCGGCTGATAGAACACATAAACGAAGAGAGCCGCCGCAAATAGCGCGCAGCCGAAGAGCACCAATGCGGTTTCTTGTCCCATCATCCCAACCAGTCCAACGGCAGGACGCGCCGGTGTCCCCTGCATTGCAAATAAAGCGATAGCGATCAAGGCGTGCATCAGAACTCCGTATCCTGGCGGGCCTGCTTGCGAAGGTCGTCGAGTTGTTCCACGCCGAGGTTGGGACGCGGCACAGGTTGGGCGACGGCGCGCGCCTTCCACAAGCGCACCAGCCACACGGTCAAGACTATGGAGAGCCCAAAGACCGCGAAGGGCATGATCCACGCAACGCGGTTGAAGCCAGTCGTGGTCGGCGCGGCCAGCACGGTGTTGCCGTACTTCTGCACGAAGCTTTGCAGGACGAGCGAATCGCTGTCGCCGCGCGTGAGGCCGGCGGCAAGCTCATTGCGCATGCGGTCGGAGTAGGTGCAGCCGACGTGATTGCATTCCAGCAGAACCTGATTACAGCCGCACATGCACATGAGCTGATGGCCCAGCTTGTTGAAGCGTGCGTCGGTGTCGGCGCCCAGGAAGACCATGGCCAGCAATGCAATGAGGACAAGCTGTGCGAAGCGCAGTTTCGAGTTGCGAGTTTCAAACTTCAAGAGTGGGATACTTCTCTTTCTTCATCGTCGAAGGTTAATGAATTGTCACCCCAGTGAGCTGGATACCTTTTGGCCGCGCGAGTCGAGGGCCTGCTTTTAACTTGCCGCAGGGGAACTACACCGGGGCTAAAGCCCTTTGCTCGATCACGGTTTTCGTGGGCCTAAAGCCCCGCGCTTCCACCCCCAGCGCTGCAGAACCGTCTTTGAGACAAGCTTTAGTCTACCGCTTTTCCCCAACCGCTTCTTCCAGCAATTCGACCAGAAGCTTCTCAGAGGTTATCACCCAGGCGATTCGGCGTCCGCCGAAGGCGACGGCAGGCAGCGGCCGCTTGGCGATCGAGGCACCGCGCGAACGGAACGCGGCAAGTTCCTCCTCGAGATCGGCAACTTCATAACACACATGATGCAGCCCGCCTCCGCGTCGTTGAAGGAAGCGTAACACCGGCGAGCCGTCGCCCGCCGGTTCCACCAATTCGATCGCAGGATCTTGCGCTCGCGTGGCCAGAAATGCGACCCGAACTTTTTGCAGCGGATCGTGGAAGACTTGTCCATCCCACTCCGCCGCCAGCGAGCGCAGAAACTCCGGCATCGCCGTCTCTATGTTGGCGACCACGAACCCTATATGATGCAGACGGAGCGGTGGGGCCATCACGCCACCTGATGGCGCTTTTGAAGATAGGAGTAGAGCTTCTCGAACGAATCCAGATCGGCCAGATCATCCAGGTCCATCTCGAAGCCGAACTCATCTTCGATGACGTTCATAAGCGTGATGGCAGCGACTGAATCCCAGGCAGCGACGGTGGCAGTGGACGCGGTCGCGATCCCCTCTTGCGGCAGATCGGGGAAAACCACCTGTAAACAATTGGTCAGCCGTTGTCTGGTCTCATCCATGGGCTTGTGCTCTCCTCATCTCGCGTACCTCATGATACAGGGCAGGGCATTTCGCTTCGAACTGGGAACGCGTCAGGCGGAACTCCGACTTTGGCTCTTCACCCAGCAAGGTTGCGAAGAAATCCTGCAGCGGTCCATTCCTCGCGGTCGGGGCGAAGCGGAAACCGATCTCGCTGGCGCCGGTGGTCGCGAACAGCATCTTCAGCGTCCGGTGCTCGATGCGCCGCGCAAACGCGCGACAGCTCATCACCCAGGTGTCGATGGTCAGGCGCTTGCCGTCCGCGTGGCCTGCAATCGCCGCAATCGTGCCTAGAGGGCCGAACTTGTCTTCATAGCTGACTGCAACCAAAACCGCACCCGGGGATGACAGCAACTTCTGCCAATCCGGTTGCGTGTAACGCGTGCCGTTCAAGTTGAACTGGTTGGTCTTGTTGACCAGCTCCAGCACTCTGGGCTCGCCGGCGGCGGCAAAGTCGAAGATCACTGATGCGCCGATCTGTTGCAGAAAACTTTCCGGCGTTGCTCCGCCTGAGGCTTGCTCGCGAAAAGCCGCGCCTTGCCGGATGCTCTCCAGACGCAGCGCGTCGTCCTTCGAAATCCGTTCCTTGCCGCAACAATCCCGAAGGTGTCGCAGCATCGCCAAGCCGGCCTGGTAGTCGTTCTTCGGAAACAACACACACTCGATGCCGGGATGCGCCGCGGCGACCTCGGCCAACTCCATCGGACTGTCATCGACGAAGATCACGCTGTCGGCAGCAATGTTCCATGTCTCCAGAATGCGCCCGACGCTGCCCGACTTCGCGTTCCAGTGCACTTCGATTGGGAACACCTGCTCGGGGCGCAGCAGCAGATCCCTTCGCTCAAGCGCCTTGGCCACGACCGCCGGATCGTTCTTGCTGGCAACGCCGATTAGCGTGCCGGAACCGGCCAGCGAGCCTAGAAGCTTCTGATACAGGCCATGCAGTTGAGCGTGGCTCGCGAGGTCCCAGGTAACCGCGTCCGGCCCCACTTCGCCGGCGATTCCGCTCCACAGCGTGTCGTCCAAATCGGAGATGATCCCTTTCTTCGGAGCCGGCGGCGCCAACACCTGCGCAAGCTGCGATGCCAGCCGGTCAGCGTGCTCAGTCGTGTATGGCAAGCCGGTATAAAGGTCGCTCTTGAGATCAAGCCGCCCGGCCGCAGGCGACTGTTCGGCCAGTCGCTGATTGTTGACGATGATCACTCGCGCGCCTTGGGCAACATCCGCGGCGAAACGAAGGACATCGGCTTGGAGCGCCAGTTCGGGTTGCGAAGCCTGCCATCCTGGCGTGTGGAACAGCGGCGGCAGAGAAAGAGTAGGCAGCGAGAGCGCGATGCGTGGGCCGGCAGGAATCCGCAACAGCGCCGCGGCGATACGATCCAGCATGGTGCGCGCACTGACGACGATGTCGTTAACCGCAGTTACACTCCAGCTGCCGGCGCTTCGGTAGTCCAAGCGAGGGTCGAGGTCCGGCCACTCCAGCGCGATTACCAGCCCGTCAGGCGCGTTCGCGCCAGGTATGCTTTCCAGCGTTCCCACCAGGTTTCCGTAAAGGCCGGGAGTGATCGTTACTTTGCGATCGGGCAGCGCTTGCTGCAAGTGTGCCGCGAGAAACGTCTGCAAGTGCAGAGGAGTGAAGCCGCACGCGAGAGTGACGGCGAACGGCCGGGCATCACGGGGCACACTTTGCGTGATCCTCAGTGCTTCGGTGATGGTCACTGTGCGATTACCTTAGGGGAGTGGCCGGATGCGCAAACGCAGCGTATTACGCGGACTCGCTGGCTGCTCGATGCGAACGATCAAACCCAAATATATGCAATCGGCAAAGGGCATGCAACATAGGGCGGAACATGGAAGCGATGGAAGGGCACGGCTTCAAGCCGTGCCGGAACAGGGTATTAGAAACTTGGGCTTCAGCCCTGGGCGTGGCGGCTGAAGCCATTCTTGAGTGCTGCGCGATTTCGCCGGGCTGAAGCCCGGCGCTTCCACCGTACTTGCAGTTGACAAATGTGACCCAAGAACGCGAACCCAGTTAGAATGGTAGCCAAATGAAAACCCTGCAAAGAATAACCATCGTAGGCGGCTGCGGGCATGTCGGCTTGCCATTGGGTATCGTGCTCGCCAGCAAAGCCGGGCTGCAGGTTGACCTGCTCGACATCGATGCAGCCAAGGTGGAACTCGTCAACTCCGGCGTCATGCCGTTCATGGAACGCGGAGCGGACGAATTGCTGCGCGACGTTGCGGGAAAATCGCTGCGTGCGACCCTCGATCCCGGCTGCATCAGCTCCGCGGACGCCGTCATTACGGTGGTGGGCACGCCGGTTGACCGGCACCTCAATCCCACTGTCGGCGACGTTTACCGTAGCATCGACGCGCTGCTCGATCACATGCAGGATGGCGCGCTACTGGTTTTGCGCAGCACGGTCTATCCCGGTGTCACCAAGCTTGTGTATGAGCGGCTGCGTCGGCTCAAACGAAAGATCTTGCTGGCGTTCTGCCCGGAGCGAATCGCCGAAGGCAACGCCGTTGAGGAGCTGATCAAGTTGCCGCAGATCGTCTCCGGCTTTGAGCCCGAAGCTACCGCCGCCGCCAGCCGGCTGTTCGGATTGATCGCGCCTTCGCTGATCGAGCTGACTCCGCCCGAGGCCGAGCTCGCCAAGCTCTTCACCAACGCCTGGCGATATGCGAACTTTGCCATCTCCAATCAGTTTTATATGCTGGCGCAGAGCCGCGGCTTGGACTTCTACCGCATTCATGATGCGGTCACGCGCGACTATCCTCGAATGCGCAGCTTCGCCAAAGCAGGATTCGCGGCCGGCCCGTGCCTGCTGAAAGACACGCTGCAACTCGCCGCGTTTTCTCAGAACAATTTCTTTCTCGGCCATGCAGCCATGCTGATCAACGAAGGCCTGCCGATGTTCCTGGTGGAACAGCTTCGGCCCTATGATCTGGCGAACAAGCGCGTAGCCATTCTGGGCATGGGATTCAAGGCAGAGTCCGATGACAAGCGCGACAGCCTTTCGTACAAGCTGAAGAAGCTGCTCGAGGTGGAAGCTCTCGAAGTTTTCTGCACCGATCCGTATGTGCCCGACAGCAACCTGGTTCCGCTGGAGACGGCCATTCGCCAGGCGGACATTCTTATTGTCGGCGCGCCGCACGCGGTTTATCGGGACCTTGAGATTCCGGCCGAGAAGATCCTGATTGATCCGTGGAACTTTTTCCCCGCCAGACAACTTGCATCGGCAACTGCCTGATTAAAGGACACAACGAAATCATGAAAATACTCGTAACCGGCTCGGCCGGCTTCATCAATGGTTATCTCGTACAGGAACTTCTGGACGCCGGCTACGACGTCGTCGGTCTGGACAACTACAGCAAGTACGGACGCGTCGCCAAGAGCTACGACTCGCATCCTCACTACCGCTTCGTTGAGGGCAACGCGAAAGACAGCGCGCTGCTGAATGAGCTGCTGGAAGACTGCGACCACTTCGTTGCCGCTGCGGCCATGATCGGCGGCATCAGCTACTTCCACGAGTTCGCCTACGATCTGATCGCCGAGAACGAACGCATCACCGCTGCGGCATTCGATGCCGCGCTGCACGCGCACAAGCACGCCCGCCTGCAAAAGATCACCGTGGTTTCTTCCAGCATGGTGTTCGAGAACACCAAGGAGTATCCAACGCCCGAGGGCGCGCAGCGCCGTTGCCCGCCCCCCAGCTCAACCTACGGCTTCCAGAAATTGGCGACCGAATATTTCGCGCAAGGCGCGTGGGAGCAATATCAGTTGCCCTACACCATTGCGCGGCCATTCAACTGTGTTGGTGTTGGTGAGAGACGCGCGCTGGCCGACCATGACATCATGAGCGGCAACGTCAAACTCGCCATGTCCCACGTCGTCCCTGATTTAGTGCAGAAGATCCTCAAGGGGCAGGACCCGCTGCACATTCTGGGCAAAGGCAACCAGGTTCGCCACTACACTTACGGAGGCGATCTGGCCAAAGGCATTCGGGTTTGCATCGAACATCCCGCCGCGAAGAACAACGACTTCAATCTCTCCACGCCGACGCGAACCAACGTGCTTGAACTCGCGGAAGTGATCTGGAACAAAATCCACACAGGCAAGAAGCCGTTCCGTTGCGTCTCCGATCCGCCGTATGAATACGATGTGCAGGAGCGCTCGCCCGACGTAACCAAGGCGCGCGAGGTGCTCGGTTTTGAGGCGCTGACCTCGCTGGATGTGATCCTCGACGAGATTATTCCCTGGATTGAGGAACAAATCTCCGTGGGACAGATGTGAAGAGAGCAACTAGCAATTAGCAACTAGCTTGAGGCAACGGTTTGTAACAGGGCACGACTTCAGTCGTGCCGTAAGGGCTGACTAATTGAATGGGCTTTAGCTCTGCGATGCGCGACAGGGGCCAGAGCGGGTTTGGCGGATTCGACGGCACGGCTAAACAGTTTGCCGAAAAAGTCAAAGCAGGGGCCCAGTGTCGCCGGCTGAAGCCGGCTCAGAATCTTGAAGCTTGCACTTTCGGCACGACTGAAGTCGTGCCCTGTTACAAGGCGGGCTAGGAGACTCCCAATCTTGCTCGCCGCTGTTGAAAGTAAAGCAGAGTTCCAAGTCTGAGAACCATGCCGTCTACTCCTCCACTCACCGTCGTGATCCCGGTTTACAACGAGGGCGCGAACTTCCCCGCGCTGTGGCGCGAGATTGCTTCCAGCATCAAGACCCCCTTCACGGCCATCGTTGTCTACGACTTCGATCAGGACGACACACTGCCGGTCGCGCAGGAGATCATTGCCGGCGGCGAAGGGCGGCTCACTCTGCGCAAGAATGCCTACGGCCGCGGAGTGACCGGCGCGATCAAGACTGGACTGGAAGCGGTGGAGTCGGGGCCGGTGCTGGTGACCATGGCCGATCTGTCGGACGATCTGACCCAGGTCGACCGGATGTATCAGCTCTACCTGCAGGGCTTCGATGTGGTATGCGGCAGCCGCTACATGAAGGGCGGCCAGTTGATCGGCGGCCCGTTTCTGAAGCAGTTGATGTCGCGGGTGAGCGGACTGACCCTGCATTATTTCCGCGGAGTGCCGACCCACGATGCCACCAACAGCTTCAAGCTGTACGACGCGGCCATGGTTCGTGACGTTAAGGTGGAGAGCGTGGCCGGATTTGAGCTCGGTCTTGAGCTAACCGTCAAAGCGTTTCTTGGCGGTTATCGTATCGCTGAGATTCCCAGCACGTGGCGCGACCGCACCGCCGGCAGCTCGCGCTTCCGCATTCTTCATTGGCTGCCGCACTATTTGAAGTGGTACTTCTTTGCCTTTCAACCGGTGCGGCAGCGCAATCGGGCGCCGCGCGAACAGGACGCAATCAAGCAAGCCGACTAGGACGCAAAGCGTTTGCATCCCGATACACGGCAGTCGTGCATCGACCGGTTGTGCCGCCGGCTGAAGCCGGCTCGGAATTTCTAGGGCTGCATTTTCGGCACGACTGAAGTCGTGCCCTGATACAAAGCACTCAAGAGCCGCTATCTCAGTAGATTCTGTTAAGACGTGCCCTGACACAAAACGGTCTAGAGACGACCCTCACCCAACTCCATCGATGATCTTGGCCAATTCCGCGGTCTGCTGGCTCGCGTCAAAACTGGACTGAAACCACTGGCTCGGCGCGGTTGCCGTATTCGGCATGCGAAGAAATTCCAGCATCTTCCGGTCCGCCGCCTCGGCCGAATCGTTCGTATAGATACACACGTGCTGCGCCTCCGCCTTCACCAGAACGTCCTCTACTGCCGAGGCCCGTTGCACCAGCGCCACAATCGGCCTGCCGATGCACATGTACTCGAACAGCTTTCCCGGCACCTGAACATTGCTCTGGGGCTGCACCAGCAGCAATCCGTCCGCTTCCTCCAGCAGGCGTTGCGCCTCCGCGCGCGGGACCTGCGACCGCAACTCCAGCCAGCCGTCGCGCTGCGCGCGACCGAACAACGCCTGGTCGAACCCGGCCTTCGAGTCGGTTGCACCCAACAAAAGAACGCGCACCGCCGCCGCCTCCTGCGTCCCTGCCGCGCGCAATCGCGCCAGCGACTCGACGATCACATTCGGATTTCTGCCGTGATACAAAGCGCCGGCATGAACGATCAGCTTGTAATCCCGCGCCGGTATCGGACGGGCCCGTGGCACATCCTCGGGATCGATGCCGTTGTAGATCACATGCATCTTCGGCTGCACCCACGGAAATTGCCTGCTCCACATATCGGCGGCAGCTTGCACATTGGCGACGACGGCGCTGGCCCGACGAAACGTCACCCGCTCAAGCCACGGAATGCAGAACCGCGTCTGAGGCGACAGCAGCTCCGGCGCCTGTCCCCCGATCGGATCGCGAAAATCCGCGATCCACGGAATCTTCTCGCGCGATCGCACGAGCAGGCCGGCGACGATTGTTCCCAGCGGCGGATACGTCGAGTACAGAACAAATCGCTCCTGCGGATGAGTGCGAACCAGCCGCCGGCACTCGTCCGCAACCTTCCTCGCCCAGATGAACCCGTAGTGGCCGGGAAACATCAATTTGCGAACCAGCAGTTCCTGCCAAGCCTCGAACGACAGCCGTCCGCTTTGCCCTTCGTCCCAGACCGCGCGCAATTCATCGGGAACAAAGATGGTGTCGGCTGGGCAGTCTTGCGCCTGTGGCGAGGCAGTGATCACGTGGCAGCGATAGCCCATGCGCTGAAGATATTTGCGGAAGCGAAATGGCCGCAGTCCGCCGATCTCCGGGGCAGGCGGGAAGTGATAGGCAATCATGATCACATGTGGCTTGGCGTCGTGCACTGCTTCGATTGCCTCAGCTTCCACCGCGAGGTCTCGCGAGGCAACAGACTAGCAGAATTCATTTGCCGCCGGTCATTTACAATGACGCAGAACCAAGCGGAAGATTTGCGGCGCATCGACTCGTGACGAATCCAGAAACCCCAATCCGGCTGGCGATGGTCGCCGGCGCCCGCCCGAACTTCATGAAGATTGCGCCGTTGATGAAGGCGCTGGCGGGCGATCCCGGCTTCGAGGCAGTCCTAATCCACACCGGCCAGCACTACGACGACAACATGTCGGGCCAGTTCTTTCGCGACCTCGGCATTCCCGCGCCGCAATACCATCTCGAGGTCGGCTCCGGCAGCCACGCTCAGCAGACTGCCGAGATCATGCGGCGAATTGAGCCTGTGCTCGAGGAACTCCGGCCGGCAGCGGTGATCGTCGTTGGCGATGTGAACTCCACTGCGGCGGCGGCGATGGTGGCAAAGAAGCTGGGCATCGATGTTGTACACGTGGAAGCCGGTCTGCGCAGCTTCGTCCGCTCCATGCCGGAGGAGATCAACCGCATCGTCACCGATTCCATCGCTGATCTTTTTCTGGTCACTGAGGAGAGTGGACGTACGAATCTTCTGCGCGAAGGCGTCGCGGCGGAGCGGGTTCACCTGGTCGGCAATCTGATGATCGACTCGTTGCAGCAGCATCTGGCGCGGGCGCGCAGCTCTGACATTGCGGACAAGCTTGGC
>JBEKTC010000147.1:0-18438 GCA_049516475.1 Candidatus Korobacteraceae bacterium | reverse complement strand
TTGAACATTCCGCCCACCCCGCTGGCGCCGCCCGCGTCGTTAAAGTACCGGGTCGCCGCCAGCGATCCGTCGGTATCGTAGGTGCCGGGGTTGAACAGCGGCTCGATCACGAAATGCCGGACGCGAACATCGTGGAAGTAGAGATTCCTCGAGTGGAACGCAGGCGGATAGAAAAAGCCATTGGGCTGCTTCCAGGCGATGGCCGCGTTCGGCAAATAAGCCTGACTCCCTAGCCCCGCCAGCGGATCCAGGGGAACTCCGTTTACGTTGCCATACATCCATCCCATGCTTTGACACGCCGCCCCGCCGCCTCCGTTGGGCGGCAGCTCGCAGCCGGCAAGCGCGGTTGGAGTGATGTCCAGAAAGGCGTTGGAATCCTGAAACGACGGACCATCGTAGATATTGAACAGCCGCTGGTTGACCGCAAAGTTGTCCAACGGCATGCTGATACCCTGGTTCACGTTGAGGCAGAACGAAGCTTCCGGCATATTGTTGTCGGTCCGCAAAGCACAGGCGAGCGGAGGATTCATTTGCAACGTTGTGGGATTGAAGGGCCCGGCATTCGTCGCAAAGGAATTGCCGGGCTGAGTGGCGCCGATGAAAACATTCTTGTGGGCCAGCGCCCAGTAGCCGGGAATCTGGTCGGAGTTGGTATAGCCGCCACCGCTGACCATGGTCAGCCCTCCGTTCTGCACATCGGTGATGGCGCTGTTGGATACCAAATACCATTGCGGACGCAGCCACAGCGCCGCATAGTTGGTCTGGGCCCAGTTAAAGGACGTGGTGAAATGGTCTAGCCGCGTCACCATGCAGTCTTGCAGCGCGCCGGCTGCGCAAATTGGGACACCAGGCAATTTGCTGGGGCAACTGGCGCCGCTCGGATCGGAGCAGCTGCAGTCCGTTCCCGCGGGACATTGCGTGGCCATGCGCGACCCAGCGCCTACAACTTGCGGATAGTAGGAGTCATAGTTGGGATCGCTCGGTATCGGCGCCAGGGGATTGGGTACCGGGTGGACTTGCGGCGCGCCGGTATCGGCGTTATTCACTACGCCCAGGCAGGCCACGGTTTGTCCAATGGTAATGAAGGCGGTTTGCGAGCTGACACAGGAGTTGCCCACGAAGCTCTTCAGCGGGGTGCTTCCGGCGCGGTTGGGGCTGTATCCCCCTCCCGGCAGGGTCACCTGTTGCTCGGCGGAGTAGCTCGTCCAATACTCGTAGCGCGAGGCGGCGGAGTTCCCTGCCGGCGTCAACCAGTAGCACATGCCGCAGGTGCCGGTGCCGGCTGCCATGTTGTACTGAAAACCAGTAGCACATGCCGCAGGTGCCGGTGCCGGCTGCCATGTTGTACTGAAAATCGTTCCACCCGTTGGTAATCCAGTACGAGGTCGGATGATCGATATCGGTGGAATATGGAATCTGGTCCACGCCGTCCGACTGGTAGGCCTCGGCCAGAATGCCCGGCACGCAGCGCGGATTCTGGCTGTTGATTATCGCCCCGCGCGCGAACACGCCCAGGTTGGCGGCGAGCAGGTTGCCGGTCTCCGTGCCATCTTCAAAGTAGTAGCCGTGCCCGATGGAGAGATAGCCGACGTTCCGCGCCAGCGTTACACCCTGCGTGGCATGGATGGTGTACCAGCGCGTCATGGAATCCCATACCGAGGAATCCTTCACGAACGTCGCCACCGGCGTCTGTCGGGCCATGTGGAAATGGACGGGATAGTGCATGATGCGGCCGCCCTGACCCAGTTGGTAGAACTCCACTCCCTGCATCTGAAATTTGTTGAAGCCCTGCCGCACAATGGTGTGTCCGCCAAAATAGTAGCAATCGCCCGTAGTGCTGCTGCAGGTAGGCGGAGTCCCGCTCATGCAGTTGCTGTAGCCCGGAAAGGGTGACTGCAGGGTATCGCCGCCGGAGACGATCTGGATACTGCGCGTCAGCAGGCCGACAGCCGCGCGCGTCTCCACACACCGAGCCTGGCCCGCAGTGCAAGTGACGTTGGGGTCCTGGTCGGGACCGACACCGCTGGGCACGTTTTTCAGGTCGTAGGTCGTTCCATTGTGCGTGTAGGCCACGGCTGCGGTGGTGGTGATAGTGGTCACGCCGTTACTCGTGCTCACGCTCTGGATGGTCAACTGCTCCGAATGGCCCGGCAGGTAGTCGGTGGTCGTCAGCACAATCTGATCGCCCGCCTGCCAGTCCACGGTGCGGTCCAGAACCAGGGTGGTGTCGCCCGCACTAACCAGGCTGTTTAACCGCGCCCAACTGGTCGCCGAACTAAACGGCCTCACCGACCCGTAACTCGCTCCCTTCTTACCGAACAGTTGCAGCGTTCCTCCGTAAGACACGGCCAGGACTTTATAGCCAAAGTACCCGACCGGAGGCCCTCCGCCGTCATAGTCCAGCGGCATGTATTGATAGAAGCAGTCCTTGACGCCGCCCGGCAACGCGCTTTGCGTGCACGAAGTCGGATCGATCATCGACATCGTGTTGGAATTCCAGATGCTGGCGGGAACTCCGCACGGGCCGACGGTGCTCGAAACCGGCGACTTGCAAACGATGCCTCGGCCTCCGCTGGTTCCCGAGCCGGTGCCCTGATCGGCGCCCCACAGATGAATGGTGAGCTGTCCGCCGGCGGTCCCGATAGGCGCAGCCGGAGTACCGGCCTGCAGACTACCGTTGTTCTCCACCAGAATGGACTCTGCCCAGAAATTGATGACAGCGTCCTCAAACAGCAGCGTGCCGTTGGACGTGCCATTGGCAATGATATTCACGTTCTTATACAGGTAGGTGCCGGAGGGTGCCGTACCATCCACCGTGCACATGCCCGTTACGATGAGGTCTCCTCCGTTACCCGCCGGCAGCACCTGGTTGTTGCAGATGGTGGGTTGGGCGCTGGTGCTGGTGCTCAGGAAAGCCATGGCGAGAAGCACGGCCAGGAGATTCGTTGTCAAGCTTTGAATGGCGGCGCGATTGTGGGCGGGTGTTCTGTATGTCTTCATCTATTCCTTTTTCTCCTGGCCAGTCGATCCCGAAGGATCGCAGAGACGGCAGAATACTAAGTACTAGAATTCACCAACCGGGTAGGCTGTAAATAGCGAAAATAGTCTATACACGGCTGGCGGGAAAGCAAGTGAATTTCCTGTTCCCTCGGCATCGCGTCGAGATGGTAAAGGGCAGCAAGGAGACGCCCATCCTGGGCGGCGTTCTGAGCGAACCGGTGCAGTCAACTACAGGATTCGCGGAAGAGAGCGCCGCAGGCGCGAAATTCTAGTGGGCGTTGCAGAGAAAGTTTCCGCTTTTCCCACGCTTGGCCTAATTCTGAGACAGCTGCAACTACTCGTTCGATACGGCTAACTTCAGAACCTGGTAGCGGGGCGAATGATCGATGTCACTGCCACATGAGATGTAGGTCACTGCGCGAGGGTGTATCAGCTGTAAACACTTGATGGTGAAGAGTGCTCCCATTGTGCGGGATGGCACCGGTCCGGGAGGCGCCGCTGGAGGCACACGGACCGGATAACCGTCCAGATTGCATTCCAGCCGGCAAGCAGTCTGGCGGTGCGGTACCCGACGATGGTTTGACGAGGTTGAACATGTTTGCACGCAATGCGTATTTCCGCGTGAAGTCGCTCGACCTGGCTGCTGAATTCACACGAACACTGGAGACCGAGATTCTCCCTTTACTGCAAAAGCAGGAGGGCTTCAAAGGCGAAATCACCTTGTCGAATCCCGGCAACCTGGAACGAATTTCCATGAGCCTTTGGGAGAAGGAGAGTCAGGCGGAGGCCTACACTGCCAACATCTATCCGCAAGTTTTGAAGATGCTCTCTAAGGTGATTGATGGCGCGCCCAAGATTCGCACCTTCGAAAACATCGCGTTCAACCTCGGTAACGCTCCAATGGCGGAAATCCCGAGGTCGCGCACTACCTGGCAGGACAATGCCGGTGCGCCGTCATTCGGCGCCGGCATACCATCCTCGCCTGCTTAGCAATGCAGTAGGTCCCAAGCGAACGTCGGCAAAGCCATCAGCCGGCCGCGACTAACTGGTGTTCCTCTATCGATCGGCTGCCGCGCAATTCGTCACGAAAATTGGGATGTGCAATTGCAATGAGAGCGGCAGCCCTCTGCTGCAACGTCTTTCCGCGCAAATCCGCCACGCCAAACTCCGTCACTACGTAATGCACGTCGTTGCGTGAAGTGGAGATGGCGACACCAGCGTCGAACTGACGACAGATGCGCGAGACCTTGCCTTTGGCGGCGGTGGACAGAAGGGCGATGATCGACTTTCCGCCGGCTGAACGACTGGCACCCCGCACAAAATCTACCTGCCCGCCGATACCGCTGAACTGGACCTTGCCGATCATCTCGGCATTAACCTGGCCGGTCAAATCCACCTGCAAGGCTGAGTTGATGGAGATCATGTTGTCATGCTGGCCGATCACGCAGGGATCATTGACGTAATCGACCGGGTACATTTCGACGTCCGGATTGTTGTGTACGAACTGGTAGAGCTTGCTAGTGCCCATCAGGAACGTAGCGACAAACTTCCCACGGTTGATCGTCTTTTTCTGATTCGTGATGACACCGGCCTCGGCCAAGGCTACCACCCCATCGGAGAACATCTCGGAGTGAATACCGAGATCCCTCTTGTCCCGCAGAGAAAGGAGCGCTGCGTCAGGGATGGCGCCGATGCCCACTTGGAGCGTGGCTCCATCGGGAACGAGGGTAGCAATGTGTTCGCCGATCCGGCGCTCGACATCGCCGAGGTTCGGTGGCGGTAATTCAACGACAGGAGAGTCGTGTTCGACGATCCACGTCAGGTCATCGAGATGGATTTTGCTGCCCGCGGTGCGAGGCAGCTTCGTGTTCATCTGCGCAATCACGACCCTGGCCGACTCAGCCGCGGCCTCAGTGTAGTCGACCGAGAGCCCATAGCTGCAGAACCCTTGGTCGTCCGGAGGCGTGACCTGCATCAGCAGGACATCGACGGGCAGGATCCCACTCTTGAACAGACGCGGGACTTCTCCAAAGAAACAGGGAGTGAAGGTTCCGCGATTCTCCTGCACGGCTTTGCGCGTGGGAGCACCGAGAAAGAATCCATTGAAGCGGAAGCTCTGTTCCATGCCGGGTTGAGCGAAAACGGCCGGTCCCATGGCCACCATGTGCACAATTTCGACGTTCGAAAGCTCGGTGAAGCGGTCTACCAGAGCTTCTACCAGCACAGGTGGTTCGCTGCACGCGTGCCCGAGCACGACCCGGTCTCCGGATTTGACCGACCGCAGGGCGCGTTCGGCTGAAACGAGCTTCTCCTTACAGGTGGATCTCCATGGCTGCATGAGCGCCTCCGTTCTCCTCGTACTTCAGCGCTTGGCTGGTTGCGTTGAGCAACGAAACCTACCGAGTTTGAAGCTAACGGTAGCAAACGAAGGCTACTGGCTGCGACAGCATCGGTCACACTTGCCTGTGACCGCGGTTCGTGGCGCGAAACGACGTGCGGCCGCGCAGCGGCAAACAAAATTGGGTGGACCGTTTGAACTAAGTCGCTGGCGCGACGGACGCTGCGGCATAGGTCGTCCCCTGGCATTGTTGGCTGTGTAAGAGTTGGGTCACAGGAGGTTTACTGTGACCCATCTTCGGCAGCAGATGTTGGAGGAACTCCAGCGTCGCAACTACTCTCAGAGCACTGTACGTTCCTATATCCACGCGGTGGAAGACCTTGCGAGATTCTTCCATCGTTCACCCGAGCGGCTTGGCCCGGAGCACATCCGCCAGTACCAGGCGTATCTATTTCGCGAGCGCAAGCTCTCGCCTGGGACCATCGAAGGCCGCACGGCGGCACTGCGTTTTCTTTTCGTCAAGACGCTTCGCCGGCCATACCTTCCCGATCACATTCCATTTCCCAAGCGGCAACGTCGACTGCCGACCATACTTGACCAGCAAGAGGTGGCACGACTGATCGACGCGGCCAGCAACCTGATGCATCGCACCATGCTGATGATGCTGTATGCAACCGGCCTGCCGGTGTCCGATATCGACAGCCAGCGTATGGTCATTCATGTACGTCAGGGCAAGGGTGGCCGGGACCGCGATGTGCTGCTGACTCCGAAGCTGCTGGAGACTCTGCGCGAGTACTGGCGCTGGATGAAGCCCAAGACCTACCTGTTCCCAGGTACGGTGAAGGGCTGGCGAGCCGACGTGCCCATTACAGAGAAGATCGTCTGGCAGGCCGTGAACCAGGCCACCAAGCGTGCCGGGATCACTAAGCATGTATCTCCGCACACTTTGAGGCACTGCTTCGCAACACACCTGCTGGAAGCCGGTGCCGACCTGCGCACTATTCAGGTTCTTCTCGGACACGCCAAGCTCGCTCATACCACCATCTATCTGCACTTGTCCCGGCGCCATCTGCAGGCGATTCCCAGTCCGCTCGAAGCCATCGAGGTATCCAGCCCTGACGAGGTGAAGCGTTCCAGGAGGAAGATCAGACGATGAGCCGGCCCACCCTTGAGGTGGCCGACATCGTCCGTCGAACGGGCAACAGCTTTTGGGAACAGCAGCAGTCGCATCTTGCATGGCCGCATCGCAAGGTGCTCGATGCCATCGTCCGCTGCCGCACCGCGGCACTGGGTGGTCATCGTGATCAGTGCCTTCGCTGCGGCCATCAGGCCATCTCATTCAACTCATGCCGCAACCGGCACTGTCCCAAGTGCCAGGGGAACGCGCGCGCAAAATGGCTGGCGGCGCGCTCGGCCGAACTGTTGCCCGTGCCGTACTTCCATGTCGTCTTTACGCTGCCCCATTCGCTCTCCGCTCTTGTTCTCCAAAACAAGCGGCTGCTCTACGACCTGCTCTACCGTGCCAGCGCCGCCACGATGCTCGAACTGGCTCGCGATCCCAAGCACCTTGGCGCTGATATCGGATTCCTCGGCGTGCTCCACACCTGGGGACAGAACCTTGAGCATCATCCCCATGTTCACTACATCGTTCCCGCCGGCGGCCTTGCTCTCGACGGCTCCAGATGGATCGATTCCTCGCGCCGCTTCTTCCTGCCCGTCCACGCATTAAGCCGAGTCTTCCGCGGCAAGTTCGTCGCTGGACTGAAGCAACACTTCGCGCAAGGCAAGCTTCGGCTGTTTCTCCCGTTTCCTCCGGCAGCTTTTCCAAACGGACTGGGTCGTTTACGCCAAGCCGCCC
The DNA here is from genome assembly GCA_049516475.1 of Candidatus Korobacteraceae bacterium. Classification (GTDB taxonomy): domain Bacteria; phylum Acidobacteriota; class Terriglobia; order Terriglobales; family Acidobacteriaceae; genus Bog-257. The sequence continues at coordinate 11,242 of JBEKTC010000147.1, read as the reverse complement.
TTCGGCGGAGCCGAACATGTGCTCAACTACCTGGCCCGCTACACCCACCGCGTCGCCATCTCCAACCATCGGATCGTGGCTTTTGAAAACGACAGCGTCTCATTCCGTTGGCGAGATTACGCCCACCGCGGCAAGAACAAGGTCATGACTGTTTCCGCTCATGAGTTCCTGCGCCGCTTTCTCCTTCACGTCCTGCCCGGTGGCCTGGTTCGCATCCGCCACTTTGGACTATTCGCCAACCGCAGACGGAGTGCTGCGCTCCAACGCTGCCGCGTTCTGCTCGGCGCAACGGCATGCGCCGATCCACCCGAGTCCCCCAGCCTGCGCTGTCCAGCATGCTCCGGCATCATGCTGGTTGTCGAACGGCTCACCTGCGGCCAGCTTTACTTCCATCCAAGCCTGACCCCGGCCCAGCCAAGGAGGTGCAGTGTTGACAGTTCATGAGAGACTCACCGCTCCCGAAGTCGTTATCTGCCCTCCACGCTGTCGTGCTAGCGCACGCAAAAGCCGGTGTGCGCTTTGCCTGCGCCCACGACCCGCGCGAAGCGCATTTGCAAGCGCCACTCCGGCCTCCACTTCCGCCGAAACCAGAGTCCGGATAGCACGATTCGTCCCACCTCGCCGATCCAACACCCACAAAATCCATCTGGCGCCGATCGCGTCCGTCGCAAACACCAGCGACTTACTTCAAACGACCCTATCGAAACTGCCCCGGCGAGGAAAGCTGCGCTCAATCTCGCCTCCTCGGCCGGGGCAGTCCCGATAGGGACCTATCGTTTCCTGTTACTAATCCTGCCAGACTCTCCCAGAACGAGACTTGTTGGGCGTTTCCTTGAACAAGCCGACGCAGTGGGCTCAAACATCGCTCAGTGGTTGGCAAGGAAATAGAGGTCGTCGTGGCCCGTGGGACGCGCGTAAAGGATGGCCGATAAGTCGGGCGGGACGTCCCATGCATTACCGCTGAAGTCCTCACGAATAGCAAATGGGAAGACCAAAACCGGCTGCGGCTCGCCGCTCACGGCGCCGTCGTGCCATTTCTGCCGATAAATGGTTGTCTGGCCGTGTTTTGTGGCGGCATACAGGAACGACTTGCCATCCAAGGCAAATTTAGCAATGTAACTTGCTAAACCGGGCTTCAGCGGCGTGCATTTCCTCTCGCTGAGGGAGTACTGATAAATCCCGGGATCATTTCCCCAGAGCACGGTTCCGATCAGGTAATTGCGATCTGGGGAGATGTCCAGCGCCCCTAGACACCCTTCGAACAACAACTCCGGTTTCGATTCTGCTGCGCTCAAGTCGAGTTTCCAGGTCTTGCCGACACGTGCCTCGTGCGCGTCAACCGTGGAAACAAGTATGGAAGAGGTACCGCGCACCGGTGCAGCTAACTCAGCCAAGCCCGGCAGTTCCGGCAGTTGGCGCAGATGACTGCCATCGGCATTCACCAGAAAAAGGCGGCCCTTCCCTTGCGCATCCTGGTCCGAGAACACGAACTGCGAATCATCTTCCGACCAGGCAAGAGTCTCGATGTGCGAACCCGATGTGGTAACGCTCTTCGCATTGTTCCCATCGATATCCGCGATCCACAACTGGCGGTGCTCCGGTTCTGGTTCAGTGAGATAAGCCAGGCGGCGGACATTGTGCGATATGAGCGGTTGAGTCGCGAGTTCCCCTACCGCATCGATCGATTGTTTTGTGGAAGGGCGATACAGAGTAAGAACTCCCGATGACCTGCCGTTCACGAAATAGAAGCCCTTGCCGGAGGGATCTCGCAGAGGGTTACGATCCGGGCCGGGGCCGAATGTAAGCTGCTTCAGCCCGCCGTTGGCCAGGGAATATTCCCAGATGTTACGGATGCCGTTTACCACGCGAGAAACATAGACGGACTTGCCCGGCTGACCCCAACTAGCCAGACCCACAGCTTCGGGGATACTCCACTCCTGAACCACCTTGCGCGATGCAAGATCGAAGTTCTGCAGCTGCAGGTGGTCAGGGTAGTGCAAAAGCAGGAGCAGGTTGCCGCCATCGGGATATGCGTATAGACGAGGCTCTCTCCCCTGCTCGGGCAACGTGTACAACGTATCGGGCGCAACCCCGCTGCGATCCGTGCGAACGATTCTTCGATCATAGGTACCGACGAAGAGTGAGCGCCCATCGGCCGAAGGAGTTATTGCAATTCCATTGGACAAGTGCCGGGGAACACCGCCTAGGGTAGGAATAGACCAGATTTCGTAATCGCCGATGCTGGGTCCAAAGAAGATCTCAGTCCCATCAGCTGAGAAGCCGAGCGGATTTTTGTTGCCCTCGTCCTTGGTCAGTTGAAGCGGCTGGCCGCCGGAGGTCAACATCACGAACAGTTGGTCGTAACCATCCACTTGCGAGGTAAAGGCGATGGTGCGGCCATCGGGCGAGAGGATTGGGAAGTCTATGGCCCGGTTCCATTCACTGATCTTGGTGACCTTGCCTGTACCAGAATCCTTTGCCGGAGTGGACCAGAAGTGATAACCCACAAATCCCAAGGCCAGGAGGACGATCACCGCGCCCACATATAGAAGAGGGCTTCGGCTAGACACCGCGACGGATGACGTGCCGCTGGGCGGAGTTGCGGCAGGAACCGAGGGCATCGACGCGGAGCCAGGCTGTGCAGTCTGCGCCACCGAAGAGTGCTTCGAGCTGCTGTCCCGCGCCAGGCGTTTCAAATCAGCCCGCAACTCGGCTGCCGATTGATACCGCAGGTCGCGGTCCTTCTCCAGGCTCTTATTGATGATGCGCTCGAATTCAACGGGAAGATCCGGGTTCAGACGTATCGGGTCCGCCGGCGCACTATCAAGAACGGCTTTGAAGATCAGCGGGGTAGTGTCGCCGCGAAAGGGCAAAGTCCCAGTGGCCATCTCATAGAGAACCGCGCCGAAAGAAAAGATATCGGTGCGGGCGTCCAGTTCCTTTCCACGCACCTGCTCCGGTGACATATACGCGACCGTACCCAGTGTGGAACCTGGACTGGTCAAATGCTCCTCAATCATCGCCGTAGCTTGCGCGGCTTCCCCGGCCCCCACTGGCCCTACGACTCTTTTCGCAGCGGTAGCTTTCGCGAGACCAAAATCCAGAATCTTGGCATGTCCGCGCTTGGTAACGAAGATATTGGCAGGCTTAATATCGCGATGCACGATGCCCTCTGCGTGGGCTGCCTCAAGCGCGTCCGCGATCTCGATGGCCAGGGAGAGCAGGGTTTCCATGTCCATCGCGCGCCCGGCGATGCGGTGCTTGAGAGTGGCCCCGTCCAGAAATTCCATAGCAATGAAGGTTTGCCCATCCTGCTCAGAAATTTCGTAAATCGTGCAGATATTGGGATGATTTAGGGCGGAAGCGGAACGTGCCTCGCGGCGAAAGCGCTGCAATGCCTGTGGATCTTCTGCCACATCGGCTGGCAGAAATTTAAGGGCGACAAAACGACCAAGCGATGTGTCCTCGGCCTTGTACACTACGCCCATGCCACCGCCACCGAGCTTCTCGATGATGCGGTAATGCGAGATGGTTTCGCCGATCATGCTTTGGGTCACCTCATCTTACGGAGGCGGACCCTTGCAGTCAACGAATCCAGCAAGGGGTTAACTCAGGGAAGCGCTTGTCGGAAGTTGACGAGAACGTGTGGGAAGTGAAGTCGGAGCCGTAGGGCACGGTATGTTCCGTTTTCCAGAAAGCCTGGCGCGCCCCGCTGCTCGGTTGGAAGACTGTTCGCGTCCGACGCTGCGGCGCTGGAGCCCTTGGAGAATGACTGAACGTGCCTCTGAATGGTGCAGAAACGCCGTGGTCGATGTAAACCACGTTTTCGTGCCCCGGGCGCAACGTGGGGCAACCTAGCGCGGTTTCCGGGCGCTGTAGGCGGCCCGCCGGACGCGGCCGAATCGGATCATAGCGTGGAGATGGTTAGCTGCTGTGGCGAGATCGGCCGTTCTTCATTCTCCGCGCTCCGTTAAGCCGGTCCAATGCCCGAGCTTGCTTACGCGGATGACGCCTGTTTTCGCGGAGACGCTCCATCGAAAACGACTCGTCCGACTGCTCGCGTGGAGAATGCTGCGCAGGCGGTTCGTTTCGCTCAGTGCAATGTGGGAAACTCTATAGTCTCGCCGACAGGGAGCCGTGCGAGTGCGGCGAGCGTGGCGCTCCACTTACAGCGCCGCTCATTTTCTGCGAGTTGCTCTGCCGATCCCTGTTTCATGATTTCATGCTGCCGCGTCAGCCGCCTTTCCGTCCGATAATCTCACCAATTCTACTTAAATTGATTTGTCGAATGGTCTCATCATTAATGCGGTTTACCCGGGAATCACCGGCGGCAGCCAGATCAGGTCGGCGACGCCGCGATTGTAAGATGACCTGCCAAACGAGGTCCGGGGCCGTGCGCTCCCAACAGGAAGGCTCGTGGCTAATGTGCACTTCCTTGAGGCGACTGCCATCGCTGCCGCCGGCCCAAGACTTGCCCTATTGCAATGGCCGTGCTCGGCGCAAAGTGACGTCAATCCCATAGGCTAGGAAGCCGGCGATGACGAGCAAACTTCCAAACAGCAAACTGCTCATCCCGAAAATTTGTTCGTGGTCACCGCGAGCGACGAAGAAGACCAGCAGCAGCGTGGGGAGTACACCTAGAAAGGTCGCTCCGAACATGCCTCCCGGGACTTTGAACGGGCGCTGCAGGTCGGGTTCGGTGACACGCAACACAATTAGAGCCAGAAACTCGAGAAACAGACTCGCCCCATAGACGAGCACATCGATTGTGACTAGCCGCTCGAATCCCAACCCGAGGCACAGGGCCCATCCAGTCGCGAGAACCACAATGGAAACCCAGGGCGCCTCGCGTCGATTCACCCGCGCGAAAACTTTGGGCAGCATTCCATCTTGCGCCATCGCGTACGGCAGTCGCGAGTAGCTCATCACCAAGGCATTAAACATACCGAAGGCGCTCATCATTCCGCCAAGCACAAGTCCAATTCGCAACGGCGGTCCGCCGAGCAGACCCGCAATGTCCGCCCACGATCCTGTCTCCCAGGCGGACGGGCTGAGGTGCGTCATGGACATCGCGGCGACCGGAAGAACGTATGTGATCGCCACCAGGATCACCGCTGCTATCATGGCGCGCGGATACGTCCGCTGCGGTTGATTCACCTCGACCGCGATAGTCGAGGCGTTGTCCCAGCCCATGTAATTCCACATTGCAATCAGCAACCCACCAACGATGTCAACATGCGACGTGGTCGGCCTGGTCACAGCCTGTGCCAGCGCTCCGTACTTGAAGGGAGCCAATAACACGATGATTACGAATGGAGCGGACAGCAGACAGAACAGCCAGATGGACGTGGTCGCTACAACTTTAATGCCCGCGATATTCAGCCCGGTGCAGATGCCCACTACGGCCAATCCCACAAGTACACCGCGGTAACCTATCCCGAACCACGGGAAAAGACGCGCGAGGTACAAGACGAACAAGGTGGGATAAATGGCCATATCGAAGATGCTGGCCACGAGTGATAACCATGCCTCCTGAAACCCCCAGCAGTTGCCCATGGCGCGCCGCACCCAGGCGTAATAGCCGCCCTCCTCAGGCAGGGCGCTGGAAAGCTCACCGATCATAAGGACTGTCGGCAGACTCCAGAGCACGGGGGTTAGTAGCAGGATAAGGATTGCTCTGCCGTAGCCAGCCCCATGCACGATGTCTTCCGTGCCGTACGTGCCACCCGACACCATAAAAAATGTGGCGACAACCAGCGGCCAAAATGTGAGCTTCACGGAGCTTTTCCGGACCGCCGAAGCTAGCGCGACAGAACCACCGGCTTGCAATGTGGAAAGCTTCGGCACGGATAATTTCTGCAGTCGTTTCTTGGGCCAACTCCGCTGTTACGGAGCAACACTGTAGCAGAATAGATTCGTTCTGTACGGCGGTCAAAACGAGGCTGGCGGAGCCTTTCCTTACGGCCACCTCAGCGCACGAAAAAACCCTGTCTTCATCAAGTAACATTCTGGGGAGCCGCACAGCGACAGGAGCGCACAGATTCGTAAACACTGGCCGATTTGTGGGGACTAATCTCGTGATGGCGGGACCACTTCCGAATTGCGGCCACCCGGAAGTATCGCATGGTCGCTCGAATCGGAATGCCCAGTACGGCCGCTTCTCCGCGTTAGGTGGCACCTCTCAGCGGCTTGCCAATCGCGAGCAGGAAGACGGCACTCTTACCTCTGGCGTGCGGCGAAAAGAAGTTAGTCACATCATCGTCAAAGAAGGTCAGTCCAGTCGCACCCAGGCCCCGGGCATAGGCAGCCAGATACATCCTGCCGCCGATGGCACCCGCCTCAAACTGGACGGCCCGGTAACCGCGATTCCCGTACCGCTCCAGCGTGCGTTCTAAATTAGCCAGAAAGAAGATGTCCACGCACGCGTCGGCCGGCAGGTCCTGCTCCAGACCAAGATGGTGCGCTTCGGCGCGGAACTTCCCCTCCTTCAAAAGCTTCAGCGTGCTTGGTCCACGACGGAAGAAGTAAGCGCCTGGGATGAGTCCCTCGACCGAATGCACGATCAGGTAAAGATCGTTGAGTTGCGTGCCGCGAGGCTCAAGGAAGTCAGCCGCAAGACCTCGTGTGGCGCAGTCAAGAATGGTTGAGAGTTGTGCCAACGTAATGGATGCCGTCTTATCGAACGTTCGGGTAGAACCGCGGCGCAGGATCACCTGCTCGATGCTGTCCTTCGGTTGTTCTTCTTCCCGCCAGCGCTGCAGTTGAACTTCCTCGCCCGCCGGAGTGGAGGACGCAACGACTGGTTGCTTTCCTCGCCACTGAGCTACTTCCTCTCCGGACTCCAACGACGATGCATCGTGCATCTCGAGCATGGCGGGATATTCAACCTCGCGCTGCGAAGGAGGGATCGTCTCCAGTCCGAGAGCCGGAGTTTCTCTTGGCGTTGGCAGCGAACTCTCCGATCTGTGCCCGATCGGTACCAGGCACAAGGAAACCTCACGGTGTGTATCCAGATCAAGCAGGCGATTCACCTCGGCGTCCACGAACCCGAGCACGATCTCGGCGGGCAGCCCTGAACCCGCGGAAACGGCCAGCATATTTGCCAGAAGTGTTCCGTTGTCCCAACCGAAATGGCGATAGGTGCGCGCCTGGTACTTCCAAGCGTTTCGCCAGTATGTTCCGGTGCAAATGATGGTCATGGGCGCGCCAGCCACCGCGGGTTCCGCCGCGGTCGCCTGAGTCAGATTTCCACGGAAATCACCTTTTCGGAGAACCCCCAGCGACACATCCGCCGGATTGAAGTGATACACCCCGGCATCCAAGCCCGGTAGGTCGCCAGTCACGACGTAAAGCTCGATCTCATACAGGGCTCCAGTGCAAGCCGCAGCGCGAAAGTAGATTTCTCCCCCCGAGAATTTGCGGTGTTTCGTAATCCCCGCCGAGTAATAGAGGATGCGCGCCAAATCCTGGAGATCAGGGATCGAATCGGCCCGCGACGGGGGCAATGGCTCTGAGATCGAGGAGAGCGCGGCCACCCCTGTTTGCGGCACCTCTCGCGGCAGCGGAAGAGGCTCTATCTTCGGAAAGACTTTGAACGGCAGTGGCCGGTTCGCCCAGTCCAGGTAGTGAGGATTGTTACGGATACTCCAGTAGGAGTGTTTCGTGCCATCGTGATACTTCCAAGCCGCCAGAATGTCGCGGTTCTTCATGGGTTAATACGTCAGACTAGCACCTGCACGGGACTATGCGCAGGGACACCGAACCTTGGACTGCGGATTGTGCTTGGCTAACCGCAAACCGGAAGTTGACCGGACCGAAGCCGACATGTCGGGAGTAATCTCCCCGAAGCCGTTTCTGGCCAACCTCCGGTGGTCGACGACACCCGGAATCTCCCATTTCATTCTTGCCGATTTTTCGTTAGGCTAGTTGCCGCCTTCCACCGGGGGTTAATCTTGTGTCCTCGATGACAACGGGCTAGAAGAGTGTCTCCAGGGACATGGTTTCAACCTGTCCCTCTTGAGACAGGAAAAGGAGGCTTCATGACTAATTCCCTGCTCAGCTGGCCAAAGTTGTCCCGCGCCGTAGCCGGACGTGGGCTCACTGGCAAAGTGCTGTGGTTCCTAGCGGTGGCGGCATTCGCGCCGTTCGCGCACTCGCAAGTTTCGGATAGAGTCCCGGCACCGAACCGCCCGCTGAACGTGATTCTGGTACTGCGCGATCAAACGCGTTATGACTTGCCGCCTGCCGCAGGTTACAACATGCCGGCCCTTGGCCGGCTAGCGCAACATGGGTTCACCTTTCACAACCACTATGTCGCCTCGGCGATGTGTACGCCTTCCCGCGCGGCACTCTATAGCGGTCAACCGCCGCAGGTCAACGGGGTCTTCGACCAGATGGAGGCGGGCTATGTGCCGAGCTTGCGAACCGACCGACCCAACATGGGTTCCATGATGAAGAAGCTGGGCTACCAGACAGCATTCTTCGGCAAATGGGAAATGGATGCCAGCATCATCCCTCCCAAGCCGACGGTCAACTATAGCGAGGCACTCCAGCCCTATGGTTTCGATATCTACCAGCCAGACGGCGACAAAACTGGTACGCCCGACCAGGGCTACAAAACCGATGTGTACACCGCGAGCGAAAGCGTCCGCTGGCTGCGGGGCAATGTGCCCAGGCTGCGCGAGTCCGGGCAACCGTTCTTCATGGTCGTGAGTTTCGTCAATCCGCACGACATCATGTATGCGGATGCCAATGTGCCGGGAACCGACCAGGCACAAAAGGCGGTCGTGAACGGCGTGCTCACCGCGCCGCCGAAAAATTCGCTGTACAGCAAGCAATGGAACACCGCTCCCTCACCGACGATGCAGGAATCGCTGTCAGCCCCAGGAATGCCCGCGGCGTTGACCGACTACCAACTCGGTTGGTCGGGGGTCCTCGGCTTCATTCCGGTGAATCGCCCGGATATGTGGCAGGTGTTCAATGACTACTATCTGAATTTGATTCGTGACACGGATGTCAGCCTGAAACAACTTGAAGATGGCCTGGACGAGTTGGATCTCTGGAAGGATACCGTGGTGATATTCACCGCCGACCACGGCGAGATGGCGGGCGACCACGGAGGCATCCGGGGCAAGGGCCCCTTCGCCTATGAAGGAAATGCCCATGTGCCGTTGATCATTGCCCACCCCAATTACCCCGGTGGCAAATCGTCCTTCGTTCTCACCAGCCACCTGGACCTGATGCCAACCCTGCCCGGGCTGGCAGGAGTGCCCGAGGCACAGCGGCGCGAGGCCGTGAAGGATTTGCCCGGCCGCGATTTTTCCGGCGTCCTGGCAACGGCCGAGACCGCATCTCCGCAAGCCGTGCGCCCGGGCGTCCTGTTCAACTACGTCGCTCCCATGACCGTTGATTCAGGCTATCTTCTGTCGAGCATGACGCAACTCGTCCAGAATAAACCGTCGCCGCCCCTGACCGAGCTTCAACCCAAACTCGATAAACGGGGATTCCTGAGTTTTGCTTTCGACGGACAGTACAAGTTTGCGCGTTACTACGCCCCCGCCAACTTCAATACGCCGGTAACGCTCGAGCAAATTCTCCGCAACAACGACGTCCAGCTCTTTGACCTGAAGAACGACCCGCTCGAGATGCACAATCTGGCCCTCGATCCGGAAAAGAACCAAGACCTCATCCTGCGCATGAACGCCTTGCTGAACCAGCTCATGGCCAAGGAAGTGGGCTCGAACGATGGTAGTTTTCTGCCTGCCACGATCCGCCCCAAGCCCCGGCGATAACGAGGGGCCCGCATTCCAGTGCGGGCGGACGGTCCGGAGAGATGCGCAGTTCCCGCGAAGTCTTGTTGTGGGAAGTTTCACCAGGGCGCCCTTCTCCTCAGTTGCCGCGCTCTTGAGCGCCAGGGCACTAATACTCGTCACCAATTCGTCACCAAAATCAGGGTGTTTTACGATGTTTTCACGGACGTCTGAGAGCGGAAAAGCAAGGCAGGCAAAAGGTTTTAGGTCTACGACTTCAAAATTCACACGGTGGAAGTCACAGGTTCGAATCCTGTAGCGCCCACCATTCGAATCAGCCACTTACAGAGGATTCGACTGGTTTGCGTTGCTCCAGATTGCTCCAGTTGCTCCGCTAAGTGCATCGAATCATTGTGCGATCGGGGAAGTCCATAATATTCGGCTCAGTGCACGATTAGTTCTTTCTGGAAAAACTGCACCTCACAGATTCGGGATGGCTATTTCCCCAACCGGCGTGATGACATGCCAGATGCTGTAAAAGATCTTCGCTCGCGCCCGTGAGCTTCGCAAGAAAACAAAGGGCAACCGAGGGAGCACTCGGTAAATTTTAACTGGCTCCAGCCTCGATCGACACGCAACCGGGTAATCTCAGCACCGACAGCCTCACCTAGCCTACCTTGATGGCGACGAGTACAAAATTGTCCGCCCAGACTTCATCTTCTTCGCCACGTTGGACAATGGAAACGTGGTCGCTGACATCGTTGACCCTCACGGACTGCATCTGGCTGATGCGCTGCCCAAGCTGCAGGGACTAGCGCTGTACGCGGAAGCGCACACGGATATTTATCGCCGAATAGAAGCTGTCGCGAAGGTTGGGGACACGCCGCGAGTGCTGGACTTGGCCGATGCGACCGTCCGTAGGGCAGTAGCCGAAGCTAAAGACGCAAGGGGTCTCTATGAGGGTTCGTTCGCGAACGACTATTAAGGCCGAGGTTGACCGCTAAGGCCGGAATCCAGAAGGCACTCTTCGAGCGGAAACTTCTCGAACTTGGATTGACCAACCAATGTACGGGCCGCGTTTTGCAGAGACTGAGCGCCTTGTTCACAGCAGAAGAACTTCTATCCGCGATTGAAACAGAAGTGAAGGAATGTTCGACGCCGGAGGAGGAAAAGGACCGCCAGGATACTACGCAGCGAATTTTGACGCTGGCCAAGTCCAACTACTCCGTTCAGTTCTTTCCAGAACAGCATTTATCTGAACGGGTTATTTTTCCCGTAACCGCCGCGCAGCGAAACGGCATAGAAGATGCCCGGTTCGTGCGTTTCCAGAGCGACGACGGAACCCACGTCTACTTCGCGACGTTCACGGCCTTCGACGATCAGCTTGGCATTCCACAACCGCTGGAGACTTCAGACTTCTTTCTTTTTCGATTTATCACCTTGAATGGTCCGGCGGTTCAAAACAAAGGGATGGCCATCTTCCCGAAGAAGAT
>JBEKTC010000146.1:0-10586 GCA_049516475.1 Candidatus Korobacteraceae bacterium | reverse complement strand
CCGCCGAGGTCACACTCCTGAGAAATGAAGACGGTCAACCGCGTGGTTATGCACTTATCACCCGCGACATTACCGAACGCAGGCAACAGCAAGAGGAGATCAGGCGCCGTGGAGCTCAGCTCAATGCCTTTTTCTCAAATGCGCCGGTAGGACTGGCGATCATCGGCGCAGATCTTCGTTTCCAGCGGATCAATGGCCCATTTTGTGAGCTTAATGGCCTGATCCCTGAGGAAAATGTTGGCAAGGAGGTTCGCGACGTCGTGACCGACCTTGCGTCTCAGATTGAGCCGCTGGTTCGAAAGGTCTTGAGTACGGGTGAGCCCGTGCTGAATTATGAAATCATAGGGCCCACGCCTGCCAACCCAGGGGTGAAGGGATGGTGGCTGAAATCGTTCTTCCCCATCATCAGGGAAGGGACGGTAACCACGCAGATCGGGGTCGTCGTACAAGACATATCTGCGCTCAAGCGCGCAGAGAACACGGTGCGCTGGCTAAGCGGACGACTGCTTCAATTGCGTGACGACGAACGACGCCGGATCGCACGTGACCTCCACGATTCTGTCGGCCAGATCCTTACCGCGGTTAAGATGAACCTCTCCTATTTGCGAAGAGACACTTCGCCCCTGGATGAGAAAGGCCGCAAAGCAGTGACGGAAAGCACGGAACTCGTTGACAGCTGCCTGAAGGAAGTTCGCACGATTTCCCACCTATTGCATCCTCCCATGCTGGATGAGGTGGGCTTGGTGCCTGCCATTCGTTGGTACACAACTGGGTTCGCCGGGAGAAGCGGTATTGAAGTCGAGCTGGATCTGCCAGCAGACCTTCACAGGCTTCCGACAGAGCTGGAGACCGCGGTTTTCCGCGTTGTCCAGGAAAGTCTTACCAATGTTCACCGTCATTCCGGAAGTCCCACCGCAACGATTCGTCTGGGGGCGAAGTCCGATCATATTCATCTTCAAGTGATTGACCAAGGCCGCGGCATACCCCACGACAAGCTCTCGTTTCGCCAGGAAAGCGCGACCATCGGGGTCGGACTCTTGGGAATGCGAGAGCGGCTGCGGCAGTTCCGTGGTGAACTGGAGATTTCGTCCAACGGTCACGGAACAACCGTTAACGCGATAATTCCCCTAAGTGAGGCCATATGAGCGCTTTGAAAATTCTGATTGCCGATGATCATGACATTGTTCGCAAAGGCCTGCGAATGCTTCTGGAAGAACATCCTGGCTGGGAGGTGTGCGGCGAAGCACGCTCCGGACGCGAAGCGGTCGACAAAGCCGTTCAGTTGGGCCCTGACGTCACTGTCATCGATGTCAGCATGCCGGACCTCAATGGTCTGGAGGCGACCAGACAGATTCGGAAAGCGTGTCCGAAGGCTGAAATCCTGGTCATTACCCATCATGATTCCGATGAGGTGGCAGCGGCGGTTCTGGAGGCGGGAGCCCGCGGATATGTTTTGAAGTCGGACTCCGACAAGGACCTTGTCCACGCCGTGGAGGCCTTGAGCCACCACAAACCATTCTTCACCGCCAGGGTCACGGAGATATTCCTTGCCAATCGAGGAAGCAGGGTAACGGACCCCGCGGAATCGGTGCGAAACCGGCTTACTATGCGGGAGCGCGAGATTCTCCAGCTTCTGGCCGAGGGTAAGACCGCGAAAGAAGCGGCCTCGGTTTTGGGAATTGCCATCAAGACCTCCGACACTCACCGCACCAATATCATGAGGAAGCTTAATGTGCACTCGGTAGCCGAATTAGTGCGCTATGCAGTCCGCAACAACGTTGTAGAACCATAGCTCTTGGGATACGGATTTCACCGTATTTACAAAACGGGTCAGGGGGATTCGAATGGAATACGAATGGAGTTGTAATGGTTCCACGGCCCCCGATCCGGATCATGCTGTCAGATGACCACCCACTTGTGCGACGAGGTTTGCGCACAATACTCGAAGCTACGAATGAATATGAAGTGTGCGGCGAAGCTGGTGATGGCGAGCAGACCCTGGAGCTCGCAATACATCTAAGCCCCGACATTCTGATTGCGGATATTTCGATGTCCGCACCAAATGGTTTAGAGGTGACTGCCCGGCTCCGCCAGTCACTTCCGCATACCAAGGTATTAATTGTCACCATGCATGACTCGGAGGAAATGCTCCGTGCAGCGGCAGCCGTGGGCGCGTCGGGTTATCTTCTGAAGTCCGATGCTGAGGAGTTGTTAATGATCGCACTGCAATCTTTAGAAGAGGGGCAATGGTTCGTTAGCCCTGCTTTCAATCCAGATTTTGCCAGTCGGCTATTCGGTAAGCAATCGTCGGGACTTTCTTGAGGCTACGTTTCTTTCCACCAATACTCCTCGCATAAATTTGCCTAACAGGCTGCGGAAAGTCGGAACAGCAGATCCCTCGCGGCCTGAAGTGTCTGCGTGAGAACTGAGTTTTCCCTTGGGCAATGGAGCAAAAAGCTCGAAAAACAAGCGCCGCAGGCGCGGCGTCATGATAGCCCGGCGCGAAGCGGAGCGCTGGGTTAGGTGGGGGAAATACATGAGCCCCTTGGGGACGACACGGTTCTCACGCACACACTGAAGGCCGCGAGGGATGACAAAAGTAAACGGCTTATGGACACGACCGAAGTCGTGCCTGTTACAAAACACTTCAAAATCGACTTCTTCCGCAGCCTGCTAAGGGAGTTTCCTCTCCAAGCTACGGCTTCCACCCGATGGTCAACAGCTTCAAGTTTATCTAGTCTTGCTTGTGTAAGTTGAATTGACCGGCTCGGCTGGAGATGGAGAGGAGTACTAACATGCTTTGGACAATCTTTGTAATACTGCTGGTGCTCTGGCTGATTGGAGTCGTCAGCTCCTACACTCTGGGTGGCTTTATCCATCTTTTGTTGGTGCTGGCGCTAGTCGTCATGCTGATCCGCATTATTCAAGGACGCAATCCGATCACCTAGCCTGGTGTTTTGCAGTTTCGCGCCACAACTCTAAGGCACGATGTTGTGGGAAGGTCTTCCCCTCAGCGGCTAAAGCCGCCTTCATGCAGGCATTCTCGCGGCCACGGCTGAACAGGCTGCGGGAAAAGTCGATTTTGAAGTGTTTTGTAACAGGCACGACTTCAGTCGCGCCGATAAGCCGTTTACTTTTGTCATCCTTCGCGGCGTTCAGGCCGCGAGGAATCTGCTGTTCCGACTTTTTCCGCAGCTGTGAAGTCGTGCCCTTTCAAAAACAATGCAGGTTTAGTGAGCCCTCTCGCATGCCCAGCTCGCCGAACCCCTCAAATCCGGTGATCAGCAGCGTCTTGGCTGTGGCCACCTGACGCTGCAAGCGTTCGGCGGCAAACGCTCCCGGCACGGTCAAAGATTCTTCAATATGCATTTCTCAGTCCACCTCTAACCAAGGTTCGGCGCCGTCATGCCGCACTCATTGCCCAGGCGAAAAAGTGGGAGAGCTGGCATTGCGATGCTTGCGCGGGACAAATTCCTCGAAGAGATAGAAACCCAGGGTCGCACCCAAGTCGGTTGAGCCGCGTCGCAGGGCATAGCCAGCCGTCGCTTGGGATGCTGGATACCATGTGTTGGAGATGAACGCCGCCCCGTAGGCACCGGCTAAACGGGAAAAAGCGGGGATGCGAGCGCCGCTTTCAGTTTGCGAGGTGAACGTCTCGGAAATAGCGTGCCGGATGCGGTCCCAAACGCCTGTTTCCGTGGACCGCTGAAAGCGAGGATCCTCGCCATCGACGGCGGCAAAGCCGAAGCGGATGGTTTCAGCGATCGTGTTCCGCGCCACCTCCGAGGCCAGGCGGCGGGCGTAGCCTTCACTCCCCTGTCCCCACGCCGAAGGCTCGTTTTGCCATTGACCAATTCCCGCTCCCAATGCCGGCCCAACAATGGCGTAGGGGCTAGTGATGGTATGGCCGTAGATTCTGAAGCGCTCACCGAGCGTCAATGAACTGGTAGTACTCGAGTACGCATGCTGGGATGCTGAAGGCGCATCCGGTAACGAAGGCTGCGGCTGACTGGAAGATTCAGCCGCGCCATCCTCAACATTTTGCGCGACCGTGTCCGCACCAGCATCCTGCTTGAAATTCGGACCTGCTTCCGTAGTTTGCTGGGCGAACACGGGCGCGGCAAGAAGCACCATGCAAAGCGTCAGGGTATTGATTGTCCCGCGCTTGCGGGAATCGGGAAATGTACGCAGCCGGCGAAAGATACCCTGTGTCTTCATAAAGACTCCCTCTGACGGGTGCAGGATAGCAACCTGAAAACTTCCCCACCATCAGGTCAATCCTGTAGGCACAGGCAATAATTTACTTAACCAGTGCCAAGGCTTAGGCAGTAAGCTACGCGGGGTAGGGCCGGAATTATCATCATGGGAAAGGTGAAACATGGAGGAGGTAAAACCTATCCGGCGGCGGGATCGCTGCTGCTGATATTGATCGCCCCTGCTGCGCGCCTGGGCTCGCTCGCCGAGCACGCAAGTTGGTGGTGCGGTGTGCTTTGTTTTGAAAGACTGGAGGCGCGGGTGGGAATCGAACCCACGCGTAAAGGTTTTGCAGACCTCTCCCTTACCACTTGGGTACCGCGCCTGATTGTCTCTACCGTATCGTGTTTCGCGGGCGAAATCCAGAGATTCGCGGACAAAACCTGCCTCGAATGTACAATTCTTACACTTTCTGGTGCGCGATCCACGAAGAGGTTGAGCAGAGATTGTGAAGCAGCATGAACATTCTTGAGTTCACTGGGCTAGTTGCTCTCGGCTCCCTGCTTGCGGGATTTCTGGGCGCGCTCACCGGCCTGGGCGGCGGCGTAGTCGTCGTTCCCATGCTGAGCCTGCTGTTTGGTGTCAATATCCGCTACGCCATCGGTGCGTCGCTGGTCTCGGTGATTGCGACCTCGTCGGGCGCGGCGGCCGCCTATGTGCGCGAAGGTTATTCGAACATCCGCATCGGCATGTTCCTGGAGACGGCCACTACGATAGGAGCCATTGCCGGCGCGGCCATCGCGATGCATGTCTCTGGCAACTTCATCGCCATCGTCTTCGGGCTGGTGCTGCTGTACTCCGCATATCTATCAAGCCGGCACCGCGACGAGCACGACCCCAACCAACAGTCGTCGAAGCTGGCCCAGAAGCTGAGATTGAATGGCACGTGCCCCACGCCCCAGGGGAAGCAGCCCTACAACGTCACGGGTGTGCCCGCCGGGTACAGCCTGATGTTCGGCGCCGGCGTGCTGTCGGGCTTACTTGGCATCGGCTCGGGGGCGGTGAAAGTTCTGGCCATGGATCAGGCAATGAAGATTCCGTTCAAGGTCTCGACGACGACCAGCAATTTCATGATCGGCGTCACTGCCGCGGCCAGCGCCGGACTATACCTGAACCGCGGCTACGTCGCGCCGGGCATCGCCATGCCGGTGATGCTGGGCGTGCTCGCCGGATCGATGATCGGCGCCAAGCTACTGGTGAAGGCGAAAGTCAAGGCGTTGCGTTACCTGTTTGCGGCAGTCATCGTCGTACTGGGAATTGAAATGATCTTTAGCGGAGCGACAGGCCGGTTATGAGCGACCAAATCGTGACATCAACCAAGCCGGAAAGCTGGGATGATCAGCGGATTGAGATTATCATTGGGACCCTTCTGCGCACGGGAGTAATCCTGGCGGCATCGGTCGTTCTCTTTGGCGGCGTACTGTACCTGGTGCGGCATGGACACGAGATAGCCAACTACAGCACGTTCCACGGCGAACCGGAGAGCCTGAAAAGCCCGATGGACATCGTTCACGGAGTATTCGGGATAAGCGCGCGGGCCATCATTCAGCTTGGACTGCTTTTGCTGATCGCAACGCCAGTGGCGCGCGTGGCGTTTTCCGCCGTGGCGTTCGCCATCGAACACGACTATATGTATGTCGTCATCACCTTGATCGTGCTGGCAATTCTGTCGTACAGCCTGTTCTCGAGTTGATGCGAAGCAGGACATTGTGTCGCCGGCTGAAGCCGGCTCGGAAAAAGATAAGGAGCGTAGACGCTGGCCTGAAGGCCAGCTCTACCCGATCCGGCCAGCTCTACCCGATCCAGTCAACTCCACCTGATCCAGCCAACTCTACCCGTTCTAGCCGGCTCTACCTGATCTAGAATGTAGCTGAATCAGGAGGGAAAATGGCAGGAGTGAATCTGGCGGATGCGCGCCGCGTGATTGCGGCAGCGGAAAAGAAAGCCCAGGAAATCGGACAACCGATGAACATAGCCGTCGCCGACGAGGGCGGCAACATTGTGGCCCACGTGCGTATGGACGGTGCGTGGATCGGCAGCATCGACATTTCCATGAAGAAGGCCTACACCTCACGCGCCTTCGACATTGCGACCAAGGACCTGGCCACGCACTCGCAATCGGGCGGACAGTTCTTCGGCATCCATGTCTCCAACGATTGCAAGATCATGATCTTTGCCGGCGGCATTCCGTTGAAGCGCGATGGCAAGGTTGTGGGCGCGATCGGTGTCAGTGGCGGCTCAGGCGAGCAGGACCACGCAGTTGCGGAAGCGGGCGCGGCGGCGTTCTAGGGAAGGTCCGATTGAGAAATTCCCTCAGGGGCTAAAGCCCCGGACTTGTATCAGCCATTGCGGATGGCCTGAAGGCCATCCCCCTTCGAAGAACTAGGCTTAATGGGAGCCGTTCTAGAGCGATCTAGCGGCGGATGCTATTGCTCTTCCACTCGCTCGGCGGCGGGAGATGCATGGCTGCGAAGAATTCCCGTCCCTATGACGACCGCGCAAAACAGCAACAGTACGCGCAGCACGTTGGCATGTAGCACGGGATCGCCGAGGAGAATTCTGACCAGACCGAAGGCAGCGCTGGCCGCGCAGAAGGCGAAGTAAAGCCTTTCTCTGGTGCAACGGGAAAAGCGCAGCAAGATCAGCAGCACAGTCGTAACAATCACGTAGATCGTCAGCAGAATAATCGGAGCGACGACTTTCTCCCTGCGGATTGAAAAGGGTTCTGCCCGGGAGATGGCCAGTTGCACGCCTGCCACTCCCATGAAAAAGACGGAATGGACCAGCGCGATGACGGCGCGCTTGCGGTTATTGATGATGGCGAAGCGGTCCATGAACACGATTTTAGTTTGCCGTATCGAGCGCACATCTGGCTGTGACCTAGGTCACATGCGCGCCGGTTTCTCCCCCCTGAAAGCTCGCTTGACCCATATCTTTCTCACTTTATAGAGTAACAAGTAGATAAAGGAAATTTCTACCTTCTATGACCAAGCCGGAATCCAAGAGCAAGGCTAAACAACAGCTGGCGGACGATTCCGTTTTGTTGATGCTGGGGGTGGGAAAGCAGATGTGGGAGCGTGAATCGGGCGACTGTTTTGTCGAACGGCTCCGTTCGGAAGATCCTAACTGACCACTGGCCACTGACAACCGACAACTGTTTTTGGAGGCGCGGGGCGGAATCGAACCGCCGATAGAGGTTTTGCAGACCTCGGCCTTACCACTTGGCGACCGCGCCTTCTTAGGTCAGCTATGCGAAAAACCCTCGCGGTGTGCGAGGGCAGCATGTCTGGAGCGGGAGACGGGATTTGAACCCGCCACTTCGAAATTGGCAAAGTACTTACTTACGAATCCCTACAGCAACTTACACGGCACCGATCGCTCAAGTCAAGTCGCTGTAAGGACGGGCGAAGCACAATACGACCTCGCTTATGCGGGACGGCTCAAACTCGCCGAGGTATTGATCTGCCTTGGTTCTGTTGACATCCCCATGTGCCGCCCCTGAAGGGGCTCAGGTTCTAAGGCGGAGCCCACCCAGCACTCCGCTCCCCAGTTCGCCCAAGAGCGGCGAACCGGGGACCCCGCTGCGTGCTGGGCTATCCTGTCGCCGTCCCGCTTTGCGGGACTCGATTGCGGCTATATCGAACGTGCTTCGTCCCTTTCGCATTTCCAAGCATGACGCAAGGATGTCAACAGAGCCATCTGCCTTCTTGTCACGCTCATGCTTTTCGCTATTGGTTCCGGATTGGAACTGTGAAGCGATCGGGCTTCACTTTCTCACGTCAGGACTTGGCAATGCGCTCTATATTGGTGAAGGGGACCTGGCAAGATGGGCTCCCAGGGCCTAAACCTTCTCAACGCTCGCTTTGACCACGAATCCTGCGGTGTCGGATTCGTTGCGACCCTGCGCGGCGCTTCCAGCCATGACATCGTGCGGCTGGCACTGACGGCGCTTGGCCGCCTTGCCCATCGCGGGGCCGTAGCGGCTGATCGGAAGAGCAGCGACGGCGTGGGCATCCTGACTTCCGTGCCGCGTGCCCTGCTACTCAGGGAAACCGCGATTGCTCTGGCGGCAGAGCAACCGCTGGCCGTCGGAATGTTGTTCCTGCCTCAGCAGGAGTCAGCCGCAAGTCGCGACGCACAACTCTTTCGCGAGTGCGTTTCCGCCCAAGGCCTGCAATGGCTCGCATGGCGGGATGTTCCCATACGGAGCGACGTCCTGGGTGAGCTTGCGCTCGATTCGGTCCCGATCATCCGTCAAGCCCTGATCAGCGTTTCCAACCCAACGAAATGGACTCCAGATGCACTCGAGCATCGTCTTTATCTGGCGCGCAAGGCCTTCGAGCGTGAGACAACGGACACCTACGTTTGTTCGCTCTCGACGCGGACCATTGTGTACAAGGCGATGTGCGCGGGAAGATCGCTGCACGAGTTCTATCCTGACTTAGACAGCGACGAATTCGTTGCTCCGTTTGCCATCTTCCATCAGCGTTACGCGACCAACGTGTTGCCGTCGTGGCATCGCGCTCAGCCGCTGCGGGTGCTGGCGCACAATGGCGAGATCAACACCATCTGGAGCAATCGGGCCCACATGGAAGCCCGGGGCGCAACCTTGCCGCGAGAGTGCGAGCCCATCTTGACGGGTGACGCCTCCGATTCGATGAGCCTGGACGAGATTGCCGAATTGCTGGCCAACAACGGACGCAATGTGGCCGAGGCCGTGCGGATGCTTCTGCCTCCGGCAGCAATGGGCAACGAGACTGCATTCCATCGCTATCACGCCGACTGTCTGGAGCCGTGGGACGGCCCTTCGGCTCTGGTATTTACCGACGGCTGTCTGTTGGGAGCGGCCCTCGACCGTAACGGGCTGCGGCCGTGCAGGTACGTGGTGACCGATGCGGGAGTTCTCGTCGCCGGGTCGGAGGTGGGACTGGCCGACGTCAGCCCTGATTCCATCGTGCGCAGCGGAAGGCTTGGGCCGGGGCAGATGATTCTGCTCGACCTTGAGAGCAGCGAGTTGCTCGAAGGGGAAGCTCTCGACCGGTACTTCGATACGTTGTCCACCTACATAGCTCTCATCGACGACATTCCGCTGGAGCCTGCGGGAGAACCGGTCACGGTCCTGCCATTGGACGAGATCACGCGCCTGCAGCGGAGTTTTGGTTACACCCGCGAAGACGTAAAGATGGTGGTGGCGCCCATGGCGCTGGAGAGCAAGGAAGCCACGTGGTCGATGGGAGATGACACGCCCATCGCACCGTTGGCGCACACTCCGCGACCGCTGTACGGCTTCTTCCGGCAAAGATTCGCGCAGGTGACGAATCCTGCCATCGATTCCTTGCGCGAGTCTTGTGTGCTGTCGCTGCGGACGCGGCTGGGCCCGTGGCCGCACCTGCTCGACAAGCATGCTCCTCTGCCCGGGTTGGTGTTGCCTTCGCCGTTTCTCTCGCTGGGACAGATGGCGGCATTGCATCAGGGCGAGTATGCCATGCGCGACGAATTGCCATTGGCGGAACTCGATTGCACCTTCTCGTCCAGCGGTTCTCTGGAAGGCTCACTCAAAGAATTGCGCAGCCGCGCAATTGAACTGGTACATGCTGGAATTCGCATTTTGCTGCTGACGGATCGTGCGGGGTCCAGCCGGACGTTGCCTATTCCCATGGCGATGGCGACTGGTGCGGTCCATCATGCACTGGTCCGGGCCGGTTTACGCACTAAGGCTGGCTTGGCTGTCGAGGCAGGGGATTGTCGCGATGTGCATCATGCGGCTGTGCTCATCGGATATGGCGCCGGTGCCGTGTGCCCGTGGCTGGCTTTGCAAACCGCCCGCAGCCTGGCGGCAGAGGCCGGTGAAGCCAGCATGCTGAAGGCGATGCAAGCCGGGCTGGCCAAGATCATGTCGAAGATGGGCATTTCGGTGCTGGATAGTTATCGCGCCGCTCAACTATTCGACATCGTCGGACTCGACGACGCGGTGGTGGATTGGTGTTTTACGGGTACTTCATCACCCATAGGAGGCCTGGGGTTCGCGGAGATTGAATCGGCGGTACGCACTTCGTGGCTCCCGCAAGAGCACGCCTCGGAGCTGCCCGACTACGGATGGGTGCGCTTCCGCCGAGATGAAGGAGCGGAGCTGCACAGCTGGGAGCCGCAACGAACCCGGCACCTGCAGCTTGCAGTGGGCTCCGCCAAGGCGTCAGTACAGGCTGCAGCGGAGGCGCCTTCCCAGTTGCAGGCATGGTCGGCTTATGTGGGCGCCGGGGTTGAACGTGAGCCTGCTGTGCTGCGAGACTTGCTCGATTTCCGGCCAGCTGGTCCGCGTTTGTCGGTGTATT
>JBEKTC010000145.1:0-10689 GCA_049516475.1 Candidatus Korobacteraceae bacterium | reverse complement strand
GTGGTGAGCACGGGATTGGGCGCCGTTTGTCCCAAGCCGCACAGCGACATATCGCGAATGGTGCGGCCCAGTTCGTCGAGAGTTTCCAGATCGGCTTCCGTGCCCTTGCCTTCGGTAAACGCCCTCAGAATGCGCAGCGCTTTGTCGAGGCCGACCCGGCAAGGAACGCATTTTCCGCACGATTCCGAATGCGTGAATTCGATGAAGTACCGCGCCACGTCCACCATGCAGTTGTCTTCATCCATGACCACCATGCCGCCCGAGCCCATGATCGAGCCAAGCTTGGCCAGCGTCTCGTAATCGACCGGCGTATCGAACATCTCCTGCGGGATGCAGCCGCCCGAAGGGCCGCCGGTCTGCACGGATTTGATGTGCTTTCCATTCGTGCCGCCCTCGCCCACGTCGTACACGAACGTCTTCAGCGGCGTGCCCAGCGGCATCTCGACCAGACCGGTGTTGGTGACCTTGCCGACCAGCGAGAAGACCTTGGTCCCCGCGCTCTTGGTCGATCCAGTCTCGGTGAACCAGGCCGGGCCCTTGGCCACGATGGGCGCGATGTTGTACCAGGTCTCGACGTTGTTGATGGAGGTGGGGTAGCCGTACAACCCTTTTTGAGCCGGGAACGGCGGCCGCGGCCGGGGCCGTCCCGCCCGGCCTTCGAGCGAGGCGATCAGCGCCGTTTCTTCGCCGCAGACGAATGCGCCCGCGCCCTCCACGAGTTGGATCGAGAAGTTGAAGCCTCGTCCCAGAATGTTCTCGCCCAGCAGGCCGTACTCCTTGGCCTGCTCGACGGCGCGCGTGAGCCGATGTACGGCCAGCGGGTACTCTGCACGTACGTAAATGATGCCGTCCTGCGCTCCGGTGACGAAACCGCCGATGATCATGCCTTCGAGAAGCGAGTGCGGATCGCTCTCGATCTCGTTGCGGTTCATGTAGGCGCCCGGATCGCCCTCATCGGCATTGCAGATCAGGTATTTCCGGTCGGTCTTGGCCTTGCGCAGCACTTCCCACTTGAGACCCGTGGGATAGCCGGCGCCGCCGCGCCCGCGCAGCTTGGAGGCCTTGATCTGCTCGATGACCGTCTCCGGCTTCTCGTCGATCAGCGTCTTGTACAGGGCCTGATATCCGCCGACGGCAATGTATTCCTCGATATCATCCGGGTTGATGAGCCCGCAGTTACGCAGCACGATTTTCTTCTGGCCTTTGAAGAACGGCACCTCATTCCATGCCGGGACTTCGGGGTAGCCGTGGCCATAGCGAATGGTTCCGCTGATGTGGTCCCACTCCTCGATCTTGCAGTACAAAAGCTCGGGGCCGAGCTGGCCGGTGGTGATGTCGTGGACGATGCGGCCGGCATCGTTGGCCTGCACGCGATGCAGAATCAGCAACGGTCCCCCGGGAATGTGCACATTCACCAGCGGCTCCTGGCAGCAGGGCCCGAAGCAGCCAACGTTGGCGAGATACATATTGGTGCCACTGCGCTCCAGCACTTCGACGAAAGCGTGATACAGACCTTCGGCGCCATTGCCGCGGCCGCAGGTGCCCATGCCAATGGCGATCCGCGGGACCGCGGGCACCAGTTTCGCCAGCCCAGCCTCGCGGACTGCGTTAAATACGCCAATGTCCTCAATGCGCGGCATCACTCATTCTCCCGTTCCAGCGAGCGGACTTCGCGCTGCAGGGTCCGTTCGTTCACGTGTCCGCAGATGCGATGGTTGATCTCCACCACTGGAGCCAGCGCGCACTGCCCGAAGCAGGCCACGGTGCGCACGGTAAATCTTTGGTCGGGGGTGGTCAGGGTGAGCTTGTCGGCCTCAGAGCCGTCGTCCCCGTCGTCCATCCCCAGGCCCAGTTCCAGGCGCAGACTCTCCAGCAGGGCGCGCGAGTTGCGGGTGTGGCACGCGGTGCCGCGGCAGATGCAGATAGTGTTGTCGCCCTGCGGATCCAGGTTGAACAGCGCATAGAACGTGGCCACGCTGTACAGCCGGGACAGGGGAATGTCCAGCCGGCCGGCAATGTATTGCAGCGTCTCCGGAGCAAGATATTTGTGGGGGTTGCGTTCCTGCACCGCCTCCAGGATGCCGAGCAATTCGCCGGGCCGTCCGCTCTGCTTGGTTATGACTTGGTCGATGAAGGCCCGTTCGGCGGTATCGAGGGAAATCTGCGCGGTAGCCATGTGTCTGGCGCTCCTTTCTCAGACAGAGACCAGCACTCAGTGGACTTGCAGCGGCGCTCCCGGCTCAAGGGGATCGGGAAGTCAGATCACCTCCCGCAGCGCTGACCAGTCCCTTGCTGACTTAGGATTTCACGGACAATGCCAGCACTACCGTGCGATACATCACGTTGGGACGTGATAGGTGATGCGACAACGGGACAAGTGTCGTTGTGGGAAGAGGATGTGGGTTTGCGGGATCGCGAAAAAAAAACGGAGGCCGAGGGCCGACCTCCGTTGCCAAGAGGAGAGTTCTTGGATCAGGGTTTCGCTGTCATGTACATCATGTCGCCCGGCTTGCCGGTTTCGATCTTGTAATCGGATGGAACCTGGAATAGCGACGCATCCGGTTCCCCCCGAGTGACACTGGTAACCGTGCTGGTCATTGTTCCCATCATGGGATCGTTGTGAGTCATGCTGAGCGGAATCTGGAGATCGCTCGACACCCAACGCTCGGTCACCACCGAAATGGGCTTGGTATTACCGATCTGGCCCGCGGGAATGGTGCGGGTCATGCGTGTACCCGTCGCTGTCAGACCCAGGATCGTCTTCGTACCGAGCTGCTCGGTGGTTACGTTCCCCATGCCAGGCCTCGCAGGCGGTTCTCCGTTAGCGTTCCCGTGTGGCGGCTTAGGCGGATGCAACGGCATCTCATGCGCCGTCTTCTTCTGCGGATTGAGTACGTAGCGCTTGCCGGCAACCGGATCCGAAATCACGATCATGGTTCCCTCGGTGACGCCGGTCGCTGGAGTAGCCAACTTGAATGGCACTTCACGGCGCACGCGGCCCTGCGAGTCTCGGTACTCCGTGCTCTGATTGTCGGTGTGAATGGTGTTGCCGTCCGACAGGGTTTGATCATGGGTCACGCTTACTGTCGCCGTCATGGGTGCGCCGGTGACAACCTTGTGGCTGTCGAGGCCGACTTCCTCATGGAAGAACGCGCCTCCCATGCCGCCGGGGCCCGGCATGCCCATCATTCCCGGCCCGTCGGGCGGCGGTGGAGGCGGCCCAGGGTCGTTTTGCGCGATCGCCAAAACCGACAGGGCGGCCATCAGCAATCCGACGAACAGCCATTTCGAAATAGCGCTAGTTGCTGCAGAATTCATTGCCTTCATTGTTTCACCCTCGTTCGCTATCGCTTGTAGACTCGAACCCCCAAGGAGGCTCCGATTAAGTCGAGGCCGACGACCTCAGCGGCTAAAGCCGGTTTCATCGGCTCAACTTCGCGGACCGCCTGAAGGCGGTCCCTTTCAAAACGACTTCCCTGTCTGCATCAATTCACGATACGGACAGCCCGTACGACTCCGTCGTAGCCCACCACCAGATCGGCAATGGGAGGCTGCGAATTTTGTTCGGCGCCGTTGGCCGGAAGTTCCATGCGCACCACCTGCGAGTCGCTGGAGCAGCTCAGCGGATCGCAGAACATCAGGGCAATATAACCGGCGTCCGCATCGGTCTGCGGTTCTTCCGCGGCAACCGTCTGCACCGTGGCTGTTGCTACGCTGGCCGAATCGCTGCGCTCTACCCGGCTTTGGGCTGCGGCAGCGACGCGCTTATTGGTGACGCTGGAGGCCACGTTCGACGAATCCCCCTGAGCGGCAACAGCCGGCTTCTGCAGAAGCGGCCTGGTGCTGCCGGGTGTGATCCCACTTTGCACCGGGACCGTCCTGGAGCTGTGCTGCAGAAGCCGGATTCCCAGAAACACACTCACGATGATCGCCGCCGCGACGGCAACATATGCGCCAATTTCGAAGAAGTGACTCAGGCGGAACGCAGTGGGAGCGGAGACGCGCGTTACCATCGGCTGCGGAGCGCTTTCAGCCCTGGTTTGGCGGAAGGCCCGCAACAATGTCCGCTCCACCCTGGGGCCGGCCTGCATGGCTGCGGTTTGTGCCTGCAGCGTGTGCAGCGAGGCAGCCACCGTACGCTGGTTCTGCAGCCATCCACCGCAACCTTCGCACTGCTGCGCGTGGGTCAGAATTTGCTCGTCTTGTGCCCGCAACAACTCCCACAAGGTGAGAGAAGCCGCGCTATGTTTGAACTCACGGCATGTCATGATACGCACCTCGCCGCAACCTTCGAGATTCCTGGCGCCACCGCCGCCGAGTGCTGCAACTTCTTGCTGAGCATGTCGTGCGCGCGATGCAGCCGCGAGCGGATGGTGCCGATGGCACAACCGGCGGCTTGCGCCGCATCCGCATAACTCAGTTCCTGTAAGTCGCACAACACAACCACCTCGCGATAATGCTCCGGCAAAGACAGCACGGCTTTCCAAATCGCAGTCGAGGTCTGCTGGCGGGCAATCCCCTCGGTCGGATCGCACTCCACCATCAGCGCCGCCGCTTCATCTTCCACCGGACTGCCCAGCACCTGCTCGGGATAGTTCCGCTCCAGCGCGCGCCGCACGTAATTTCTGGCTACGCCGAACAAGTACGCAGCCAGCGCGCCTCGTTCCGCATCGAAGTCGCGACCCCGCTGCACCAGGAAGAGAAAAACTTCCTGCGTCACCTCTTCGGCGACATGCGAGGATCCGCTCATGTGCAGGGCGAAGCGATAGATCGGCCCCTGCCGTCTGCGATACAACACAGTGAAAGCGTCTTCATCTCCGGCCAGCGCCTGCGTCAGCAGTTGCTCGTCGGTCAAGTCGGTCAGCAACGCCACCTCGGGGGGTGAACCTGATCTCGTTTCTGCCTCTATTTCACCTGGCAGAAACGTAAAGTTCCGTAAAGTTGGACTTGCTTCGCGCCCGGGTGTGCGAAACCCAGCGAAAAGTCCTCAGGTTTATCGTAGTCGTTTCAGCAATTTTCCGACAGGAGCAGGGCTAAGTGCTCTTGACACCAAGTTGCAGGAAGAACAGAATTCCAACACACTTCCGAGCTTCGTTCCTCGCAGTTCATGGATAGCGGTAGCCAATTCGATAGGCAGCATAAGTCTTTGAACCCTGAAGGCTGAGGAGAGTCTCCCATGTTTTCTCCGCTAGGACCAAAGCAAAGCATTCTTAGCGCCAGCGTGTGCATAGCGATGCTTGCAGCCGCATTCGCTCTGGCGTTACCGGCGCAGGCGCAAACTTTCAGCGTGATTCACACCTTCTCCGGCGGAGACGGAGGCAATCCCGTAGCCGGGTTGACGATCGACGCCCGAGGCAGGCTCTATGGGACCACCCAAACTGGCGGACGTCAAAACGGATTCTGCCCGCAAGAAGGGTGCGGCGTCATCTTCCGGCTTGCGCCGCAGGGGTCGGGCTGGATCTTGACACCGTTACACCAGTTTGCGGGCCCCAGCGACGACGGCGCGACTCCGATGTCCAGACCGGTCTTCGGACCCAATGGCCTGCTGTACGGCACAACCGATGCCGGGGGTGAGCAATTCTGTGAAGGCCCGGGTTGCGGAACTGCCTATAGTTTGCGCCCCGGTCCCACCGCCTGCACCACTGCGCTCTGCCCATGGCTGGAGGATGTCGTGTACTCATTCGGGGGAATCGAGACCATCTGCGAGGGATTCCAGGACTGGAGTGCCAGGGCGGCAACCCAGCCCCGGCGTCCCGGCGAATTGATTCTCGGCAGTTGTCCCTCATTTGGTGACGTTACCTTCGATCATGCGGGGAACATCTATGGCACCGTTCCGTGTTGCAATGGCACCGTCTACCAGTTGACGCCGGACGGTATACCAACCGCGCTCTACTATTTCACGGGCGGCGATGATGGCGGCGGTCCCGAGAGTGGAGTCATCTTCGATCAGGCAGGAAACCTGTATGGCACGACCTTTGGCGGCGGCGCAAGTAATTGCGGCAAGGTCTACGAATTGAGCCCCAACGGATCCGGCTGGACGGAAAAGGTCATCTACAACTTTCAATGTGGAGCGGACGGAGATGACCCGGTCGGAGGCTTGATTCTCGACGCCGCCGGAAATCTCTATGGCACCACGAATTTTGGCGGCGCGAACCAGGGCGGCACCGTGTTTGAGCTGTCTCCTTCCGGCGGAGGAAACTGGACCTTCCACTTGTTGTACAGCCTGGTCTACAACGGGACCCTCGATTTTCTCTTCTACGGGCCGACCGGAAGCCTGGTGATGGACGCCTCCGGCAGTCTGTATGGCACCACAGTGATGGATGGCGCATTCGCCGCCGGTTCCGTCTTTAAGCTGACACCATCCAACGGCGGCTGGACCTACACTTCCCTGCACGACTTCGAGGGAGGCACAGGCGGCGGCAATCCCTTCGGCAATGTCGTGCTGGACGCGAGCGGCAATGTCTATGGCACGGCCGGCGTGGGCGGGCCGAGCAACGGCTGCGAGGGTCTGAGTTGCGGCGTGGTCTGGGAGATTACCCAGTAGAAAACTAAGGAGTGATTCCATGCTTCGAACGAACTTGCAAACTGTAACTGCGAGGGTTGGATCGATTTTATTGTTCGCGCTTGTGGTCATGCTGGGCCATTCGGCGCAGGCGCAGACATTCACCGTGCTGCACAACTTCACGGGCGGAGGGGACGGCGCACATCCCGTTGCTGGATTGACATCCGATTCAGCAGGGAATTTTTACGGCACAACGTACGGCACAACGCAATTCGCCGGCGTGAACTACGGGAATGTCTTCAAGTTGGAGCATCAGGGTTCCGGCTGGCTCCTGGCCCCGCTGTATACGTTTCAGGGCGGCAATGACGGCGCAGCTCCGAATGCCGGGGTGATCTTCGGTCCTGACGGCGCTCTTTACGGCACAACGATATTCGGAGGGGGAGGACCGTGCCGCAGTGGTACTGGAGTGCTTGGATGCGGCACCGTGTTCAAGCTGACTCCACCCTCGACCGTGTGCCGCACTACGAGCTGCCCATGGACTGAGACCATTCTTTATAGATTTCAGGGCGGTAACGATGCTTCGAATCCCGTTTCACGGGTGACGTTCGACCAGTCTGGTAATCTCTACGGCACGACAGATTCTGGCGGAGTCTCTGGACACGGGACGGTTTACGAACTGCAGCCTTCGAATGGCAGCTGGAGCGAATCGATCCTGTATAGCTTCAGCCCCGGACCCAATGGGATGAATCCCGAGGCCGAGGTCCTCTTCGATGGAGCTGGAAATCTGTATGGCACGGCCCCTCAGGGCGGGCAAGGCTGCGAGGACCTCGGTTGCGGCGTAGTTTACGAACTGCGTCATTCGGGATCGGGCTGGATAGAAACTGTGCTCTACAGTTTCACGGGTGGAAATGATGGTGGCGACCCGTACGGCGGTCTGATCTTCGATGCTGCCGGTAACCTGTACGGAACAACGGTGGCTGGCGGTACAGACAACCCCGGGGGAACCGTGTTTGAACTCGCTCCTTCCAACGGCGGCTGGACATTGACTACGCTCTATTCTCAGTACGGCAATTCAGGTCCGGTTGCGACCCTCGCAATGGGCCGAGTTGGGAACCTCTATGGGACAGCATCGGGGGACCCATTCGGAGGTGGGTCTGTTTTCGAGCTTGAGAGATCCAGCGGCGGTTGGACGTTTAATGACCTTCATAGCTTCAGCGGCACCGGCGGATTGTTCGTTTACGGGTCTCCCGTGTTGGACTCTGCGGGAAACATTTACGGCACAACCAATCTGGGTGGCCAAAGCCAGAATTGCTCTGATGGATGCGGGGTCGTCTGGGAGCTCGCGCCGTAATTGGCGCTCCGAACGAGCGTTCGCTGGTTAGCACCAAAGCGCAGAAGCTTCTTTGTTGTCAATCGTTTAGCCGGTTACTTTGTGATATTTTGCGAATGTTCCACGTGGAACAATTGCTGGGGTTCGGCAAATCAAAAGGCCTCCGATCGAGGGAGGCCTTGGTTATTTCAGAGCAAATCGCAATCAGTTAAATGACGAGCCAGAGCCGGAGCCCGACCCGGAGCCGTCGCTGCGCTTCAGCGTGGGACGATCATCGTCGTTCTGGGTACCGGAGCCGCTGCCGTTGCCGTCGGTGGAAGGATTGTCGGCGGTAGCGCGCCGCAAGGTCGGGCGATCCTTGTTGTCTTTGTCGTTCTGCAGCTTGTGCCGGTTCTCAAGCGACGCCAAGCGACCCTTCACCAGCTGGAACTCCGAAGTGTCGACGATGTACTCAGAACGGGCCGGCAGGACGTTCTTCATCTCGTTTTGCGCGGATGCGACGCGGTCGGGCGTCATAGGATGCGAAGCGAACGCCTTCGCCAGCGTGCCCGGCTTCTTCTTCTCCTGCGCTTCAATCTTCTCGAAGAACGAGATGAACGACTGCGGATCGTATCCCGCCTTGTACATGTACTCCATGCCGAGGAAGTCGGCTTCAGCCTCGAAGTTGCGCGAGAACTTCATGAACGTCAGCGGCACGCCGATCCCCAGCGCTACCTGCGCTCCCTCGTAAACCGCCCAGCCACCGGGCACGAAGATCAGCGGAATACTCGCCAGGTTGACGATATTGCCGCGGGTTTGCTCGCGGGCCACATGACAGGCGGCAACGTGTCCGATCTCGTGCGCCATCACGCCCGCCAGTTCGGCTTCATTGTCAGCCGCCAGAATCAAGCCAGAATTGACGTAGAAGAAGCCGCCCGGAAGAGCGAAGGCATTGATATCGTCGGTGTCAATCACCTTGATGGTAAAGGGGACTTTGGCGTCGGAGTTACGCACCAGGTTCTGCCCCAGGCGATTTATATACTCGGTGACCTCCGGGTCGCTGACCATCTTGGCCCCGTGTTCCACCATTTGTGAATACTGGCGGCCCATGGCAACTTGCTTGTCCAGCGAGTACCAGTTGCCCAATCCCTTGTTGCAACCCACATTGCGATTGCCGATGGCGTCAAGGTTGTTCAGGCTGCCGGGCGGAGGCGCGTTCTTGTCCGGCTTGTCCGGAGGAGCGGGCGTACTTGTATCTTGAGCGGGCGGATTCGACGTTGCGTTCGAGGGCGCATTCGACGTTGCGTTCGGGTCCGGCGGAACTGAGGTCTGGTTCTGAGCGAAGCCCAGAGAAACCAACATCAACGCAAGCGCGGCGACAGTAAGAAAACGGAATGCGGAACGCATGGTGTACACCTTTTCGCTATTCTGCGGGAGGACAGACTCCGGCTGTGGAAGCCTGGGCTTATTATATGAACCCAAATCGCTCCCACTTGTTGCCCCCTACCAGTTTATTCTCTTCCGGCGAGGGGGCAAAGTCCACCGCTATGTGGACGCTCCAATCAATCAGATGTGAGCATCCCAATAGAGTTTCCAAATTGCGGCAACCAAGGTTTCATTTTTTCTTCACAGAGAATGGCTAGTTTGCACGGTTGCCGCTCGCGGAAGAGAGCCCTGTGGGCTGCAATCGCATGATAGGACGGTGTTTGAACGAGGTTGTGAAGGCTGCCGGGCGACCGTTGTCAGCTCTAATGCGATTAGGTAGGTGTTACCGGCTTGAAACCGGATCCTTTGGCAGTGTCCCAATAGTGCGTTGCAGCGAATGCTGACCGACCCGCCGAAAGGCGGCTTTTTCAAATGTCGAGTCTTAGGAGTCTTGCATTCATCCTATGCTCAGCGAGACGCTTCTCCCGTGCTTCGTTCCTTCGCTTTTCCGATTGATCAAAGGCAGCGAATATCGAAAGGAATATGCATACAAATACGGCTACGAATATGGCTACGAATCGGGCGGCTTCCATGTCAGTCTCCTAGCAAACAGTTTACAGCAACGCACTATTAGGACACTACCGATCCTCTTTGAACTGGGATCGACTCGACGTATGATGCTAAAGAGACCGATTAACTGCATTTGCGGGAAGTTGAGCGACAGAGTACTCGATGGCGACTGGCAACTTGAAAAGCGATCTGAATCCTGCGAGCTTGTCTCCTAGCCACGGCCCTGGTCGCATGTCGGCGACGCCAGTGATCAAGCCGGGCAAAATACTGTTGGTGCGGTTCAGCGCGTTGGGCGACGTCATTCAGACCCTGCCGATTCTGACCATGCTACGCGACGGTTTCCCCGAGGCGAAAATCGGCTGGGCCATCGACACCGAGCTGGCGCCCGCAATCGAGGGTCATCCTGCGCTCGACTACGTTCATCGCTGCTCCCGCCGAAGCTGGTCGCGGGCGCTTTCCAATCCCGCGAAGTGGTCAACGGCGGCACGCGAGTTCCAGGCTTTCGTGGACGAGGTCCGGTCGGTCCATTACGACGTTTCCATCGATGCCCAGGGTCTCTTCAAGACGGCGCTGCTCCCGTATCTGGCGGGTGTGAAACGCCGCATCGGCTTCCGGCACGGACGCGAATTCAGCAGCGTCTTCTATACCGAACGGCATTTGCGCCGGGGCGAATACTTCGATCCGGCGGTCTGTCATATGGAACACATGGCGCATCTGGCCCACAGCATTGGAGCCGGCGATGTGCGCTACACCATCGAGCCGCCGCGCGTGAGCGAGAGCACCCGGCAGCGCGTTGCCGAGTTGCTGGACGGAGCGTTCGCCAAGGACGCACCGCTGATCGCAATGGCGCCAGCCACGCAGTGGGTCAGCAAACATTGGCCGG
>JBEKTC010000144.1:0-10690 GCA_049516475.1 Candidatus Korobacteraceae bacterium | reverse complement strand
CTTACTTCTTCACCTCGGCCGCAGCCGGAGCCGCAGGCGCCGGCTGTGCGCTGGTTGCCGCCGCTGTCTTCCCGGTCCCGGCAGCTTTTTCCTTTTTCAACTGATCCGCCTCGGCATCGGTGATGTAGCGGAACTGCTGCACTCGGCCGGGGTACTGCTCGGAGGTGAAGACGCGATTATTCTTGTCGATGGCGACGCCTACAATCGACTCAAACTGGCCCGGATAGTGGCCATATCCGCCGATGTAGGTCAGCAACTGTCCCTCGCGGTTGAACACCTGCAAACGGTTCTGGACGGTATCCGCCACCCAGATATGTCCGTCGCCATCCACCGCGATCCCCTTGGGCCGCGCAAAATAGCCGGGGCCATCGCCGTTCTTGCCGAAGGTGCTGATAAATTTACCGTCGGCGTCGAAGATCTCCACCCGGTTGTTTATGGTGTCAGTGACGTAGACGTTGCCGTCCTTGTCCACCGCTACATTCGAGGCTCCGCCAAAATCTCCTGGCGTAGTGAGGTAGTGGTTCTTGCAGCAGGTCCCGATGCGGCGCAGTTCCTTCAGGCTGTCGGCGTCGTAGACCACGACCTGATCTGCCTGGGTGTCGACTACGTAGAGCAAGCGGTTCTCGGTATCAATCGCCAATCCGACCGGATCGATCAGCTTCTCGTTGATCTGGTTTACCACCTCGTGCTTGGCATTGAAGACCAGGACGCGGTGCATCTTGCCGTCGGAGACGAATACGCGATCGTCATCGTCGATGGCGATGCCATTGATCAGTCCAAAATGTGCCTGTTGGCCATTGGCGATCAGCTCAACGTCGCGGGTTTCAGTGTTGAAGATGAAGACCGCTCCCACCCGTTGATCGGCCACATAGAGGCGTCCCTTGGAATCGACAGCCATGCCGTAGGGACCCAGAAGTTGAAAGGGAAAATCCTTGGGGTTGAATTTCTCCTGCTGCGACTGGCCGCCAGCCAGCCGGTCCATCCAGGTCTGCTTGGGCTTCGCTTTTGTTGCAGCCGGAGTGCGGTCAATCTTCATTCCTGCGAAGTAGGCGGTGTAGCGCACTCGCGGAATGGAAGGCGGCTGCGGCCACACCAGTTTGGAAATGTCGATCTTGGAAAGGTCCACGATTTCCGCCGGCTGGTCCGTTGCGGCTGGCGTGGCCGTCGTCTTCTTCTTGTCGCTGGCATAAACGGGCGATGCCAGCGCCCAGGCCAGCAGGAGGGCCAGCACCACCGTAATTTTGCTGCGAAGCGAATGTGCGCGAAAGGCTGACATAGTTACTTACTCCCTGTTGCCGGCATCTGCCGCATATCGACTCGGTTCTTGTGGCAGGTGTCGCAAAACGCCATGTTGTTCGCCTGGTCTTTCACCAGCAGATCGGGCTGCGCCGAAGAATGCGGCTGGTGGCAGGTCAGGCAGCTCATTGGGGTCTTGACCTTGGTTACGTTGGTTGGGTCCATCACGTCAGCAACCGGATGACCTTCCACCGGATGACCCAGTCCATATCGCACCGGAAGGATTGCGACCTTATTCTTTACGTAGTAGTCGTCAGGCAGCTTCACCGTGCCGTTAAAGATAGTGATCACGTGTTCGGATTCCAGGCTCTGGGGATGCGAGTCCGGACCATGACACTCCATGCACAGGGCGTTGCCTTTGGCGCGCAGCAGGTGCTCGTTGTCGCCGCCGTGCGGTTCATGGCAGATGGCACAGCTTTGTCCGAAGGCCGGCTGATGCAGGTGCGCCTTCTTGAATTGCTCAGCCTGATCGCTGTGGCACGCCAGACAGGCATTCACCGGATCTGGCTGGATGAAGCCCGGAGTCTTGCCGGCGTGCGGGTTGTGGCAGGCGACGCATTCTCCCTGCGCCCCGGGATGCTGCACCTTCGCCTTCTCAATCTTCTCAGCCTGTTCGGCGTGACAAGTCACGCAGAGCGCTTTGGAGTCCGATTGCGTCAGGACGACTTTGCCGTCCTTCGCAGGCTGATGGCAGGTGTCGCACGAGCCACCGGCGAACGGCGGATGGGTGAACTTCTGCATCAGCTTCGCCTGCGCGGACTGGTGCGGATCGTGACACTGAATGCAATTGGCGGTGGCGAACGGCTGCCCCTGGTGCGCCTTGATCAGGCTGGCATCTTTCACATCGTGGCAGTCGATGCAGAGCGCCGGAGTGGTTTTGGTGAGGTGGTATTCGAACTCGACCTTGCCTGGGTCGCCCGTCTTGTGGATGGTGTGGCAGGTCTCGCAGCCCATGTCCAACGCCACGTGCCGGCTGCCTTTCTCCGGAACGTTTAGCCCCTGCGTATGGCAAGTTAAGCAGAGATTCTGTCCCTTATCGCCGGAGGTCGGCAGCAGCAACTGGAACTTGTTGTCGGACTGATGCGGGTCGTGACACTTAAGGCAATCGCGCACGCCCGGAGGATGGACTTTGCCTTTGAGATCGGCTGCATTCTTGTCGGCGTGGCAGGTGATGCAAAGCGCCTGCGGCGTGCTGGTAATCAACTTGACGCGAGTGACGTCCTTGTTGACGCGGATCTCATGGCAACTGGTGCAGCCCATGGCGATGGCGGAGTGAACATTCTTCCCTTTGGCCTTGTCTTCATGGCACTCGATGCACTTCTCCGAGGGGGTATTCTTGTCGAGCGGAACAGGATGGGTGGCCGCGCCGAGCCAGGGTGCGCTGGCGATCAAAACCAGACCCAGAATCAACCGTACTACCTTCACATCAATCTCCCACCCCAACCAACCTGTATGGAGCACGTCGCGTACCGCTGTCACACGTGTCGCAGGAGGTCGAGCAAGTTAATGATTCGGAACGTCTTAAGAAACTTGCAAGAGCTATTTCTTGCGCCCTCGACGACTCCGGAAATGGGTCTTCCTCCGCATTCGACGGTGAAATCCCCCACTAGCTAGCTGTGCCTAGACTAACCCAAAGACTCCCAAGCCATCGCGCGATAGTTCATAGGGTTGCGGGCCATTTCTCGCAACCAGTCTCCGTACCGACGTCTTTGCCAAACGCTATCCCTCGTCTTCTTAATACCTTAGAAAGAAAAACCCCTTGGAACGAGAAGTGCTCCACTCATCATATGCTCACTCGGCGTTTCGGCAGCGGGAAGCGAACGATCTTCCAGATCCTCCTGATCCTGGCTGCTTTCGCGAGCTTCACATCCTCGGTCGCAGCGCAAACGCCCAGCCCCGAGTTCATGCCCCTCGATTCGGCGAAGCTCGTCCTGCAGAAGATGGGCTCCAGCGATCCAGCGGCTCCGGCCCCGACTGTAAGCTCTGCGGACTGGACCGCATGGCTGAAAGAATCCGATGCTCAGGTCCGAGAACGTTTGGATGTCGGCGAGGAAGACAGCCTGACCAACCTGCTGCGTTTTGGCGTGACCTATACCAAGGAATATCGCATTGACGATGACTACCTGGTGGTCTATGGAAAAAGCACTTTGGTCAATGCTTTCGCCGAAAACCGTGCCAAC
Source organism: Candidatus Korobacteraceae bacterium (assembly GCA_049516475.1). Classification (GTDB taxonomy): domain Bacteria; phylum Acidobacteriota; class Terriglobia; order Terriglobales; family Acidobacteriaceae; genus Bog-257. The sequence continues at coordinate 7,214 of JBEKTC010000144.1, read as the reverse complement.
GACCTCATCAAGGCCCTGGCAGCGCCAAATCGAAATCAAGGCTTCCTCGAGATGCAGGCCTTCGTCGAGAAAAAAGGCTACTCGCTCAACTCGCCCGCGCAACGCCAGAAACTGAAAGCGTATCTTCTGGCTAATTTGAGTCGCATGCAGAAGGACCTGCTGCAGGCTCGTGAACAAGCCAAAACAAATCGCAACCAGATGTTCCAGAACCGAGGCATCTCGCTGGATAGCAACCTATGGCCGGATTACGATCTCGATCTGAGCTTGCAGACTCTGCTGAAACAAGGAATGCTGAAGCCGGGCAGCATTCGGCGAGTGGCGATCGTTGGGCCTGGTCTCGATTTCGTCAACAAACAGCAAGGAGTGGATTACTATCCGCCGCAGACCACGCAACCGTTCGCCGTTCTCGATTCCCTGTTCCGCCTCGGATTGGCCAAGCCGGAGGATGTCGAACTCGACACCTTCGACATCAGCTCACGGGTGAATCTGCACATCGAGATGACCAGAAAGAACGCAGCCCTGGGACGCGCTTATACCGTGCAGCTTCCGTGGTTCACCGAGGGCCGCTGGAGCGACGACTTTCGCGCGAAGTTTACGCGGTATTGGCAGAACCTGGGCACGCAAATCGGACAGCCGGTCGCTGCCATTCCAGTGCCGCCGGAAACAACCGGCTTCACTACCAAGGCGGTCGATGTTCGTCCCGCAATCGTCAGCCGCGTTAAGCCGGTTGACATGAACATCGTCTTCCAGTGGTTACCGCTAGCTCCCGAGCAGCGGTTCGACTTGATCATCGGAACCAATATCTTCCTCTATTACGGGGGCTTCGAGCAGGCGCTCGCGCGGGCCAATGTCGCTGCAATGTTGAAGCCTGGAGGCTATCTCCTATCCAACGATAAACTCGAGGACACCGTACCCTCCGGCATGGAGCAGGTGATGGCGATCGAAATTCCCATGACTGGCGCGCCCGTCATTACGGATTACATCTATTGCTATCGCCGCACGGAATGATTTGCCAGACTTCTCTTGGAAACCGCGATGCCAGTGTACTGAGTCATTAATTTCATTGCATAAACGAAGCTTTGTGTCAGGGCACGACTTCAGTCGTGCCGAACCGCGGCCCCAAGAAACACGGCCTTTAGGCCCTGAGGCAAAAGCCAAATGGCCAGTAGAGTTTGCAGGCGAATTTACAACTCACCACACTAGCTTATAGCGGGTACGGTTGCGCAGTATTTTTACTTCCTGGCCCGCCTCATGATCCAACCAACCTAGTCCAGCTCAGCGATCTGCGCATCCAGACCGGCGAGAGTGCGTCGCAGTAATTCCGCGTAGCGCTCGCTGCTGCTGCTTTCCAGTTCCTGCAGAATACGCTTGCGTGAGAGCAGCAAGTCGCTCTTCTTGAGGCTCGTCTGCCGCTCTTCAGCGGAGAATAATTGCTCTTGGTTTGTTGAGGGTTCGGAATCGGCTTCTTCTATTTGAGCTTCTACAGATTTACTTTCCCATCCACGCGCCATGTGTCCATTATAACGCCGCAATCAGCGAATCACGCACGTGAAAAGCATGTGAATACTCCCAATGTGGTACGTGCCGCGCCCTACTATTTTCACGGATCTCGTGTCCTGGAATCGTGCCCGCGCCGCTCTCCCGCGGAGTAAAATCGTCACAGCCATGGCCGATCTGTTCGCACCCACGCAGCCGCAGGCGCAAGAGCGCAACTGGACGCCTTTCGTTATTGGGTTGGTGGCAGTTGTCGTCGTCGTCGGCATCATCGTCGTTCTTACGCGCAACAAGGGCGGAACTGGGTCACAGCCAAATCCTTATGCGGCCAAGCTGCAGATCTCGAACGTCAAGTTGAGTGCGGCGGAGAATTACGTCGGCGGGACCGTGACTTATCTTGACGTAAACATCGCCAACACCGGTGACCAGGCGCTGACCGGAGCGGATATGAAGCTGGTCCTCAAGAACTCCATGGACCAGGTGGTGCAGACGGAGACGATTCCGTTGCATGTTCTGGTGGAGAACCAGATGGGCGGCTATCCCGACCTGGTTGACCTCTCGCGCTCGCCCATCGCACCAGGCCAGAGCAAGACCGTTCGCATGACGCTGGAGCACATCTCGGCGGACTGGAACCAGAGCTATCCCGAAATGCAGTTGGTAAATTTGAAGCTGAAGGGTTAGGCGCCCTAGCAACGGATCGTCCGATTCGGAGTGTGACCAGTTTCAAGAATCCGTTTCGACCTCGCAGAAAAGGCACCTTCGACGCTCCTGCTAAGCTGATTTCATGTCGAGACTCTGGATCGCTATGCTCCTCGCGACGTCTCTCGCCGTCACTGCTCCACTGACAGCCCAGAACGGAAAACCGAAATCCAAAGCGCAATCGGCCAACACGCCCGGCGTCACCACCATCACGTCATTCGACAAAGATCACACCGTCATCGGTTGGCTGGAGATCGTGCCCTTCGAGAGCAAAATCTTCCACAACACGCGAATGTTGCGCGTGCTGGTGCCGGCGAACTATTTTTCGCCGCACAATGCGCACCGCAGCTATCCGGTGCTGTACTTGCAAGACGGCCAGAACCTTTTCGACGAAGCAACCAGCCCTCAGGGCGAGTGGCACGTCGACGAAACGGTCGAGCATCTGGTTGGCGGCTTCAAAATTCCACCTATGTTCGTGGTCGGAATCGACAATGCCGGCGACAAGCGAAGTTCCGAGTATCTACCCTATCCCGATCCACTCAATGACAAAGACGGCGCTGCCGACGAGAAGAACCTGCAGGGCAAAGAGTACGCGCGCTTCCTGACAACAGAGGTGATGCCGTTCATCGAGAGGCGATACCGCATCGCGCGCGGGGCGATGAACACCGGGCTCGGCGGAGCGTCTTATGGTGGCGTCATCACGCTCTACACTGCGCTGGAACATCCGGACGTCTTCGGCCACGTGCTGGCGGAAAGCCCGGAACTTTGGATCGGCAAAAACCAACTGCTGAAGGATGCGCAGTCGGCAAAACAGCTGCCGCACAAGATTTATATCGGCATCGGCACGGCTGAAGCGTTTAATGGCGAAGCCCAGCGCAGCATCGAGATTGTGAATCAGGTGCGTGAACTGGAGAGCATTCTGATGAAGAAGGGCCTGGGCGCGGGCCGCCTGAGGGTCGCGATCGAAGAGGGCGGACAGGACAATGAGGCTGCCTGGTCGCGCCGCCTGCCTGACGCGCTGCTGTTTCTCTACGGACAGTGAGGCGGACGATCAGCGCTGTCAACTGGGGAATGTAATCAGTGATCGCTCGGATGGCGGTGGAGGAAACCCTTCCAGATAGAGCTCCGTCGCTTCCTTGAGGTTGGCGATCGCTTCCTCAATGCTCTTCCCCTGGCTGACTACTCCAACCTCTGGGCATTCAGCGACGTACCAAGCCTCTTCCCGATGGACGACGGCAGTATAGGTTTGTGTACGCATGCGCTTCACCCAACTATACAACGCAAAAACGAGGGTAGAGCCAGCCTTCAGGCTGGCGTCAGCATGACGAAAAGAAGTCCGGGGCCGCCGTGGTCATTACAAATGACCACGGCGGCCCCAGGTTTGTATTCCTTGTGACGCGGCGCTGAAGCGCCGCTCTACCAGCTTTTACGCCGTCACGTACTTGCCGGTCTCCAGCACGCGGCTGGCTATAGTCTCCTGCAACGCGATCACGTTGACCGGTTCGTGCTTTGCCAGACGGCGGACTATCGCCATCTGGGTACGCAGCATGTCGCCTTCGGCCACGGCAGCGACCACCTTCTTCGCCGCGGCTTCCAGGCGGGCGAACGCGCCTTCCAGATACACCTGCGTCATCGCGACGACCAGCGCGGCTTTCTCCTCGCCGAGCGCTTCGACGTACTTGCGTGCGCGCAGAAGCGCCGAGTCCATGGCAAACGCCTCGATCACCATGTCGGCGATCGCGCCCATGATCTCCTGCTGATCGGCCAGCTTCTGCATGTACTTCTGCGAAGCCGAGCCGGCCACCAGCATCGCCAGCTTCTTGGCGTTGTCGACCAGCTTGCGTTCCGCAGCCAACGTGCCCTCGAGTTCCTCGCCTGACGGCCCGGCCATGACCTCGTCCATGACCTTCTTGATGGCAGGCAGAAGCGCGAGTTGCCCGCTCATCGCGCGCTTGAGCAGCCATCCCGTGATGATGAGGCGGTTAATTTCGTTGGTGCCTTCGAAGATGCGGTTCACGCGCGAGTCGCGATAGGCGCGCTCGGCGGGATACTCCTCGACGAAGCCGTAGCCGCCGTAAATCTGCACCGTCTCGTCGACCACCATGTCGAGCATCTCCGAACCCCAGACTTTGATGATGGAGCACTCGACCGCATACTCCTCGATCGACTTGCGAATGGTTTCGGGATTCTTCTCGATCTCGCCCAGCGCCGTGTCCATCATGCCGACGGTGCGATAGACCATCGATTCGCCGGTGTAGATGCCGACTGCCATCTGTGCAATCTTCTCGCGGATCAATCCGAAATTAGAGATGCTCTTACCGAACGCCTTGCGGTCTTTCGCGTAGGCAATCGCATTCTGTAGTGACGTGCGCGCTCCGCCGACACATCCCGCGCCCAGCTTGAAGCGGCCGACGTTCAGGATGTTGAAGGCGATGATGTGCCCTTTGCCAATGTCGCCGAGCACGTTTTCCACCGGCACTTTGCAGTCGTTGAGAATGAGCGGCGCAGTCGACGAGCCGCGGATACCCATCTTCTTCTCTTCCGCGCCGACGGAGAAGCCGGGGAAATCCTTCTCGATGAGGAACGCCGTGAACTTCTCGCCGTCAACCTTGGCGAAGACGGTGAACAGGTCGGCGAAGTGGGCGTTGGTAATCCACATCTTCTCGCCGTTCAGGATGTAATGCTTGCCGTCCGGCGACAGCCCCGCCTTAGTGCGGCTGTTCAGCGCGTCAGAGCCGCTGGTTCCTTCCGACAGCGCATACGCGCCGATCATCTCTGCTGAGGCCAGCTTGGGCAGATATTTTTTCTTCTGCGCCTCGGTGCCGAAGAAGACGATGGGCAGCGTGCCGATGCCGGCGTGCCCGCCCATGGAGACGACGAAACTGCCGCACTTGGCCATGCGGTCGGCGATGATGGCCGACGACACCTTGTCCATATCGGAGCCGCCATATTCGGCAGGCACGTCTGCGTTGGTCAGGCCCATCTCGCTGGCTTTCTTCAGCAGCTCACGGGTGACCTGCCACTCCTTGTGCTCGATCTTCTCGACCGAGGGCAGAACTTCGTTCGTCGCGAACTCGTCGGCAAGCTTCGCGACCATCTGCTGATCTTCGTTAAAGTCTTCAGGAGTGAAGACGTTGTCTAGTTGGTGATCTTCGAGCAGAAAGCTTCCGCCCGTCGTTTTCATCTTCGTACCGGGAGCTGCCGTAGTTGTCGCCATAGATCCTTCCTTATCTCAAACCTTTTCACCACAGAGACACAGAGGCACAGAGAATTTGTTTTGCAAGACCAATAAGAAATGTGCGCCAGACTTCTCTTGCCTTCCTGAATTCTGCCTTTGCATTTTCTCTGTGTCTCTGTGTCTCTGTGGTGAAATGCCTTACTGCAAATTCTCGAAGATGCCTGCCGCACCCATGCCGCCGCCGACGCACATGGTCACCAGGCCATAGCGTCCGTTGCGGCGCTTGAGTTCGCGGATGATGCTGGCGGTCAGCTTCGCGCCGGTACATCCCAGAGGATGTCCAAGCGCGATCGCACCGCCATTGACGTTGATGCGCGACGGATCGAGCTTCGCCTCCTGAATCACTGCCAGCGACTGCGCCGCGAAAGCCTCGTTCAACTCGATCACGTCGATATCGTCGAGCTTGAGACCGGCCATCTTCAACACTTTCGGGATGGCGAAGACCGGGCCGATGCCCATCTCTTCCGGCAGATAGCCAGCAGTGGCAAAGGCGACGTAACGAGCCAGCGGCTTTAGCCCAAGGGCTTTCGCGCGTTCGGCTGACATAACGATTGCGGCGGCAGCGCCATCGGACATCTGCGATGAATTGCCTGCTGTGACCGTTCCTTTCGCATGAAATGCCGGCTTCAGTGCGAGCAGAGCTTCCAGCGATGTGTCGGCGCGCGGACCTTCGTCCATCTTGAAGACGATGTCGGTGCGCTTGGGCTTGCTGCCGTTCGGAGTGGTGAAGCTGACGAGCACCGGAACAAGCTCGTCGTCGAACTTGCTTGCCTGGATCGCCGCGATCGCTTTCTTGTGGCTCGCGACAGAAAATTCGTCCTGCATCTGGCGCGTGATGTTGAAGCGCTTCGCGACGCGCTCCGCGGTGAGGCCCATCGACAGATATGCGTCGGGATAGTTCGACACCAGCCAGGGATTGGCCGAGACCTTGTTGCCGCCCATCGGGATCATGGTCATCGACTCGACGCCGCCGGCAAGGATGGTCTCCGCGCCGCCGGCCATGATGCGCTCGGCGGCCATGGCGATCGATTGCAAGCCCGACGAGCAGAAGCGATTGATGGTCATCGCAGAAAGCTCGACCGGCAGGCCGGCCCGAAGCGATGCGATGCGAGCGACGTTCATGCCCTGCTCGGCTTCGGGCATGGCACAACCGAGGATCACGTCTTCGATTTCTTTGGGATCTAGGGCGGGCACGCGATCCAGGGCTCCCTTGATGGCCGTCGCAGCCAAGTCGTCGGGACGAGTCGCCCGCAGTGTTCCTTTGTAAGCCTTGCCGACCGGCGTCCGGACGGCGGATACGAGTACTACATCACGCATGATTAACCCCAGCACTTAGCAACTAGCAATTAGCCGAATCAAACCAGTGTCATCCTGAGCGGAGCCCGCCTCGGCGGGCGGAGTCGAAGGATCCCTACTACGACCGCAGCCTTCGGAAATTACCATCCGGAGCGGTACGAGCTGAGCCATCAGACGCAAAACGCCTCTTTGACCCACGGGTCATCTGCCGTGTAAGGGCCATGAATCGCAGCGAAGCATCCGTTGCCAGGCACTTCCCTCTCGAGCCCTTTCAAGAACCAGTCGACGTAAACACGTTTATCGTCCTGGTCAATCTCCTTGATAACACCGAGGGCACGAATGGCGATGTTTGGCGATCCTTGACCGAGCATTTTCTTGATAGCAATGCGATCGCCGGGCCGCATTTGATCAACCCGGTTATCCTGTGCGGGTTGTTCTCCCTCATCCCATCCCAGAAACCAGTAGCCTCGACGAACGAACTTCTCTG
>JBEKTC010000143.1:0-19275 GCA_049516475.1 Candidatus Korobacteraceae bacterium | reverse complement strand
GCCAGGAACCAGCGGCCACGCATCTTGCGCAGCACCACACCGCCAGCCGAGAACTCGCGCACCATGAGCGACTCCAAAGGACTGGCTAGTTTGGCAGAGTCGGGCGACGGTGACAACCGGAAGCGCTGACCACCTTTGCGTTTCCCTACTCGACCCGATGATGTAATCTGCTAATTCTTGCGGTTTCCGGAATTAGCCGCGCGTATTCTCCGGAGGAGAACCTCATTGTTCCGTTCGGCCATTGGCATCCTGTGCTTTCTTACGCTCCTGCCTTTTATCATGACGCAACCGAGTGCGCCGCCTACGGGCCGGCAGCAAGCGAACCCTGCGCCATTCACCGCCCCTGACAAGATCTTCGGCTATCGCGATCCGGCGGCGGAACTGCAAGCGGAAAAGACCTTCCTGGCAGTTCCCGATCCCAAGCTGGCAAAGCAGCACTTGCAGATTCTGACGGCTGCGCCGCATGTGGCGGGCTCGCCTGAGGACCGCCGCACTGCCGAATACGTACTACAGCAATATCTCGCTGCCGGCCTCGATGCTTCCATCCAACCGTACAAAGTCTGGATGGCGTTGCCGCTGGACATTCGCGTCGATGTGGTTGCGCCCCCGGGAGTGGTGATGCATGGGCCTTCGCCCGAGCGCGTCAGCGACGATCCGTTTCAGAAAGATCCCAGAATTCTGCCTGCCTTCAATGAGTATTCTCCGTCGGGCGACGTTACCGCCGACGTGGTCTATGCGAATTACGGGAGGGCCGAAGACTTCAAGAAGCTGAAGGAGATGGGCATCGATGTAAAAGGCAAGATCGTCATCGTTCGCTATGGCGAAGTCTTTCGGGGAGTCAAAGTGTTCCTGGCCGCGCAATATGGGGCGGCGGCTGTCATCTTGTATTCCGATCCCTACGACGACGGCTACTTCAAAGGTGACAAATATCCCAAAGGCCCGTGGCGTCCGGATACGGGTGTGCAACGCGGTTCGGTGCAGTATCTCTTCCGCTATCCGGGCGATCCCACCACGCCCGACATCGCCTCTGTACCTGACCTGCCGGATAGCAAGCGCATCTCGCCCGAGCAGGCAACGAACCTGCCCAGGATTCCCGTGACTCCGTTGTCGTACGCCGATGCGACGCCGATCATGGCGAACCTGGGCGGGCCGGAATCGCCGCGCGGCTGGCAAGGGGCGCTACCGTTTACCTATCACGTCGGACCCGGACCGGCGAAGGTCCACATGGCGCTCAAACAGAATTACCGCTTCACAACGATTTGGGATGTCATCGGAATGGTTCGCGGGTCGCAACTGCCGAATGAGTGGGTGGTCACGGGCAATCATCGCGACGCCTGGGTGTACGGCGCGGTGGATCCCAGCAGCGGAACGGCAGCGCAGCTGGAAGCGGTGCACGGCATTGGAGAGCTGCTGAAAGCGGGATGGCGTCCCAAGCGCACCCTGGTCTTTGCCAGTTGGGATGCAGAAGAAGAAGGCCTGATCGGCTCGACCGAGTACGCCGAAGGGCACGTCAAAGAGCTGTCGCGGGCGGTTGCCTACTTCAATATGGACGTCGCGGTAGCTGGGCCCGACTTTGGCGCGTCAGCTGTGCCCAGCTTGAAACAATATCTGCGCGACGTAGCAAAGTCGGTGCCCAGTCCCAAGGGAGGCAGTGTCTACGACCAGTGGAAGGCAACGACCGACAAGAATGAGAAGGAAGGTAAGAACCATGCGGAGACATTGATGACGCCGTCTCCCAGCCGTCCGGCGGTTGCCGGAAGCGCAGATGTTCCCGTGGGCGACTTGGGCGGCGGCTCCGATTACGCTGCGTTTTTACAACATCTTGGCATTCCATCGGCGGACATCGGCTCCAAAGGGCCTTACGGGGTTTACCACTCTGCCTTTGACGACTTTGAATGGTTCACTAAGTTTGGCGATCCGACGTTCGTCTACGAGCAGCAGATGGCGCGCATTTACGGACTAGAGGCGATGCGCATGGCGTCAATGGATGTGCTGCCTTTGAACTACGAGGATTACGGTAAGGAAATCGGCGAGTACGTGAAAGCGGCAGAGCAAAGGGCCAAGACGGCGTTCGGTGAACAGGCACCGTCGTTCGCTGATGCAATGAAAGCGGCCGAACGGCTGCAAAAGGCCGGCTCCGATCTCATGAAGTTACAGGGCAAATCGATCGGCGATCCGGGAGCGATGAACCTTGTACTACGCAATGCCGAACGAGCTTTCCTCATCGATGGGCTGCCGGACCGTCCCTGGTTCAAGCACTCGATCTATGCGCCGGGCGAGCACACGGGATACGCGGCCGTCGTGATTCCCGGCGTGAACGAGGCCATCGAGAACAATAATCTTGTCCTCACCAAACAGCAGTTGCAGCTTCTGACGGGAGCATTGAACCGCGCGGCAGGCGGCCTGGAGATGGCGAAGTAGGCGAAGCAGCAATTAGCAACTAGCTGCTGACGATATGACTCCGCCCCGATCCCTGAATCCCTAGCCCCTTTTCCTCCGGTAGCGTATGAACTGGTGATCGCCTGCCTTGCGGCAACTCAACCATTGCCAGCGCGTGAGGTTGTCGCGGGTGAAGCCGGGACCGCCGAAGGTGGTCGGCCGCAGGAGCACAGGAACGCTCCGTTCGCTTGCCAGCCGCTCCTGTTCCGGTGGAACGACTTGTCCCACTTCGATCGGTGAGATCGTCATGAATTTCTCATCCACCAGATCGGCGCGCGCCAGGCTGCCATACAATGTGGGACCTCCCTCGCACAGCAGGTGTTGCACTCCCAACTCCTCGCGCAGCCTGGCAATCGCCTGCGCCAGATCGAAGCTTCCCCCGTCGCCGGCGGCAATGATAACGACTTGCGGATGGCTGCCTTGCGCGCGCAGCCGTCCCGCGCCCGCGGGCGATGTGAGGATCGCCGCATCGACTACATCGCCGTCGAAAACCTTGTACCGCGCCAGTTCCAGATTGGTCGCGCTAGTGACAAAGATATTGCGCTCGCGCGCCTTGCCGAGCTTACGACGCAATTCCTGCAACGCGGGATCGGCAACGCGAAAGACGATGCCGCGGCTGTCGGGGCCGCGCTGCCGTTGCTCTTCGCGCAGGGTATTCATTCCCATCAGGATGCCGTCGGCGTGCGCGCGCAACAGGTCCATCAGCCAGCGATCGTCGCTCGACTGCGAAATTTCCCCGCCCGAAGAATATTTCCCCAACAACGAGGTGATGCCGTCGAGCGACTGAACGAAGTTGGTGTAGATCCACGGGCGGCCAACCGGCGCAGCAGGAAAGCCGAGGTTGCCATAGGGCGCATAGGCTGGATCGTCAATGGCGCTGGGCTCAGCGCGATCGAACAGCACTTCGAAGCGGTTTGGAGTGGTCGCGTCCAGAGTGAGCTCCTGTGGCGATTTTACTCGACGTGCGAAAGGCCCAGCACTAAGCCAAAAACAGCAGGTCCCTCGACTTCGCTACGCTCCGCTCGGGATGACAAGAACGGGGCACGCGGCCGTTTGGGACGCCTCAGTACCGATCCGCCCGCTAAGTTCTCTGTGCCTCTGTGTCTCTGTGGTGAAGTCTCGTTTTCACGAACTCGACCAGCTCAGGCGTGACGTACTGCGGCGGGCGGATGCGGAACATGGGCTTGGCGGCCACGGGCTTCAGCGAGACGCTCTTCCAGGCGATCTCATCGGTATCGTCGTGCAAAATCACCGCGTCGGCGCGATCGAGAAACTGCTGTGCCGACGTCTTGAAGTCGGCAGTAGCGGCGTCGAGCACGGTGAGATACAGGTCGGGACGAAGGAAACGCATCACGCTGTTGGATTCGAGGATGGCGTTGTCAGCCGCGGCCAATTCTTTGCGAACCCGCGGCATGGCTTCTGCCAGCATGCCCTGGCGAGTACGGACCCAGAGTGAGCGCGCTGCGCCCGCCACCAGAAAGCGCGAGCTGTCGCTCTCGCCGCTGCGGTCGCGTTCTTCGGTGACGGCCCAGGAGTGATCGTCGGTTGCACAATCGCAGAGCTTTCCGTTGGCCGAGCAGATGCCGTGGCCGTACTGCGTGATCTTCATGGCCGTCCAGTGGAATTCAGGTAAAGCGGCGATGAGGCCGGCGACTACGCTGGTCTTGCCTACGCTGCGAGAATGTCCACCGACGACGATGAGGGACATGAAGAAAGTAATTAGCAACTAGCAATTAGCAACTAGCAAAAGCCAAGACCGCTAGGAATTGCCCTTCCTGCGGGCCAACTTTGAAACAATCGCGAGCTCGCGCAGGAGCTCGCGCAGCGGACGCGCCGGAGTTCCCCAATACAACATGCCTTTACCGCGCAGCACTTTGTGGGGCAGGACGCCGGCTTGTCCGCCCAGCGTGGTTCCTGCCTCAACTTTGGCGTGATCGCCAATGCCAACTTGGCCCCCGATGACGCAGCCGTCGCCAATCTCCGAGCTGCCGGAGACGCCGGTCTGCGCGGCAATCACGACATTCGCCCCGACCACATCGTTGTGGCCGATGTGCACCAGGTTGTCCAGCTTCGTTCCTGGACCGATCACAGTACGGTCGAGCGCGCCGCGATCGATAGTGCAGTTGGCGCCAATCTCGACATAATCGCCGATCACCAATTCGCCGATCTGGGGAAACTTCTGGTATCGGCCGTAGGTCTCGTCGCGCACAAAGCCAAAGCCGTCGGAACCGAGCACCGAGCCGGCGTGCACAACCACGCGGCGCCCCAGCGTCGTGCCTGGGTAGATGACCACGCAGGGATAGAGGTCGCAGTCATCGCCAAGCGCCACGCCTTCGCCGACGCTGCAGTTCGCGCCGATGTGCGAGCGCTCGCCAATCACGGCGCCGGCTTCGATCACGGCGTGAGCATCGACGGCAGCGGTGGGAGCGATTCTAGCCGACGGATGAACGACGGCAGTCGGATGCACGCCGGGAGGATACGCCCTCGGGGGATGCAAGAGCGCACCGGCTCCGCAAAACGCAAGCCGGGGATCGGCGGAAATCAGCAGCGGCTTGGTACCGGCAGAGGAGGCGGCGAACTCGCCGGCGATGACGGCGCTGGCGTGCGACGCGAGCGCTTCTGCGAGGTCCTTCCCATCTTCGGTCTGGACGAATACCAAGTCGCCGGGCTGCGCCTGCGCGATGCTGGCAACTCTGCTGACTTCGATGCCGCCGTCGCCGATCAGGCGCGAGGTGGTGAACTCCGCCAGGGCTTGCAGGGTCTGTGGCATAAAGTTGTTATAGCAGGGGCTGGGGGTTGGAGGTTAGGGACTAGGGGTTAGGGCTGAAGAATTGATCGGTTGCCGTCCGGAATCCAGTCCTGATTATGGACTTTACACGCGAATGAGTTTACGGGAAACTTCCTGTATGGAGCCTGTCTATTACATGTTGGCAGCGGTAGTGGCCGCGGTTGGCCTGTTTCTCTGGCTATACCGGGAGGACCGCTAGTGAATCTCATCCAGGTAGGCTGGGCCGTCCGTCTCCCAGGCAAATATTCAGTCGGAAGGGCGGAACAATATTAGCCCATCGCGGAAGAGGCTGTTACGAAACCCAGTGTCGCCGCTCCGCGGCTCGGCGGGTGCCCCATTCAAGGCCTTCCTTTGGCCTTGAGTGGGGATTTTCGTTCGTACAACCAGTGACTTTGTTCTCACAACCAGAAAAAGACCCGCTCAAGCTTCGCTTGAACGGGGCACCCGAACGTTTACCCGGGCCACCCGCCCACCCGCCTATGATTGCGAAGAGGTTGGCACTGGCAGGAAACAGCGTGTTGAGGTCGGGAGAGGCAGTGATACGACACCCCTCCCTCCTCCAATCGGACATCCAGGTTTTCTGCGTCCCGGTGTCGCAGAATCAGCCGTCAACTGCTGATGCCTGTTTACCCCAGAGTGGGCTTACGGGGTCCGCAGGAAGCCGTAATGAACGTTGTTCTCGTCGACCCACTGCCCGGTGATTACCCCAAACACGTTGGGGGTGGCCGGTTCGGTGCCCTGATTTGCGCCCGTTCCTATTCCCGGCACGTCGAACTTGGTGATGCCGCCCCACGGAGTCCACACGAAGCCGTGATTTGCGCCGTTCGCGTCGACCCACATTCCAGCAACCAGGCCCAGAAGATTGATGCCTTCCGGTATGGTGCCTTGACCCGCGCCGGTGCCGGCGCCCGCAACGTCGAATTTGGTGATCTCGCCGGACGGACTCCGGACGAAGCCGTGATTCACGTTGTTCGAATCAATGTAGTTTCCCGCGACCACGCCGAAGTCGCTGAGGCTTTCGCTTTCCGTGCCCTGGTTCGCGCCCGTGCCTGCGCCGGTGACGTTGAACTCGGTGAAGCTGCCGTTGGCATAGTGCAGGTAGCCATGGGCCACGCCGTTGGCGTCAAAGTAGGTTCCCGCAACCGTTCCTTCCAGATTGAGAGAGGTAGCCACCGCGGTGAACGTGTTCACCGAGCCCGGAGGATCGAATGAGGTGTAATTGCGGTAAGGCGGATAAGAGACGAAGCCGTGATTCACATTGTTAGCGTCGGTCCAGTATCCGGCAATCTCTCCGCCGGGGTTGACGTTGCCCGCGAAGGTGCCCTGGTTGGCGCCTGTCCCGGCGCCGGGAACGTTCAAGCTGGTGAAATTCTTGAACGGATACTCCGTGGCAAAGCCGTGGGCCACGTTGTTGGAGTCAACATAGAACCCCACCGTCTCTCCGAAGAGGTTATTGCCGAACGTGATTGTGCCCTGGTTCGCGCCTGTGCCCGCGCCAGGAGCGTTGTATTCGCTGAAGGTGCTGCAGGGAGCAATGCACTGGAAGCCGTGAAACACGTTGTTGTCGTCATGGAAGGACCCCACGACCGATCCCTGCGGATTGATGTCGAAGCCGCCGGTGCCCTGGTCGAAGCCTGTGCCTCCGCCCGGAGCGCTAAATGAGGTGATGTGTTGAGCGGTGGCTAAGCCACCTGCTAGAAATACGACACTTACTACCTTCCAAAGCTGCAGTCGATTCATAATTCCTCCTGGGTTGATTCGAAGTGAGTGGTCATGCTGGAACCTACTTGGCGTAGGCCAACCGTTACTGTGCGATTCAGAGCAGAGACATGCGGTGATCAGTGCATGGCGTGTACGAAGGCACTTGAGCTGCCATCGACTTCCACTATCGGCCGCCTGATCTCAGCTTGTTACGGCATGAATGAAATCGGAGATGGACTACTCGCGGGGCAGTGCGATTACACAAAAGCGTTAATTGAGATCACATTCGTTCGCAGAGTCGATTGCGGAACGCCGACGCACATCTACAAGAAACCGGACTTTAGCAACCGCGATTCTATGGGAAACAGGATACTGATAGCGTTATGCAACCAGTTGTATTTAACAATTAGTTGTGTTCCTGGTAATCGGGTGCTGACGAGAAGGCTAATGGCCTCCAGGTTCTGCGAGGGCCTCTGAAATGCAAGAAGTTGGCGGAAACTATGCCCCGACACCCGCAACACAACCAGTTATCATATGCAACCAGTTGTACAATCATTGGGGCGGGCAGCATCCAACCGGAGGGGAGGCAGAGTGCACAAGGATCACAGGTCAGAGTGCGTTATCAACCGGACGGTCGAGATATTTGGCGACCAGTGGAGTCTGCTCGTCATCCGCGACATCATTTTCATGAACCGAAGGCATTTTCGCGAGCTCCTGACCAAGTCTGTGGAAGGGATTGCGTCGAATATTCTGGCCGATCGTCTGCAAAGGCTTGTCCAGCAAGGGATCATCGTGAAGTCTCACGACCCCAGCCATAAACAGAAAGCCATTTACAGTCTCACCGAAAGAGGCATCGAGTTGCTCCCTCTTCTGATGGAGATGGTTTCCTGGGGGAACCAGTATTTGCCGGCCTCCGGGCTGAGGGGGCTAGCTAAGGTGCTGGTAGAAGGAGGACCAAAGCTGAGGACAGAATTTATGGCTGAGCTTCGCGAAACCCATCTTCGGAAGTCGAGCGCCAAAACATCAAGCACCAAAAAAAAGGCCCGGCGCCCGACGAAATCTACGCGTATTGTTGCAATGCAGAAGCTTCAGGCGGCATACGAAGCGGAACTGGCTAAAAGAAGACAGTAGGACGGGTGGCCCAACCTACGGTTTTGAGGGTGCCCCACTCAAGCCGGGTTTGCTTGGGTGCGGTAGTTCCGTGACCTTCACCCGCAACGGCATCCCCATCCGTTCACGTTTCCTTCCCGTCCAGTCCGACTCGATCTCCACTACACCTTCTACACCGGTCGCGTAATGACGAGAGGGCGGGCTACTCGCCGCAATCTCAAAGATGCGTCCGCCCACAGCAGCTCGCGAGAAGAGTGCCGCCGGCTGAAGCCGGCTCAGGATTGATGGAACAGCCTACCCAGCACTCCGCCTGCGGCTCCGTCCACCCCAATCCGCAAAGACGGCGCGGCTTGGGGACCCCGGCTCCGTGCTGGGCTAAGTTATTTCGCGCCCGTGGCGCTCGATTTTCGAGGTTCTTACTGCACTGCCGAAACGCAATGTTAGTTCTCGCGCAGACTCTTACGCCCTGGGCTACCTGCTCCCCGTGACCGCCGTCACTTGACAGCGGTGTGCGGGCCGTGGATACTGGCCTCGTTTTCTTTCGTGATTGGTGTTTGTCTGGTAGTGATCGCGGTACTGGCGATCTATGTCCCTACGGTCTATATCCGCAAGACGAACGTGATGATCCACCTCTTGGAACAAATAGCGGCCAACACGCGCAAGTAAGGACTTAGCCGGTCACGTTCTCAAAGTCACAGCCGGCTCGGAATTGATAGGGCCAGCCTACTCAGGACGTCCTGGGCTAACTGCAGTTCCGCCCATTGGGCTTCGGGCGTCGATGGTTCAACACTGATTCGAAATCGAAACCTGCAGGCGGCTGTCGGGACCGGGGACCCCGGATGCCGGGCTCGGGTCCGGTGCGCACGTCCCACACATTCGAAAACCGCGAATGTGTGGGACGCCCCGGGTCAATGTTATCCAGATCGAGCACGCGACTTCGCGCGAGCGGGCGGAGCGGAAGCCTGGGCTGCGCGGAGATCGGCCATGGCAGCCAGGTTCTTTCGCATCACAGCCAGACGCTTGCGACCAGCCTCTGATCCCTCCACCAGGTATTCGATATTGCTCATCCACTCGGGCAACTTCATCTTGCGGCGGAACTCGCGCAGGTAGGGCTGAATCTTGGCATATTGGAAGTACATCTCCTGGCAGGTGTCGTAGACCAGCTCGGGGTTGAGGGCGCCATGACGCACGAAGGCGGCGACCATGTCCCAATAGCCGTAGACCTGAAGCACGAAGCCGCAATGGCGGCCGCCCGCGCTGACGATCGCGATGAGCTCGTCGGCGGAGGCGGGCAGAAACTCGCCGCCGACGTAGGAGCGCGCCTCGCGCATGATGGTCTCGCGCCGCAGTTCATAGAGCCGCAAGATCAGTTCGGCCTGCCGAATGGAAGTATCGTTATTCGAGGAACCGCGAGCTGATTTACGTTTCGAGTTCATGACGCCAGTACGCTCCTTGGTGGATGTCGTTTCTCCTGCAGCTCCGACGTCGCCGCCTCAATACAACGGCGGCTGGCCGGGAGGCCGGGTCTTCCAGCGGCGATGCACCCAGAGCCATTGCTCGGGATAGCGGCGAACGTAGCTCTCGATGATGGCGGTGAACTTGGCAGTGTTGGTCACCGCGTCGGCATCGTCGTCGCCGGAGCGCACCAGGTCAACGGGGCGATCGAACTCCACGCGATACTTTCGCAGGACGGCGTCCCAGATGGTGAAGGCGGGAACCACGGTGGCTCCGGTGTGGAGTGCGATGCGCGCCAATCCACTGGCCGCACAGGCCGCGATGCCGAAGAAGTCCACGAAGACGCCTTGCGGCGGCGTCATGTTGGTGTCCATCAGGATGCCGACGGTTTCGTTGCGCTTCATGGCCGCGATCAGGCCGCGCGCAAACTCCTGCTTCGCGATCATGGTATTGCCATGCAGTCCGCGATAGCGCGCCACCAGGGCATCGACATAAGGATTGTCCAGCGGCCGCACCACGATCTGCATGGGATGTCCTTGCAGCGCGTGAAAGAACGACCCCACCTCCCATCCCCCAAGATGCGCCGTCAGCAGCAGGACGCCTTTACCGCGCTGCTCCGCCGCCTCGAAGTTCTCGAAGCCCCGATAGACCGCGATGGCCGCCGCGTTCTCCCGGGTATAACGCGGGAAGAGGCACGCCTCACCCAGCAGCCGTCCCAGCGAAACATAAACGCCGCGCAGGATTTTGCGCCGCTCCGCCGCAGTCTTCTCCGGCAGCGCCATCTCCAGGTTGCGCCGCCCCACCCTCCGTAGCCGAGGATGCACGTAGTACACCAGGCCGCCAATCATGATGCCGATGCCATGCGCCATCGGACGAGGCAACAGCCCCATCAGGCGCACCAATAGCGCCACCGGCCAGTATTGCAACCTATAACCCATCGGAGGATTCGGCTTCGACGGTAGCACCCTGCAAAATCGCGGTCAAACCGCGACCGGGATAGGAGCTAGAGGCCTCCAAAACTGCCCTCATTACCGCATAGTAAATAGAAACCCGGCGGCACTCTTCCTTCGCGTGAGCTGCCTGGGACGGGTGTGGTGGAGATTGAGTCAGACTGGACGGGATAGGAAACGAGAGCGGATGGGAATGCCGCTGCGGTAACGGTCGTGCCCACCCTCTCGCCAAAAAGCGGCGAGAAGAGTGGGGCACCCCAAGTGTAAAATCGCGCTGAAAGGGTGGGCACCCGCCACCGGTTGGTGACAGCTAATAAATGCCGCGATCCTTAGCGCGCGTTCGTTGCCGCAACCGGAGTAGAAGCAGGAGCCGCGCTCTGCGCCACGGCGGGTGCTGGGGCATCGGTGTCCTCCGCATCGGGTGCCGCAGCCGAGTCGGCAACCTGCGTTGCCGCAGGGCTGGAAGCTGGAGTTGGAGTCGTGGCCGTCGTCGCCGGAGCCGGGGTCACCGCCGCAGTAGCAACCGGAGCCGGTGCCGGCTGAGCCACCTGCGCACTCGGAGTTGCCGCTGAAGCTGGGGCCACCATCGGCTTTGGTGTTGGAGCATACTTCTCCACCGTCTTCAACAGGAGCTCGGCATCTTGCGGAACCGGCACTTGCCCATTCAGCAGGCCGTAATAGCTCCAATCCTTGCCATAGAAAGCCTGGGTATCGGCTTGGTCCTGCTTAATCACTCCGCCGCTCAGCGAAACGCCGAGAAAGAGTCCGCGCGAGCGCGAGTACGTCAGCACCTGGGCGCGCAAAGTCAGATCGGTCATCGCCTGCGCGTCTCGGCCAACCGGTCCCGCAGCCGCGGAAGCATCCGCGCCCAGCTTGAACTTGCTATGCAGAAGGTGCTGCATGCCGTCGACGGTGCGGACAATCAACACCAGGTCAGACGCCTGGCCGCCCGCCTGAAATCCGAAGCTGCCACCCGTCAGCTTGAAAAATGCGGGAGCGCTCCAGCCGTGCTCGGTGCGGCACATCGCCACCCCTTTACCGTAGTTGGCGCCGACGAGGAAGCTTGCCTTCAGTGCCGACGGCATGATGGCGATACACTTCGCTCCCGACATGATGCTGTCGGGAATCGCCCGATCGGGTGCGGACATGATCTGGCTCAGGATGGTACTCGCCGACTGGATGCGGTCCAGATCCGCATCGCGCCGCTCCGATGCCGCAGCCAAGCCAGCCATCGCAAACAGCGCCACCAATGCTATGGCAATCTTTTTCATCGCAGAACTCCAGGAACGAACATTCCCTCAATCCGGTCTCACCGGCTGCGTTCATCTTAGAGCGTTTGATGGGAAGTTCGTGCCGGAAGAAAGCAATTGGCTGGTTACTCTTTAGTGTCCCTGCTGAGTGGTCAGGGCTCCTGGAGCAATCAGCCAAAAGGTCTGTAACTCGCTCGTCACCGCTAAAAAACGAAGGGCTGGAAGAGGAGACCCTCGTAACCTCCTCCAACCCTTTCTCCCAGGTTCTGTGGTAGGTGAATGCAGTATGCCGTGCGCAGGTAATCAGCGCAAGTTACGAAAGTACAATGGGAGTAATTGTACTTTAGTAACCGAACGAGCGTTCGGTAACCTGCGGCGGAGTCGTGCAGCTTGCTTAGGAACCTGATCTCGGCGGTTTTGAAGGGGCGTACCTTCAGGTACGCCGTCGCAAGTTCTTTATTTATATTTGTCATCACGAGCCGACTTTAGTCGGCGAGGGGATCTGCTTTCCCAATGTTCCCGCAAACTCTGTGACCGAGGATTCGGAGAGATCGTTCACCCGCTTCGGGTACATTTGGTAAACGTACCCGCTCCTCGTTGCGCCCCCCTCGCTCTTCCCTTTACTATCGCCCTGCGTGCCTTTGCCCAAAGAAAATCCTGATCGCATCGTCTCCGCCGTGCCCCTCGACGATGACTCGTCCTTCGAGCTGAAGCTGCGTCCGCAGCGGCTGCGCGAGTTCATCGGCCAGAACAAGGTCAAGGACAACCTCGAGATCGCCATCCAGGCCGCAAAATCGCGCGGCGAAGCACTCGATCACGTGCTACTCTACGGGCCACCGGGCCTGGGCAAGACGACGCTGGCCAACATCATCGCCAACGAACTGGGCGTCGCGTTCCAGCAAACTTCCGGGCCAACGCTCCAGATCAAGGGTGACCTGACGGCGATCCTCACCAACCTGCGCGACAAACAGGTGCTGTTCATCGACGAAGTGCACCGCCTGCAGCCCGCGCTGGAAGAGTTGCTCTACTCGGCGCTGGAAGATTACAAGCTCGACATCATCATCGGCCAAGGCCCATCGGCGCGCACGCATACCATCGAGGTGCGGCCATTCACCTTCATTGGCGCAACCACGCGTGCGGGGTTGCTGTCGGCGCCGCTGCGCTCGCGCTTCGGCATCGTGCTGCGGCTGGAGTTCTACACTCACGACGACCTGAAGGTCATCCTGCAGCGCTCGGCGGAGATTCTCGGCGTCGAGATCGACGAGGCCGGCGCGGTCGAAATCGCCACGCGCTGTCGCGGCACACCGCGCATCGCCAATCGCCTGCTGCGCCGCGTCCGCGACTACGCGCAGGTGAAGGGCAAGGGCAACATCGACAAGGAAATTGCCCAAAAAGCGCTGGAGATGCTGGAGGTTGACCGCTACGGCTTCGACGAGATTGACCGAAAGCTGCTGCTCACCATCATCGAGAAATACCAGGGCGGCCCGGTCGGCTTGAACACGCTGGCCGCCTCACTCGCCGAGGAAGCCGACGCGATCGAAGAAATCTACGAGCCATTTCTGATGCAGATCGGCTTCCTAGACCGCACCCCGCGCGGCCGCGTCGCAACGCATTTGGCGTACGAGCACTTCGGCATCAAGCGCCCGCGGATGAACGCGACCGGGCAGGAGAACTTGTTCTAGGGACAGATGTTCGCCGTTCGCTTTTCGCTAGAGGGTGGAAAAGCGGCCAGCGGTGGAGGAGCGGGCCTTTAGGCCCGCGTCAACGCGCTATTAACAATTTGTGAAGCAATCCACTGCGTCGCAGTGGATTGCTTCACCCTCATCTGGGAGCTTGCGATCAGCGCGGCGCTAAAGCGCCGCTCTTCCACCCTTTGGCGAGAAGCGAAGAGCACCCCAAAGAGTCCTACTAGCGCTCCCACACGTCTAATCTGTACGCTATCTTTGATACGCTATCTGCAAGGAGATCCTGAATGGCCGACCTGATGAGAACCTCGAACCCCGCCCTGCGTGGCGCTTTCGGCCCTGGCGATGTTGCCTACGGCGCCGAAACCATGACCATATCGGGCGCGGTCAACAAGACCGGGATACTGATTATCCTCTGCGTAGCCACCGCAGCATGGACCTGGAACCGTTTCTTTGGCGCGCTGGCCAGTTCTCCCCAAGACGCGATGGCGTCGGTCGCTCTGCCGGCAATGGTAGGCGGCATCGGCGGCTTCATCGTTGCCATGGTCACCATCTTCAAGAAGGAATGGGCGGGCGTAACCGCGCCCATCTATGCGCTGCTGGAAGGTCTGGTGTTGGGCGGAGTCTCGGCGCTGATGGAAATGCGCTTCCACGGCATCGCCATTCAGGCAGTCGCGCTGACTTTCGGTACGCTGGTCGCAATGTTGATCGCTTATCGCACCGGGCTCATCAAGGTCACAGACAAGCTACGGCTCGGCATCGTCGCCGCCACCGGCGGCATCGCCGTCTTCTACTTCCTGCAATTCATCCTGGGATTCTTCGGCGTACACTTCACCACCATCAACGGGGCAACGCCCATCGGCATCGGCTTCAGCCTTCTGGTGGTGGTCATCGCCGCGCTGAATCTGGTGCTCGATTTCGACTTGATCGAAAACGGCGCCCGCATGGGCGCTCCCAAGTACATGGAGTGGTACAGCGCCTTCGCGCTGATGATCACCCTGATCTGGCTGTATTTCGAGATCCTGCGATTGCTGTCGAAGGTGCGCAGCAGGAACTGAAGCGCACTGGTAGAGCGGCGCTTTAGCGCCGCGTTCCGAAGGCCCCAAAGAACGATTCGGGGTGAGGCGGTCATCTTCGATGACCCGCCTCACCCCGATCTAGATACCGTCGACCTTGACGCTGGCCTGAAAGCTTGCCTTGAGCGCAGTCGAAGGGGCCAGCTCTACCCGGCCGCCTCGACCATCTCCTGCCTAGTGCCGGAAGTGCCGCACGCCGGTGAGCACCATCGCCAGGCCAAGACGGTTCGCCGCGTCGATCACTTCCTGGTCGCGCACCGAGCCGCCGGGCTGGATGATCGCCGCCGCGCCCGCCTTTGCGATCTCCTCAACACCATCGGGAAATGGAAAGAAAGCGTCCGACGCCGCAACCGAGCCTTTGATCCCAAGCACCGACTTCATCGCGCCGATCTTCGCCGAATCCACGCGGCTCATCTGGCCCGCGCCCACGCCGGTGCTCTGGCCGTTGCGGGCATAGAGAATCGCGTTGGACTTCACGTGCTTGCAGACCTTCCACGCGAACAGCAGGTCGCGCATCTCTTGCTCCGTCGGCTTGCGTTCGCTGACGATCTCGAGGTCGGCTTCGGTGAGAGGCCGCATGTCGTTATCTTGCAGCAAGACGCCGCCGGAAACATTCTTCAGCACCCATTTTTGCTCCGTGGGAACAATTTCCACCAGCCGCAGATTCTTCTTCGCCGCGAAAATCTCACGCGCAGCGTCATCGAACCCAGGTGCTGCGATAGCCTCGACGAAGAGCTTGGCCATCTCTGTCGCCGTCTCGCGATCAATCGGGCGATTGACCCCGATCACGCCGCCGAAAGCCGACACCGGATCGCACTCCAGCGCGCGCTTGTAGGCTTCGGGCAGCGTAGTCGCAACTGCCGTTCCACAAGGATTGGTGTGCTTGATGATCGCGCAGACGGGCTCCTGGAACTCCTGCGCCAGGTCCCATGCCGCTTGCAGATCGACAATATTGTTGTAGCTCAGCTCCTTGCCTTGGAGCTGTTTGCCATTCGCCACACCTTTGCCTGAGCCGTCGGAGTACAACGCGGCCTTTTGGTGCGGATTCTCGCCGTAGCGAAGATCGAATGCCTTGCTGAAGCTGAGCCGCAACGTATGGGGAAAACCGTCATCGCCGCCGAGTTCGAATTTCCCGGCATGGCTCTCGGGCGCGCCGATTCGCTCCAACGTCGAGGCAATCGCCGAATCGTATGCCGCTGTCGTCGCAAATGCCTTTTGCGCCAAGCGCCACTTCGTCTTCAGCGACAGCGATCCGCCGCCGCTTTCCATCTCGCTGGCGATGGCGTCGTAGTCTGACGGCGAGGTCACGATGGCAACGTCCTGGAAATTCTTCGCCGCTGAGCGCACCATCGAAGGTCCGCCGATGTCGATGTTCTCGATAACGTCTTCAAACTCCACGCCGGGCTTGCCTGCGGTCTTCTCGAAGGCGTAGAGGTTCACCACCACCATGTCGATGGGCTCAATGCCGTGCTCGCTGACTGCGGCGCGATGCTCCGCCTTGCCGCGGACGTGCAAGATGCCGCCATGCACCTTGGGGTGAAGCGTCTTCACCCGGCCGTCCAGCATTTCGGGAAAGCCGGTGAGATCGGAGATGTCCTTCACCGCGATGCCGGAATCCCGCAGCAGCTTGGCCGTGCCTCCGGTGGAAACCAGTTCGACGCCCATCTTCGTCAGTCTGCGCGCA
Organism: Candidatus Korobacteraceae bacterium; assembly: GCA_049516475.1. Lineage (GTDB taxonomy): Bacteria > Acidobacteriota > Terriglobia > Terriglobales > Acidobacteriaceae > Bog-257. The sequence continues at coordinate 3,137 of JBEKTC010000143.1, read as the reverse complement.
AATTCCACCAGCCCTGTCTTGTTGGTAACACTTAAGATTGCTCTTTGAATTTTTCCCACGAATTCCCTTTCCCTTATCTTCTTATCTTTCCGGGCGAAGCACGTCTTGAGGCGCACGTAAGAACGCCCACGTGCCGTCTGCGATTGGCAGCCACATCAACTCTGTGCCTCGGTGCCTTTGTGGTTCACTACTTGCCGGCGGTCGCGGCCATCTTCTTGACCATCGCAATCACCAGCTTGCGGTCGCTGTCGTTCAGGTTGGGCGAATAGCGGCGAATCTGGGTCAGAAAGCGTACCTCATCTTCAGCCAGTTGGGGCGTCTTGCTCCCGTTGTCGCTGGCGCCGTCGGTAAAGAATCTGGACAACGGAAGGTCCATCGCCGTCGCAATTCTGGCCAGCGTATCCAGCGACGGAATGGTGTGCCCATTCTCCACCCGCGAGAGATAACAGCGCAGCAGACCGGTGCGCTTTTCAATGTCACCTTGCGACATACTTTTCTGCAGGCGGAAATTGCGGATCGTCTCGCCGATGTTCATTTGTGGTTTGCGTCCTGTGGAGGAGTGGCCATGGGGTTGACTGCATAGTAACCATTGCCGGGAGGGCTGGCAAGTGAATTCTCGCGCAAATGAAATTGAGTGCGACTGACACCTGGCAACCGGCAACGGACATCTCTTTTAGACCAGAGGCAACTCCATGTAGATCAGCCCTTCCACTGCTTCCAGTGGCTCAGGACTCACTTCGCGGAAACCCAGCTTGCGGTACATCTCCATTGCGGCCTGCATGGTTGGAGGATGAGAATCGAGCCGCATGGACGAATAGCCGAGACGCCGGGCCTCCAGTAGCAACCGCTCCACCAGCTTTTTCCCCAGCTTGTCGCCGCGAAATGCCGGACGTACATAAAGCCGCTTCATCTCGCAAGTCCCCTCGCGCGGGAAGGGACGCAGACCGACACATCCCACCGGCTGCCCTATCACCGTCGCCAGTAACAGTAGCCCTTCCGGCGGAGCATACACGCCCGGCAAGCCGGCAATCTCCGCATCAAACGTACGAAAGCAATATTCCACCGGCAACTGCGCGCGATATTCGGCGAACAGATTTCGCACCTGTTCGATCTGCTCCGCACTCGTGGCTGGGACGATCTCGGACATGACTGCACTAAGTCCTGCTACCCCATCAATATCCCGCCATTCACATTCAACACATGCCCCGTAACGTAGCCAGCCTCCTCCGACGCCAAAAACTTCACGGCTTGGGCCACATCCATATCGCTGCCTGCGCGCCCCAGCGGAATGTTCTTCAGGATGTTCTCTTTCAACTCAGCCGGAAGGACCTCGGTCATCGCGGTCTCGATGAAGCCCGGCGCAACCGCGTTGACGGTGATGTTGCGCGATCCAACCTCGCGTGCCACCGACATGGTCAGTCCGATCAGCCCGGCCTTCGACGACGAGTAATTAGCCTGCCCTGCCTGGCCGATCTGTCCGAAGATGCTGGTGACGTTAATGATTCGCCCCCAGCGCTGCTTCAGCATGGAGCCGATCACAGCCTGTATCAGCAGGTATGGGGCGGTCAGGTTGGTGGCGATGACGTCGTCCCAGTCAGCGCGCTTCATGCGCATGACCAGCTGGTCTCGGGTGATGCCCGCGTTGTTGACGAGAATGTCAATTTTGCCGAAGCGCGCGATCACCGCCTTCACGACGGTCTTGATTTCATCTTCGCTGGCCACGTCGAGCTTGAACGCAGCCGCCTCGCCGCCCTTGCTCTTGATCTCGCCGGCCAGTTGCTCCAGCTTCTCCTGATTGCGCGCGCACAACGCCAGCTTCGCACCCGACTCAGCCAGAACCAGCGCGCATGCCCGGCCTATGCCCTGCGACGCTCCCGTAACCAGCGCGACTCGGCCTTCCACTCCTGCCATGAATCCCTCCCGCATGAAGCAAGCTGGATTATACCGAGCAGTCAGCAGTCAGCAATCAGCATTCAGCCCTCGCTCTGAAGACCTCTCTGCGAGAGTTTGTAAGGGCTGACGGCTGACGGCTGATTGCTGACTGCTGCCTCACCGCAATCGCTCCGGCGCCCAGAACAGCACCTTCAACTCGCTGGAAAAGTACGCCAGATCAGGCTGAGCAGGGAGTTGCAGACCCGCAGGCTGCGCCATCGTGTTCACTTCCAGATCAACCACCGCCTCCTGCAAGTCCCACGGCAGATGGTGAATCTCTCCGCGATATAGGTGCTTTCTGCTGACCGCATAAAGACAGTACCGCTCGGTGAGGAAGTGCTGAAGCGACCCCGGCCGCGCCTGAAACGTCTGCCGGCTAGCTGGCCCGTATGAGCATTTCAACTCGGCCGGTTTCGGCCCATGCTGCCGCTTTGAGAGGTAGTCGATCTTTGCTCCGCCCTTGCCCTTCACCTTCATCGACGCCTGCCAATAGGGCAGCCGATAGAAGACGCGCGCGCCCCACACTGCCGACAGATTGCTGGCATCCAGGCTGAAGAAGTACACGCCGGGCTTGCCGTTGTAGCTGACATACGTCCGCACATTGATCTCGGAAAAATGCGAGAACCAGGGCAGCGAAGGCACTCCCGGCGGCCGCAGATGGTTGATCCAGAACGGCGTCACCGACACCCACGCGCGTTGCTCATAGGTGTCCACGGTCAGGGATTCCGGCACCAGCGCTCGCACCACTTCCGGCGCGAGCGAGTAGTGCATAAACAGAAGATCGTTCCAGCGCTGGGTCATGATCCACGGCGCCATGGGCGCGGGCCATGGCCTATGCGCCGTGGCAAACAGAATGGAGTCCGCGCCCACCCACTGGGTGCGAGTATCGGAAGCGAGATCGGGTTCAGGCGGAGGTTTACGCAAAGAATTTATGGGATGTCACCAGTTTTACACGATTCCCACAGCTTCGACGGTTGCCCGCCTCTCCCATACCGCATATGATTCACCGCAATGTCACTCGGTCACAAACCAGACGCGGATAACGGCGAAGTTTCCTCCCATCACGAGCCCAGCACCCAGGTGTACGCCGTCCACGGCGCCGATCCTGAGGTGCAGGCGTACGGCATGGCCAAATATTCGCGCTCGGCGCTTTCCATGCGCGAATCGCTGGCCGAGATCAACGACCAGAAAGCAGAAAAGTTCCT
>JBEKTC010000142.1:0-10702 GCA_049516475.1 Candidatus Korobacteraceae bacterium | reverse complement strand
CCGCGCGATTCCAGATACGCGCGAATCATGAGAATGCCGGTAAGCTCTCCATGCGCGCCGGCCGCGGGTTGCAGCGTGATCGCATCCATGCCGGTGATCTCAATGAGTTGCTCGCTCAGCATCTGCAAGATGCGCAGCGCACCCTGGCTGACGCGCTCCGGCTGATACGGATGCGCCTCCGCCAGTCCCATCAGCCGCGCCACGTATTCATTCACGCGTGCGTTGTACTTCATGGTGCACGAGCCCAGCGGATACATCCCATGGTCCACGGCATAATTCCACGTCGAGATGCGCGTGTAGTGGCGGATGATCTCGATCTCGCTTACTTCCGGCATATTGCCCAAGTCTTCACGCGTGTGATTACCGAGTAACTCGGCCGGATCAACCTCCGGCACGTCGAGCGGAGGCAGCATGTAGCCCTTCTTGCCGGGTGACGATTTCTCGAAGATCAATCCCTCGTTCTGGCTGATATGGGTGGTCGCTTTGGTGATCTTCTCGTTAAGGTTCACAGCGCCACCTCCTTCGCAACCGCGTCAATCGAGGCCTTGGCCGTGGTCTCGGTGCAGCACCACAGCGAGGCGTTGTTCAGTTCGGGATAAAACTTCTTCAGCGGGAAGCCTCCGATGATTCGCTGCTCCAGCAGCTTGTCGTTGATAGCGTAGGGATCGGTTTTCGTCTCAATTACGAACTCATTGAAGCGCGGAGCGCCTTCAAATAGCAGCGTCGCGCCGCTCTTCTTGAACTGCTCGGCGGCGTAATGAGCTTTCGCCAGGTTTTGCGTCGCGAGTTCTTTCAACCCTTGGCGGCCGTAAACGGTCATAAAGATCCCACACATCAGCGCGACCAATCCCTGGTTGGTGCAGATGTTCGACGTGGCTTTCTCGCGGCGGATGTGCTGCTCGCGCGTGGCGAGCGTCAGCACGAAGCCGCGGCGGCCATTACGGTCGTGGGTTTCGCCTACCAGACGGCCCGGCATCTGGCGCACGAATTTGTCGCGCGTGGCGATGACGCCGCAGTACGGGCCGCCGAATCCCAGCGGCACCCCGAACGACTGCGCTTCCATACTGACGATGTCGGCTTCCACCGGCGGCTTCACGATGCCCAGCGAAACCGCCTCGGCGATGGAGACGATCAGCATCGCGCCCTTGCTGTGCACGATGTCGGCGATCGCCGCGACATCTTCGATGGTGCCGAAAAAGTTGGGCGACTGTATGAGCACTCCGGCAGTATCTTCGTCGAGGGCCATGTCGAGCGTGTCGAGGTCAACGCGGCCATTCTCCGCATAGCCAAAGGTCGAAACCGGCATGCCCTGGTAGCGCGAGTAGGTGGTGATGACCTCGCGATACTCGGGATGCACGGTGGAGGCGACCGCCGACTTATGGCGCCCGGTAATGCGCGCGGCCATCATCAGCGCCTCGGCCGCGCCGGTCGAGCCGTCGTACATGGAGGCGTTGGCCACGTCCATGCCGGTCAACTCGCAGATCATGCTCTGGAATTCGAAGATGGATTGCAGCGTGCCTTGGGCGATTTCAGGCTGATACGGCGTGTAGGCGGTGAAGAATTCTCCACGTGAAATGAGCGCATCGATGACCAGCGGCCGATAGTGCGAATATGCGCCCGCGCCGAGAAACATGGCATAGCCCTGCGCGCTGTTGGCGGCGCGCTGGCGGAAAAACTCCACAATCTCGCTTTCGGCGTATTGGCGTGGGATGTCGAGATCGCCCTTCAGGCGATACTCGGCTGGAATGGCGGCAAACAAGTCATCAATCGATTTCGCGCCGATCTCGCGCAACATGACTTCGCGATCGGACTGCGACTTAGGAAGATAGCGCATGGGTACCTGTAGCTTTCCTGGGCGACTGTAAGAACGAAAATATAAGGCCTATCTCATAGGTGGTTTGTGTCAGGGCATGGCTTCAGCCATGCCGAAACACCGGCCCATTCGGGTAGAGCCGGCTTTCAAGTCGGCGTCTAAACCCTTCAGATTTGTCATCACGAACCGACTTCAGTCGGTGAAAGATCTGCTTTTCCGAGTTTTTGGCGGCCTGTGAAGCTGTGCCTTGATACAAACCTGACGCGTACCTTTTCTTGAAGCCCCGCCGTCCCTACGGGACTTCGTTTTCTTCTTGCGCGTTACCCAGCACTCCGCTTCGCTCCGTGCTGGGCTAGACTGTTCCGCGCCAAGTGCGCTCGATATCAAACTTGCCTCGACTAATGGCCGAAAATTGTGTTCGCGAGGTTGCCGGCACGATTTGCTGCCTTGGCTAATTGCTAATTGCTGCACTTAGTGCCCGCCCTCTTCGGCGATGAACTTCTCATAGTCGGCGCCGGACAGCAACTTGGCAGCCTCGCCCGCATCTTTCAGCTTGACCTTGATCATCCAGGTCGTATTCGCATCTTTATTCACCTGCTCGGGGGCGGTGTTCAGCGCTTCGTTGATCTCCGTCACGGTGCCCGAGACCGGTGCAAATAAGTCCGACACGGCCTTCACCGACTCGACCGAGCCGAAGGTCTTGCCGGCGGCGATCTCCGTGCCAACTTTGGGCAACTCAACAAATACGATGTCGCCCAGCGAGTTTTGCGCATAATCTGTAATGCCAATGACGCCCGTGTTGCCGTCAATTTTCAGCCACTCGTGTTCTTTGGTGTACTTGTAATCCGCGGGATAAGCCATTCTGATTTCTCCTCCAGACCATGGTGGAAGCGCCGGGCTTCAGCCCGGCGAAATAGCGCGACATCAAAACCGGCTTTAGCCGCGGATTGCCAGGGCTAAAGCCCGGTAAAAAATCACGCAGGTTGGCACGGCAAAAGCCGTGCCCTTCCACCGAATTCTTACGCCTGCTTCTTCGGGCGCTTGTAAAACGGTGTTGGCACAACTTTGCATTTGACCGGCGTAGTCCTGCACTGGACACACACTTCGTGCCCTAGCTCGGACTGCTCGATCGGCACGTACGCCAGCGCAATGTTCTTCTTCAGGAACGGCGCGTAGGAACCGCTGGTCACGTATCCGATTTCGTTGCCGCTCAGGTCGAACACCTTGTAGCCGTCGCGCGGGATGCCCCGATCGACTGACTCCAGTCCCACCAGCGTCCGCTTGATGCCGGCGGCCTTGGCGCGTTCCAGCGCGGCGCGGCCTATAAAGTCGCCCTTCTCCATCTTCAGGAAGCGATCCAGCCCTGCTTCCCAAACGTTGATCGAGTCCGAAATCTCATGCCCGTAGAGCGGCAGCTTGCCTTCCAGCCTTAGAGTATTGCGCGCGCCCAGTCCGCATGGCACGATGCCGAACTCCTTGCCCGCGTCCAGCACGGCATTCCACACCATGGCGCTGGTTTTCTCGTCGGTCGGCACGTAGATTTCGAAGCCGTCTTCCGCCGTATAGCCCGTGCGGGCAATCAAAATGTTCTTCAGTCCGCAAACCGTTCCGTGGGTGAACCAGTAGAACTTCACCTGCGACAGGTCCACGTCCGTCAGCTTCTGAAGAGTATCGACGCCTTTCGGTCCCTGGATCGCGATCTGGGTGTAATCGTCGCTCAGGTTTTCGACTTTGCAATCGAACTGGCGCGTGTTCGCGGTGACCCAGTTGACGTCTTTCTCGCGCGTGCCGGCGTTGATCACCAGCATGTAATCTTCCTCGCCCATGCGGTGCACGATCACGTCATCGACAAACGTTCCCTCGGGATACAGCATCGCCGAATAGCGGCACTGGCCGATCGCCATACCCGCAGCGTCGTTCATGGTGATGTGCTGCACAGCGTCCAGCGCCTGCAGCCCTGAGATGCGAATGTCGCCCATGTGGCTGACGTCAAAGACGCCCACGCCGGTGCGGACGGCGAGGTGCTCTTTCATCAGCCCGCCGACGGAGGGATATTCCACCGGCATGTCCCAGCCGTTGAAATCGACCATTTTGGCGCCCAACTGGCGATGGACCGCATTCAAGGCAGTCTTGCGAACCGGTGCGGCAACCTGGGTCTCGGAGGACAAGTGGGAATCCTTCAGCGCACTGACCACCCCAGAGCCGCAAAGACGGCGTCTCTGGGGACCCCGGGGGATGGCGCGGTCGAGGTTGGTGTAACTAAGTACGGTACCATGCGCGATTTTCGCCGGTCAACGACGGGCGTCACAAGGGTCGGCGGCATGCCACGATTGGCGGGCGAGGCGGTTGCGGTAAGCAAGTTGATTGCCCTCCGCTGCCCACCGTCCAGGTTTTAGACAGTTACGAAAGTACAATTCCTTTCCATTCTGGTATTGGCCTTTCGTGTCGATCTAAATCGACGTTTATCACAGACCACATCCCACCACTTTTTTCAAGATAACAAGTAGCTACTGCTAGCAGGACGTGCCGAATGCGGACGCTTCCCGGCTTGGGGCTTGTTGCTCGTTTCCACTTCGCCCGGCGCTTGCTCTACCTTGCTTTTCTGGTTGCGCTCATTCTTAGGATGGCGCCGGCGTTACGCGCGCAGGACGGTTCCACCTCACTGCAAGGTGTCATCGAGGACGCCAGCGGTGCGCGCATTGCCACCGCAGCGATCACGGTCAGCGATTCCTCGCGCGGCTTCCGGCTGCAAGCGGTAACCGACGCGCAAGGGACATTCAACTTCGGGATGTTGCAACCCGGCCGCTATGACGTCACCGCTTCCGCACCCGGAATGGCGACGAAAACCAGCCGTGGCGTGGAGTTACTCGTCGGCGGTGTCTCCGTGGTACACCTTCGGTTATCGCCGGCGGCGCTCACGCAGAGCGTCACGGTCAGCGCACCCCCGATTGCGATCGACACGCAAGGCGGCGAGATTTCCAACGTGGTGACGCAGTCGGCTATCGCCGGTCTTCCCTTGAACGGCCGCCGCTTCACCGATCTCGCTTTGCTCTCATCGGACGTGGTCCAGGACCCGCGCGGCCTCACCTCCGACTCCAATGGCGATCTGTCGGTGGGAGGAGTTCGCGGCTTTCAGAACAGTTTTCTGGTCGATGGCACGGACGACAACAACTCCTTCTTTGCCCAGGCACGCGGCGGCTATCGCGCGCCCTATCAATTCAGCAACGAGGTCATCCAGGAGTTCCGCGTCTCGAAGAACTCCTACAGCGCAGAGCTGGGGCGTTCTGGCGGAGCGGTGTTCAATGTTGCCACCAAGTCAGGCACCAACGACTGGCATGGCACCGGCTTCTACTATCTGCGCGACCGCGCCTTCGACGCCCAGCAACCCTATGCTTCCAGCCAGCCGAACGACCGCCAGCAACAGTTCGGCGGGACGGTTGGCGGCCCCATACGCAAAGATCGCATCTTCTTTTATGCCGGCTTCGATCAGCATCTCCTGACCGTGCCCTCGGTAGTGCAATTCGCCAACGGCGCCAGCACCATCGTTCCCCAACCCACCGACTACGACTCTACCGACCAGGCAATGGTCTTCGCCGCGGCACAGAAGCTGAATAACATGGGCGGAAGCTATCCCACAACCATGCAGGGCAACGCTGGATTCGCCAAGGTAGACTTCAACCTCTCGCCCAAACAACTGGCTTTCATCCGCGTCAGTACCTCCCGGCTCACCGGTACCAATAATGTCTTCTTCGACCCCTCCAGTCCGATCACCGGCTATGCCGCCAGCGCCAATGGAACCGAGGATGTCCAGACCGAAAGCATAGCTGCTTCCTTGATGAGCTCCTGGAGCAACAAATTTGCCGGCAATCTGCGAGTGCAGTTCTCCCACGATGCGCAGGATTCTCTTGCCAACACCAATCAACCGTGGAACAAGATTTACGACATCATGGAGGGCTTCGGCGGCTCCAGCACGTTGCCGCGCGACACCCGCGAGAAGAAGCTGCATATCGCCGAGACTCTCAGCTATGACACTGGCCGCGTGCATTGGAAGTTCGGCGGCGACTTCATCCAGGCCTGGATCTATAACTACTATCCCTATCTTTTCGACGGCGAGTATTACTTCGACGACGTGAAGGTGAACCCGTGGACCTACGCTCCCATGGAATATGGCGAGCCGCTGTCGCCGCTTCGCGCTTATGCCCACGACGTGCCACGCTATTACATGCAGGACTTCGGCAATGCCGTCTCCCATCCCAACTCGCGCATGTATGCAGCTTTCATGCAGGACAACATTCGCGTGACCCAAAAGTTCACTCTGAATGCGGGAATTCGTTATGACCTGCAAACCTTCGAGCCCGGCCCGTTGGTGAGCAATCCGCTCTACCCGGCATCAGGCAAGGTCCCCACCGACATGAACAACTTCTCGCCGAGGATTGGTTTCGCTTATTCGCTCGGCGAGAAGCACCCCACGGTCATTCGCGGAGACGGCGGCCTGTTTTACATGCCGATCCCTGCGATGTATGCCTCGCAGGTCGCCACCGACAACGGCATTCAGCAAAGCCAACTTTTCCTGAATCTGATGATTCCGGCACAAGCCGCCTTGTTCCCGAGCTACCCCAGCCCTTTGGTAAATTGCCCACCGGGCACGTTGGTTTGCAACTTGCCGAAGTCGTTGGCCGGATTAGTGACGACGGACATCTCGGCCTTTGCCCCGAACTTCCAGACGCCTTACACGGAGCAGGCGAACCTGACCGTGCAGCACCAGTTCGGCGACAGCATTGTCGCGACGGTGAGCTATGCCTACGTGCGCGGAGTGCACGAAATCCGCTCGCTGGATGTCAACCTTCCCCCACCGACCGTGGTCAATTATCCGGTGTACAACGACACTGGATCGGTCTTCCTGGGCATGTACAGTGTCGACTCATTCACTACGTGGCAAACCACCCCATCGGTAACCTGTCCCTATCCTCCCTGCATCAACGCCGTGCAGCGGCCCAACCCACAACTGGGAGCGATCAATTCCTATCAGAGCGACGCCAGCAGCATCTACAACGGCCTGACTATATCCGTAAAGCGTCAGATGAGTCATGGTATGTACTTTCAGGTTGGCTACACGCTGGCCAAAGCCACGGACGATGGGCCTGACGCGTTAGTGGTCGGACGCTCGGGAAACGTACAGAATTCCTATGCCACCTCGCTGGAGTGGGGACCAAGCGTCAACGATCAGCGGAATCGTTTTGTGGCGGCGTGGGTCGCTGAACCCAAGTTTCACTTCGATCAGGGCATTCTCAAAACGTTAGCCAATAATTGGAAGTTCTCCAGCATTGTCACAGCGGGATCGGGACGGCCGGTCAATGCCACCGTCGCCGGCGATCCTAACGGCGACGGCGATTTCTACAATGATCGGCTTCCGGGGTACACCAGAAATGCGTTCATCGGACCCGATTACTTCAGCACTGATATGCGCATCACACGCACCATACGATGTGGCGAGCGCATGGTGTGGACCCTGGTCGCCGAATCGTTCAACGTGTTCAACCGAACCAACAGCCGGGTGCAGATCAGCGATGACGGCTTCTACAACTCCGCCGGAGAGTTTGTCGCCTACACCACATCAGTGAAAGGGACGGTCTATCCCGGCCAATTCCTGATGAACTCGCAGTTTTTGACTCCGACGAATGCCTATGCACCGCGTCAAGTGCAATTCTCGCTAAGGCTTAGTTTCTAAGCAGGATAGCGGCGCTTCCATACTTTAGTGGTGCATCCGTATCGCGTTGGTGCTGCAAGTCTTTGCTTGACTTCCCCTGGCAACATAGGGATAACTACTAGTGTCCACTTGGGACGAGTCTGGGGGTGTTTCCTGTTTGGCGGAAGTTCGCATTCAAGAGGGTGAGTCTTTAGAGAACGCCCTGAGACGTTTTAAACGCAAAGTCCAGCAAGAGGACATAATCAAGGAAGTGAAGCGTCACTCCTTCTACCTCAAGCCGGGCGAAAAGAAACGCGTTAAAGAAGCGCTGGCGCGCAAGCGCAGCCGCAAGAAGGCTCGTAAAGAGCAGGACTAATTCACAGATGGGCCGCCGTTCGAATGGCGGCCCTTACTTTGTTCCCTTCCTAGTTGGGATGGTACCAGTCGAACCGCAGTCTTATGTGTGCAAGGCCATGCGCTGATGCATGGTGGGCCGAACCCAGGGAGTTGTACCCGAGCACTGGAATTTGTGATTGCCGGTGTGGACGCTCAGTCCGGTCTGCGGGCAGTCGCAAGTTGACCCCGTCCGTGTGCTTGGGAGTCGCGGGCTGAAGGGAGCACCTCTCCATGGAATTCCAGGATAAGGTTCTGAAGTGTATCGACTGCGGATCTGACTTCGTGTTTACGGCGGGCGAACAGTTGTTCTTCCACGATAAGCAGTTCACCAACGAACCCAAACGTTGCAAAGCTTGCAAGGCCAAGCGGGCCTCCACGTTGGGAACCACGGCGCCAGGCAATTATCACAAGGTGGAAACGCGGACCAATTGCTCCGGGTGTGGCAAGGAGACCACCGTCCCTTTCAAACCCACGCAAGGCCGGCCAGTCTTCTGTCGGGAATGTTTCCAGCAGCGGCGAACCAGCGCTGCCACCGCCTGACCAGCTGCATTTGAATCATCCGCTAGCGCCCCTCGCTCCCGTTTCTGGACGCAGAGGAATGTTGTGTCTTCCATCTCCAATGTGGCAAGATCGCATACCAGCGTCCGCTTAAAGATGCAATCCCCCAAGAAGAGCCTTTTCGCGTTAATTCTTACGCTCGCCCTGCTAATACCGGCTATTGCCGAACCACAGCCATTTCATGGCATCGCTTGGAGCCCGCACAAGATCGTCCCCGGCTCGCCTTGTTTATTCACCGTTATTGTGACCGGCTCGCTTACTGCTCTGCACGCCAAGTGGATGGGACATAAGATTGTCTTTTTCCCGTCTGGACAACATCTCTGGTACGGTCTGGCCGGGGTTGATGTTGAAGCCAAGCCTGGGAACTACAAGCTTGAGCTTGAGGCAGTCTTGCCTGATGGGCAATCCACTCACGACGAACGCGATGTGCTGGTCGAGCCGGCGCATTATAAGACCGAGAGCCTGCGCGTGCCGGACCGCTTCGTACAGCCTGATCCCGAGACCCTTCGCCGCATCGAAGCGGAGAGGAAGGTTAAGGATGCGGCGTTCTCCCATGCAATTGCGGAGCCGGAGTGGTCGGGAACATTTGTTGCCCCAATCGACTCGACGGTCTCGGAAGGATTCGGTACGCGCCGCACCTTCAACGGAAAACTGGCCAGCATCCATCGCGGCCTCGACTACCATGCCAAGCCCGGCTCGCCCGTAGCCGCTGCCAACTCCGGCGAAGTTGTACTGGCGCAAGCGCTGTTTTATGAAGGCAACTGCGTCATCATCGACCACGGCCAGCAGTTCATGACGCTCTATATGCATCTGTCGCGTTTGGATGTGACCGAAGGCGAGAAGGTGAAGAAGGGGCAGGAGATTGGCTTGTCAGGAGCGACGGGCCGGGCTACCGGGCCGCATCTTCACACCGCTGTGCGCTGGCAGGGAGCCTATCTCGATCCCGCCCAGCTATGGGCGTTACCGCTGCCAAGAATGCAATGAGGCCGCGCCGACGCGAGCTCGCGGAAGGGAAGAACGACGCTAGGGCTCCCGACGAAACATGGCCACGGCGTCGCTGCTAGCTGAGCAGCACGTCGGGGTTCTTACGGGCGACATACAACAGCTTGAGCGTGGCCTGGCGCGGTTGGCGGACGCCTTGCTCCCAGCTCTCAACCGCATTCGAACTAACGTTCAGCAGCCGCGCGAACAGCGCCTGGCTGGCGTTCAGGCTCTCGCGCAAGGCGCGAATATCGCTACCTTTCATGGGCTTGGGCCGCGGCGGGATCTCGACCGCGCGCAGATCGAGCTTGATGCCGCTCTTTTCTGAAGCAGCGGAAGCGGGCGACCGCTCTTCGTCCTTACGCTTGTTTCTCTTCTTCTCCTTCTTGTTCTTTTTGCCCATCGTCACCCTCCCGAAATTATCCGATATCCCACATAGTAGGACTTAGGAAACAGGGCGTAAATAGCGCTTTAGGGCCGCGCTTTCAGCCCACCTTCTGCCGGATCGGCCGTGCCACCGGTCGCCCCTTTTCACCCATCTCAAGGTATGCCCAAGGCAATTCGTGATCGTGGGTAAAGACCACGAGCCACTGCTGGGGAATGGCGACATCGTAAAAGCAGTGCTTGTTGGCGATACTTTCCAGGGGATAGAGATCGAAGCCAAGGGTCCAGGTGGGATCGAGGTGCTTGGTATCGCAAATGAGGTCGCTGGGATAGGCGGCAACCTGGCCGCCGCTGCGAACGATAACTGCCTGCATGTCGCGGGTGTGTCCGGGATAGACCTTCACCGAAATGCCAGGAACGATTTCCGCGTCGCCCCTGAGCAACTTCATTCGCCCGCTGTCGACCAGGGGGTCGTAATTGTCGGTCATGTAGCTGACGCGATCGCGCTCGTGCTGCTCGTGAGCATGTAGCAGTTCGCCTTCCTGGACGTAGTAGGTGGCGCGAGGAAAGGTCGCGACCGGCTTGCCGTCCTTGTAGTGCGTGTTCCAGCCACAGTGGTCGAAGTGCAGGTGAGTGTTGATGACGATGTCGATCTCGTCCGGCGAAATTCCGGCCTGCTCAAAGCTCTTCATAAGCAGTGCCTGGTTGCGGTAGATGGCCTGACTTTTCTCATTCAGCTTGTTGCCGATGCCGGTCTCGATGAGGACGTTCTGTTTGCCGGTGCGGACCAGCAGAGAATTCGTTGCCAGTGGAATGGTGTTGCGCTCGTCGGGCGCGATGCGCTTTTCCCACATGACCTTGGGGATTATGCCGAACATGGTGCC
>JBEKTC010000141.1:0-10716 GCA_049516475.1 Candidatus Korobacteraceae bacterium | reverse complement strand
AAGGCCCGCTGCGGCGGGCCTTTGCGTTGTGGCGACATCTGCCTATCAAACTCATTCTGAACGCTGCGAGCCGATCGAAGTAGAAGGGGGCATAGCCGCTTCCCCTTGCACTTTCGGATTGCTCCGGCGATAGTAAGGTATGAAGGTCCTCACGCGCTTCGTAACGTCGGCAGCCGACCCGGGGCAATTCCCTCCCCCGAGCGCGCCGGAGATCGCCTTCGTCGGCCGCTCCAACGTCGGCAAGTCGAGCCTCATTAATTCGCTTGTCGCCGGCAAGGTCGCCAAGACCAGCAACACGCCTGGACGTACACAGACCATCAACTTCTTCCAGGTGCGTCGCCCCGGCAAGCCGCAGCCCGACTTCATCTTCGCCGACCTGCCCGGCTATGGCTATGCGCGCGTACCCAAGGAAGTCACGGCGCAGTGGGCGAAGTTCATCAATCCCTATTTGGAGACGCGCGAGTCCCTGGCGCTGTGCGTAGTGCTGGTCGACGTTACCATTCCTCCGCAGGAACTCGACCTGCAACTGCTCGACTGGCTGCGGCATGTCGATCGCAACTTCCTGCTGGTTGCCACCAAGGCGGACCGCATCTCAGCCAACCAGTTGCGCACCTCGCTGAAGAAACTGAGCGAACGTCTCGCCGTCTCGCCGGATCGCGTGATTCCTTTTTCCGCTAAGGCCCGCATGGGACATAACGAGCTCTGGAAAGCGATCAAGGCCGCGGCTGGAGTGGAAGATCCCGGGCAGCACGACATCGCGAATGCAGGCTAGAGCCCCGCAGTCCCTGTGACGCTTGATAGCGAGTAGCAAAGAGTGAAGCGCAACCCCTCAGAGCGTATGCAAGTACGCCATCAGATCATCGAACTGCTGCTGGGTAAGCTTATTCTGAAAAGCGGGCATCTTGGCCCGGCCCAATACGATGATGTCGGTGACGCGCTCGTTATTGGCAGGCATTCCGTTTTGCATGAAGGGCTTCTTGAACAGTCCATTCAGACTCGGGCCACGCAGGTTGCGTTTGCTGTAGGCATAATGGCAATCGGCGCAGCGCGCGTCATACACGCGTCGGCCGCTGGCCTGCTGAGGGTTCAATCCCAACTCGGCATCGGTCTTGCGAATTTCGGAGTCGCAAGCGCTGAGGATCGCGATCGCAATGAACGAGAATACAGCTAAGAGGGCAAACCGCACGGGCTTCGGCTTCAACGTTCCGTCCAGGGTTCTGGCATTTAGTTTGGGCAGTGGTGTCATAGTGTGGAGACAGAAGTTATTTTCCCGAGAGAACTCCATAGGTGAGAAATACGATAAGGGCGACAGCAATAATCAGAGCGATGCCGACGATCGCCCGTTGCCTCTTCTTCTGCGCGGGGGTCGGCGGCGGCAAGTTAGCGAATGCCGGGCGAGCCGCTGGCAGCGCATGAGCCGCCACAGCTTCGGTTCGCTTCTGCTCAGTGAGGGACTGTGTTTGCTGCAGCACCAGCGTCTCCAGCAAGCGCCTGATAGCGAATAACTGCAGCTGAGCAACAATGAGAATAACGCCAACGACGAGGCCAGCTAATCCCAGTACAAATTCAACCGCGTCTGCGTTGCCCATTTAATTCATTTGCTCCTTGGTAGTGTCTCAGTTTGAATTTTTATCTGCTCGATCATCTGGCCAAAGCGTTCTCTCCACGAGTCGCGTTGCCGTTCGACGTATCCTCGCGCGTCGGCTATTTTTTCCTCGCGGTTGCTCCCTTTCGGCACATAGTCGTTCTTTATGCGGTTGCAATGGGTGCAGCTTAAGGCTTTGTTCTCAGCAGATTCACCAGCGCCAGGAACGATGTGGTCAACGGTCAAGTTCATCCAAATATTGAAATCGTCAAAGCCGCACAAACCGCAGTAACGACACGTGCACTTATCGCGCGCATAAACGCCCCGTTCAGAAACGCTCATATGACTCATGGCGTTCTCCTTGTCTTGCCAGTTGCCTCTTGACAACCCCACTACCGTAGTTCGTGGAGACCGGCGCTCTGCCTCCATCAGAGTTAGAATACACCTCACATGTCGGTTGCCATCAAACGCGTCTACGAGGTGCCTTCTCCGCAGGATGGCGAACGGGTGCTGGTTGATCGGCTTTGGCCGCGGGGATTGACGAAGGAAGTTGCTGCTCTCGATGCGTGGCTTAAAGATGTGGCGCCCTCTAACGAACTGCGCAAGTGGTTTCATGCGCACCCGCTGCAATGGAGCAAGTTTCGCGAGAAGTATCTGAAGGAACTTGCATCCGAGACGGCAAACCAGGCACTGCAACGGCTCTACGAAATTGCGAAGCGGAATCGCCGTTTGACGCTGCTTTATGCCGCGAAAGACGAAGAGCACAACAACGCTGCAGTTCTGAAGCAGTTGCTCGACGGCGACCGAAAACCGCCCACCGGGACCGGCCCCATTCGCGCGGCGTCGGCAAGGCGCGCCCGGGCATCACGACCCAGGTAGCCAATCGCAATTTGCGTCGCCACGCTCCCTACCGTTAGTCTTTACTTTAGGCAACTCAAGTTGTTCCGGCTTCATTGGAAGACCGCATACCTCGCCGGCTAGCAAAACCCCATCGCGCAAAGAGAATTTCGGCTCTTTGTGCGAGATCTTCGGGTTGTCACTAACGTGCTGTTTTGGCGCAAAGGCGCTTGACGCGAAAAGAACGATTGAAGAAGTTTGCTTTTGGGTTCATATTGGTGCGAAGCAGAATTGCCGTATTGGTTTCACCGCCGGGCCACGGAGTGAACGTTGTCTCCTGACTTAGAGCATATCCGCTGCGAAGTGGAGAGGCTGACGCTTGGCTGGTCTGAGCCCGACTGGCAGCGCGCTCTGCCCGGCAAGTGGACGTCCGCCCAGATTCTGGAACATCTCCGCTTGACCTTCACCGGTACCAGCAAGGGCATTCTCAGCGTGATGGAAATCGGAAGACCACTGGGAGGCAGGCCGACGTTGCCGGATCGACTACGAACGTTTTGGGTGGCAAAGCTGGGTCTGATGCCATCAGGACGTAGCGCTCCGAAGCAAACCATTCCACAAGACGGGTTCGAGGGCAATTCCTTGCGGCGATTCTACGATGCACTCGTCGCCGTGGATGCCACCCTCGCCGATGCTGAGCGGAGGTTCGGCGGCAGCGTCAAACTGCTCGATCATCCTGTCCTTGGCCCGCTCAGCGCCAAAGAATGGCGCCAGTTTCACCGCACCCATGCCAAGCATCACTTGAAACAACTGGCAAAGCAAACGCGGCAAGGCAGTCCCCGTCCACGGGACAGGGAGTTTTCGCATTAGATCCTGCGCAAGTACCAACTCCAGACAGCTTGACCAAGGAATATGGCGGCCACGGAACAGACGCCGAGAAACACACCAAAAGGAATTTGGCGACTGAGGAACGGTTCCTCGCCCTCTAACCGGGTCTCACGCTTCGCTCTTGACATAACTATTTCTCGCACTAACAGAATGCATACATAGACGACCGCTAACAGCGGAGAGCAGAAGATAACGAACAGGATGAGCTTCACCCCGAGGAACGCCCCTGACATGCCCATCAGCGTGATATCGCCAAATCCCAGACCATGTTTCTTGCGGGCGAGATAGTACAGGGCCCACGCCAGATAAAAGAAGCCCGCACCAACCAGGCCGCCGAGCGCCGAATCAAGCAGCGAAAGCCAATGGACGCTCTGGATCGGCTTATCAAGCATTCGCAGCAGGAGGGCTGTAGCCGAATAGTCGGTGGGGACGATCCCCGAGAAGACCAGGCCGAGGGCCACGCCTGGATAAGTAAATTCCCGCGGCAGCAGACCAGTCTCCGCGTCCATGAAGATGAGGCCGATGAGCAAGAACCCGAAGACGCAGAACTTCAGCGTCAGCAGCGTCCAACCAAACGACAAATAACAATATGTGAACAGCAGAGCAGTTAAGAGCTCGACTGCCGGATAGCGCGCCGAGATGCGTGCCGTGCAATGGCGACATCGGCCGCGCAGCACGATCCAACTGACGAGAGGAACGTTATCGTACCAGCGGATGGGACTGCTACAGGCCCCACAGTGGGATGGCGGTTGGATAATCGACTGGTCGCGCGGAATGCGGCTGATGCAAACGTTCAAAAAGCTGCCGAATGCCAATCCGGCGACAAACAATGCGGCCTCAAGCACTCGATCCAAAGCGTTCAGGCGAAGTCCTTGTCTAACGGTGGAAACACGGCGGCACAGGACGCAGCGATTGCAGCGCGCGGAGCAGCGAAAGCGAGAGCGCGGACCGCACGCAAAGGAAACCGATTAAGCTGGCGGCTCGGTCAGCCGATTATTGATCGCGAATAAGGCAAGTTCCAGGCGGCTGGCCACGCCCACCTTGTCGAAGATGTTCGTCAGGTGATGCTTCACCGTGTCCTCACTGAGCGAGAACCTGCGCGCAATTTCCTTATTGCTCAAGCCGGCAACGATGGTAGTCAGTATGTCCATTTCGCGCTTGGTCAGACCGTAGTTGCGCGGGGCCTTTTCACCGGAGGGATTCGTGCGCATGAATTCCACGATGTCTCCCACAGCTTCGCGGCCAATCCAATACTGCCCCAGCATGACGGTGCGGATGGCTTTCATCAGCAACTGGGTTGCGGCTTCTTTCATGACCACGCCGCGCGCGCCTAATTGGAGTGCCTGGACAATCTCGAGTCGCTCCACGGCCGCGGTAAGCACGATGATCTTGGTTTGCAGATTGTCGCTATCGGCTGCCAAATCGCGCAGCGCATCCATGCCGGGAACGCGCGGCATCGCCAGATCGAGGAGAAGTATGTCGGGCTTGAGTGCCCGCGTCTGGCTGGCCGCCTCGGCGCCGTCGGCCGCCTCGCCCACTACCTCCAATTCGGGTTCGGCTTCGAGCAAACGGCGAAGCCCATCCCGGAAAATCGTGTGGTCGTCGGCCATTACAATGCGCACTGACGGCTCCTTCTTATCCATATGATTCATGTCCTCTCTGCGGAATTGTAATCTCCAGCCTAGAACCGTGCCCGGGAGTCGATTCGATCACCATGTCGCCTCCGACCGCGCGTATCCGTTCCTTGATTATCGCGGGGCCGCGACGCAGACTGTCTAATTCCGTCATGGTAAAGCGTCCCGTAAAAGGGAAACCGTTCCCGTCATCGTTAATCACTAACTTCCAAAAGCCATCCTGCGCGCTAAAGCGAACCAGCGCCGAGCGGGCCCCGCTGTGCTTCCGGATATTTACCAGGCCCTCTTGTACGACCCGCACCAATTCGCGGCAGGTGGCATCGGGCATAGTGACCTCCTGCAGCTCCGATATAAAGCGCACAGCGATACCTGTGTCTCTGGAAAAACGTTCCACGAGTTCGGCCATAAAGTCAAGGAATTGATGACGCCCAATTTCAATTGGGCGCATGGTCTGCATCAGCTCGCGCAAGTTCAACACTTCATTGCGAAGCAATTCCTGAATGCGTCCCAGTTCCACCGACACCTGGCAATCAGCGTTACGCCGGCGAAGTACGTCCACTTGCATCTCGATACTGATGAGCGACTGTATTGTAGTGTCGTGCAGCTCCCGCGCTACCCGGGCGCGCTCTGTCGCTCCTGCCCGCGAGCGAAACCCGCGGAAGAGATACACAGAATACAGGGCCGGAGCCACCTGACGCATAACATTCTGAGCAAATCGCAGCTCGTGTTCGCGTTGCCGTCCCAGGTGGGCATCGAGAAAGATGAGACGGCCACACCAGTCGCGGCCAATCTCGTGGCTGACGGCCAGGAGCGAATTCGCCTCAGGCACAGGCATTTCCAGACCCTCGGTCTGGCCGATTTTCAGTCGTCGGCCATCCTCATCAAGAGCAGTAATGGAACAAGCTCCGTTGGCAGCAGTGCGGCGCATAAAAAACGTGTGCGGATAATCCGGCATCATCTCGAAAATCTTGTCTGCGGGAGCGATTTCGCGGACGTGAATCGTGGAATTTGCCAAGGCTGGAATCTCCCACCTAAAGGTTCGTCCGCTGCTGCCCTGGGCCGCAACCTCGTAAACCGCCCTTCCCTGGAAGACTCGTCCTAACTCTGAAAGGACGTTCTGCAGGACAGTAGCAAAGCGGCTGCCGACGCGAGTCAGGGACAGGAGGTGGTTCGCAAAAGCGATCTCAGCACGCAATTGCTTTTCCGTCTCGGCCAGAAATCCTAGCAACCAACCTGCCATCACCAGGAAGGCGCAACGCATAAGCACCCGTGAGGGCTCTACCGGCGCAAAGAGCAGATCCCGAAGCGTCAAGGGCCCGTACGCCACCATGATGGCTTGGAAGAGTAGTAGCGTTGCGCTGATAAGCGCCGTGGCCATTGTTTCCACAAAACCCCAGCGAAATGCCGCCGCGATCATGGCGAAAAGAAAAAGCAGGAAAAAAGTTGTGTTGGGCATCTCGGCAAACAAGCAAATCAGCGCCGGCCAGCCCACATCGTTCACTTGCGCAGAAACAACAAAGCTTCGGCTGGGTTCGCCGCCCATTTGCAGCCGAACAAGAAGCACCAGGCTGGCGAACACATAGCCGAGCAACAAGATCAGTCCCACCCGGTAGTGGGCGGAGCTGCTGCCTCCGACGTGAAGGAGCCAAGCCGCCAGGGACGTTAGTGCTACCAGAAGACGCGAAACGGCCAACACATGCTCCATGCGGACGTCCCCATACTCATGCTCCAGCCCGACGAGCCGGAGTCGAGTCAGAAACCTGGGAGCAAACGAAGCGCGCACGAAGAATTTTCCTCGACTGCATCTCTGAACGTGCCCTGATTATGACACGAAAGCGCTATATGGCAACCATTGTTTCCAACAAATTAGCCCTGAGCCTGTCGGAAGGTGGTAGCCCTTAGGGTCGTAAGAGGTCACGCCCGGCTGTGAGCCCCCTCACTGCGGTGCCGGTTGTTACCAGCTAAGTTTGAGCTTGAGTTAAGAAGAGTTTGGGCGCAATATGGCGCCACAAACGCCATTTCACGAAAAGAGCGACGTTCCTTTGATGCAGAGGTCGTGCTCTGATGAACTCAGCAAGTGCCGCAGCGTTTTCCCGGATACCGTGGCGGCGGGGCGCTGGTTTCCGCCTGCGAATGTGCATCGTTCGTGGGGCAGGACCATGCTTTCGCCAGAAGGAGTGCCGACAATGAGCTACAAGCTGTGGTCGAGGATCCTGTTTAGTATTGTCATACTGCCATTGGCACTGTCCTATGGCTCGGCTCAGAGGACGAAAGATACCGGGCCCAAGTACGATGTTGGTAATGAAGTCAAGCTCAAAGGTGTCATTGAGGACATTCGTGAGATTCCGGGGAACTTCGAAGGAACTCTTCTGGTGGTGAAGACCGATACTGGCACGGTACTGGTACGTGTGGCGCCTGCTTCGTTCTTGAAGGAAATCGATGCTTCCTTCGCTAAAGGTGATCAGGTAAAAGTGGTTGGGGCAAAGGCGCCAAATGCTACTGAAGAAGAGATCCTGGCGCGCGAGATTACCGTGGGCACCAACACCGTCACCTTGCGGGACGACCGAGGCATTCCGGTATGGGCCGGGTGGAATCCCGCGAAGACATCGGGCAAGTAGCATTCGACAACTGCGAGCACCACGCTTCAGCAACGCCGGTGAGCAGAACAAATAAAGGAGGTCCCCGTGGATAGTCAGTGGTCTACAGAAGTTGCAGCATGGGCAGAGGGCAACGGATCCTACGTACAGAGCTTCCACTTCACCTTTCCCGCGGAATCGGCGATCGTCCAGATCGGTCTATCGTCACGGGCCGACAACGACACAGGCGCGGTCACTCCCTTTGCCTTCGCATATTTCACCGAATATTCGACGGCCGATGGCGTAAGCCATGATGTGGCCACGGACGGCGATCAGCCAACATATTTTGTATCGAGCTTCGTAGCCAACAACATGACCGAATTCAGTGGCTATCTTGGGGTAAGACGCTGCCTGGCTGTTGCGTTCATAAACGTTTTCGTCTGGCCCAGCGTGGCGTAGATCAAATATCAGCTCGGAGGTTTCAAAATGGCAAAACCTTTGGTGCAAACAGCAGGGCGTTCGCGAGAAGTCGCTGATGTCAAAGTTGTCGCGCTGTATGAGCCCGACACCGGAAACGTGGTTCACATGCACACCGTGGTGGCGTTCAAAGGCGGCCGCATTCTGAGCGAAAAAGAAGCCATCGAGGAAGCGTACAAGCAGGCCGGACGCCTCAGCCAGGACTTGAGCACGCTCAAGACCAAGGTGTCGTCAAACTATGCGCATGCCCTGCGGCCCCATCGCATCGACCCCAAGTCAGGGGATTTTATATCTCTGGCCCTTCACAAAATCGGCGAGCCGCGTCAAACCAGGTAGGCGTCCTCAGGTAACAATCGTGAAGGCGGGCACAGTCGGCTGGCGAGTCTTACCAAAGTAGCGTCGCTGTACCACGTGCGCCTTATTTCTCGACCCGCAGGAACTCGCCGGTTGATGCGTTAACCGCGATTCGCAATTTCGCTTCCTCCTGGCTGCTGCCGTAAATCACGTGCCAGACCAACTGGTTCTTCGACGCGTCCCAATCCAGTACGAAGAAGACAGGCTGTTTCGGATCTTTTGTGGTGAGCTTCTGACCGCCGTTCTTCTGCGCAACTTCATAGGCCTTGTCACTATCGGTCGTGAGGAAGCCAAGATTGAAAACCCGGTCGGAGGTGTTGGTCGAGCTCCAAGTGTCTTCGGCCGAAAAGCTGACGCCCGGTTCCGGCGCATTCGGGCCGACCAATCCTGACCAAACAAACATCTTCAGCATCTTCTTTGCAGGCGAGGCGAAGGAAGCCCGCCACACGCCGGCTTTACCCTCAGCCACTGGAGCATCAGGAGTGAACTGCGACTGCAAACGGAAAGGGGTAGCGTCGCCCGCCCATTCCCGCGCGGCCAGATACATCTTCTGAAAGGCTACGCGCCCGGTTTCATATTCGGATTGTTTGGGAGCAGGTTTGGATCTCGGTTGCGACTCCGCAGGTTTGGTCGATGAGCAGGCGGCCAGCAACAGAACCGCAGTACATGTGAGGATGAGCTTTCTCATGAGTTCCTTGGCCACGGGCCGCGAGCTACGAGCCGCGAGCTAGTGGCGGCCAGTTCACAGCAGCGTTTAAAACGGGCCACTCGTTCACCCGACTAAAGCAGATGTCGATTCTGAGCAGCTAGTTGCTAGTAGTGTCGCAAGCATCGGCGCGCGGCTCATAGGCGACTACGACCGCCAGAAGGATCAAATACCTTCGGACGGTCACGCCTGCTTCTTCCTCGGGGCCCCTTACGAGCCCCGTTGTTGGGCTCGTTGGGGTGACTACGCGCTGACCGATTCAGGCGTTTTGGACTCGACTCCTGTGCCGGTTCCCGCGGCCGGGGGTTGAGCGGCAGCCGCGCTCTGCTGGTGGCGCGTATCCTTCACCGCACGATTCCGCTGCGCCCGCAGCTTCATGAACGACTTCGCCTCCGTGTAAAGGCGCTTGCGGTCCGTGGAATTGAACGCGGCCCGCTTCACGATGCGGAAGATCGCCTTCGGACGGAAATAGTACTCGTCGTAGAAACGATGCACCATCTCCATAATGTAGTCGCGCGAAATGCCGGGGTATTCGATCATCGCCACCTGATGACCCATAGCATCGACCATCTGCGTACCTTCATTCAGAATGAAGCCATTCGATTTGGCGAAGTCGTAGAGCTCGGTCCCGGGATAAGCGTGGGCCAGAGAGACCTGAATGGTTTCGACGTCCAATTCCTTGGCGAAGTCGATGGTTCTGCGAATGGTCTCTTTCGTCTCGCCGGGCAGGCCGAGGATAAAGTCACCGTGGACCACCAGCCCAAGCTTCTTGCAATCGCGCGTGAACTCGCGGGCGCGCTCGACGGTCGCACCCTTCTTAACGTTTTTCAGGATCTGCTGGTCCCCTGACTCATAGCCGACGATCAGCAATCGGCAACCGGCTTCCTTCATTGCTTTCAGAGTTTGGTAGTCGGTGGTGACGCGCGAGGTGCACGACCACGTCAGGCCCAAGGGCTTCAGCTTCTCGCACAGCTCGATGGTGCGCGCCTTCTGGATGTTGAAGGTGTCGTCGTCGAAGAAAAATTCCTTTACCCACGGCCAGTACTCCTTGGCCTTCGCCATCTCGCTGGCAACCGCGTCCGAAGACCGCTTGCGCCACGGATGACCGCTGAGGGTCTGCGGCCACAGGCAGAACGTGCATTGTGCCGGGCAGCCTCGCGTGGTGTACAGCGCGACGAACGGGTACAGCAGGAACGGAACGTTGTAGCGGCGTGGATCCAGATCACGCTTGTAGACGTCCACGACATCCGGCAACGCATCGAGATCGGCAACCGCCGGACGGTCGGGATTATGGACGACCTGCCCTTTTTCGTCACGATAAGAAATACCGAGAATTTCGCTCAGCGGCTTGCCATTGGCGAATTCAACAGCTGCATAATCGAATTCCCGACGCACGATAAAGTCAATTGCCGGCCCTTCTTTCAGCGAAGCTTCCGGCAACGTGGTGACATGGGGTCCGACAAAGGCAATCTTCAGCTTCGGGTTGGCCGCCTTCATGGCGGCAGCCAGCTTAATGTCCCCTTGAAATCCAGGAGTGCTGGTGAATAGCACCAGAAACTCATACTCCTTGCCGATCTCGATGGTCTGCTGGGCGTCCACCTTATGCGGCGAAGCATCGAGCAGGCGCGATCCTTCCAGCATTCCTGCCGGATAGGCGAGCCA
>JBEKTC010000140.1:0-10726 GCA_049516475.1 Candidatus Korobacteraceae bacterium | reverse complement strand
CGACCATGAGATTTCTGCTGCGTCTGCTGCTACTGCTCCTTCTTAGCTCCTACCTATTGAGCCACTACGGGTTCTACCTACGCGAGAACCTTTGGCATATGGATTCGGCCGGGAACGGAGAGCTCCTGAACCGTTTTACTGGGATAACCGAGGATCGTCCCCAAGACGGATCGGGACAAGCGAACTCACGGCCGGGAGCGTTGCCGCGCCACGACCTGACGCCGGGAGCAGTAAATCCGCGCATTACTCAAAGCAACATCAGAGACACAATCTGTCGGCCGGGTTACACCGCGACCGTCAGACCGCCCTTCGAGTACACCAACGCGATGAAACACCACCTCATGCGGGCTTACGGGGTTAGCGGCAGCATCCACGATTACGAACTTGATCACCTCATACCCCTGGAACTGGGCGGCTGTCCGAACTGCGAGACCAATCTCTGGCCACAACCTCGGAACGTATTCCCAGGGGCGAGTGAGAAGGACGAGGTCGAAGACTACCTGCACCATCAAGTCTGTTCTGGCGCGCTGCCGTTAGCTGAGGCACAACGAGAAATCGCCTCCGATTGGTATGCGGTCTACACAAGAATTCACAAGCGAACGATAAGGCAGCAGCGGGTAGGTCATCAATAGCGAGGTTGTATATGTCAGCAGTAAAGCAAGTCATTGCGATCAATGAAAACGAAGTGGCACGACCGGAGGATACGCAAACCCGATCGGTGCCCGTGCCCGCAGAGATCGGGGACACAAGCCCGGAATTCGTGCGCGCGTTGCGCCGGCACCTACCAGATGAGCGGCGAGCGATCACCCATCACTTTTCCATCGCGGGCCAGGAGGGATATCTTACCGTTGGCGTGTACGACGATGGGTCACCGGGGGAGATCTTCATCAGGATGGCGAAGGAGGGTTCGACGATCTCCGGGCTCATGGATTCGATCGCGACCGTCGTTTCACTTGCGTTGCAGCATGGGGTGCCGCTCGACGTGCTCTGCGCCAAATTCAGTCACACGCGCTTTGAGCCTAGCGGCTGGTCAAGGAATCCAAAGATCGGTTATGCCACGTCACTGATGGATTATCTCTTCCGTTGGATAGAGCTCAAGTTTCTGAAGAATGAGCAGGGAGAACTGTTCGAGTCCCGTCCAGTGTCCATTCATGCCATGCCGCTCCCGAATGGGAAAGGAGAGGTTGAAGCGCTCGGTGAATTCGTGCAATTCGGAGATGCGCCTGCCTGCAACATCTGCGGTTCGCTAATGCTGCGGAGTGGTACGTGTTACCGCTGCACCTGCGGGAATACAAGCGGCTGCTCCTAGCAAGCCATCTACAATCAACAAGATACATATATGCAGAGAACTCCCGACTGCGATAGAATTACGCAAGTTGCGTCACGCATCTTGCGTAATGGGGCTGGCTCTATGAAGAAATTTTGATTCTTCTACGCTCCGTAGAATGCTTGGTGACGTGAGGTCCACTCGGCTATCAACTAGTGCAGTCGGATCACGCGTTTTTTGTAAACCATGACCTCACCCTCCTTACCTGTGCCCGATCTGAAGGTCCTCCAAGAACTCCAGCAACCCTTGTCTATTCAGCACGTCGTGCTGACAGTCCATGGCATTAGGACTTTCGGGAAATGGCAAGAGCGATTAGAAGTGCTAATCAAAGAAAAGGAACCCAATGCACTTGTCCCTAACTACAAGTACGGCTATTTCTCCGTAATTGCATTCCTCATTCCCTTTGTGAGATGGATGGTTACCCGCAAGTTCAGGAGCACGCTCAAGAGCCTCTGGGGAAGGTTCCCGGATGCCCGAATCGACGTAGTCGCACATAGTTTTGGCACGCACCTTTTAGGGCGGGGATTGTTGGGAATCCCTCCAAAGAAGCGGGGGAAGCTGCATACTGTGATCTTGGCGGGAAGCGTGCTAAAGCCTGACTTCCCCTGGGGCGACTTGATCCAGAACGGGACTGTATCGAGAGTCATTAACGAATGTGGGGTCGATGACCGGGTTCTGCTTGCCAATCAAATCTTCGTCCTGTTCACCGGTATGGCAGGTAGGCTTGGTCTTACGGGAATGATGACCGATGAATTGTTGAACAACTGGTACGCATTTGGTCATAGCGGTTACTTTACGAAGTCCGGAAAGCCATCGAACGAATTTATGTCTGTTCGATGGATCCCGCTTCTAACCACTCGAACTCGGCCTACCTCGGTAGACGAAAGGCCTGAGGGGTGGTCACATGGCTTCTTGATCTTTCTTTTGCAGAACGCGGAACCGATAAAACTCGCGATCTACGCCAGCCCTTTCATCTTGCTCGCTTTGATTTACTTCCACCTCTATGTGAATGCTTTGCACAGCCGCCAAATCGCGATTAAAGAGCGTGAGGCAGCAATCGAACAAAGCCATGAGGCCACTCGTCAGCGCGATGAAGCCACTCGTCAGCGCGATGAAGCGAATCGGAGGCTTGCTGATCTCTTCGCCCTCGAAGCAACGCGCGCACGGGAAAGACAGAATCACCTAGTCGCCCGGGTGTACGTTGCTGCTGCTCGGGAACGGTTCGTTACAGCGCGCACCTTGATGGAAGGGTTGGCTGCTTCGGAGCAACCTGTCACGTTTCTCCGAGACTTGAACTCCCCGACCGATCTCCAAACCGCTCCCGCGTTCTCTCCGACGGAGAATTTATTGGCCGTTGGTGGCATGGACGGTTTTGTTCGCATTCTCGATTCCAATACTGGAAAGCTACGGGCGCGGCTCGGCCCGCACCATGTGCCTGTCACCTCGCTTGCGTTTAGCGGCAATGGCCGGGTGCTCGCCGTGGGGTTAGCCCGCCCTGCGACCGCGCCACCACCACCACCGCCGCCTCCGCCCACCACGTCGCCGACCACGTCGCCTCAGCAGCCCACTACGCCTCCGCCGCCGCCGCCGCGCATGCCGCCGTGCCGCTCTGAAGAGACTCCAGTCACCGTCCAACTCTGGGATTTTAGAAAGAGAGTGCGCCTCGCCCTCCTCCAAGCAGGGTGTGACTATCCTGCCGATGTCAAGAGTGTTGCTGTGAATCAGGACGGAAGTTGGGTGGCCGCGGCGGCGGATCAGCTTTTCGTGTGGAATTGGGATGGAGTGAAGGGCAGGGTTCGATTTTCGTTGGGGACCGAGGGCGCGGCGCGCGGCGCCTTTAATCGCGAAGGCTCATTGCTCGCTGTCAGTACATGGTCGGGGCAAGTGCATGTTCTGCGAGTTCCTGAATTTTCTGTTCTTTTCCGCGTACCGCCCCACTATCCTCTTCCTCCGGACGTTGTGGCTATTCCAGCAATTGCATTTAGTCCAGACGGAAAGCTGCTGATCGTTGGAAGCGACGCTGGCAAAGTTACGAGGTGGAGACTGCCGACCGGGAATCAAGTCAGCAGCCTTGCCGGGCATGACCAAGGCGTGATGGTCAACGATGTTAGTTTCAGTCCCGACGGTCAATTTCTAGCTACCGGCGGAAGTGATGGCTCGGTTCTACTCTGGAATGCCTGCGATGAGCGCGTTCTTACCCAACTCGACGCTCACATCACACCTGTGCTTTCACTGACATTTGACCGTCAAGGCAGTCGGCTCGTCTCGACCCAGCTTGATACACAGGGGAATTTTGAGAGTCAACGGTTGTTCGGGCAGAGTCGAGTGTGGCAAGTTCATCGGGACGTGCTCTCGCCACTCGCTGCAAACATTCCCCGTGACGTTCTGGGCATTTTCTACCAGCGTAATGGCCAGCTCCTGCTAGTCAAGTTGTCGAGCGGACGAAAACTCAAACTTGTGGAGCCAGGCTCGAAAACAGTGAGATCGGTTTGGCAGGTTCCAGCTGGTGCGGAGGTCAACGCTGTTGGTGTTTCACAAGATGGCACACGGATGGCCGTAGGGCTACGGGGCCCTCCCCACAATTCAGGTGCGCCCAATCTTCCAAGGTCCCGCGTCGACGTGATTGACTTAGAAAATGGGACTACGGTTGCAACGCTTCCGATTCCATCCACCCCCTTTGGAATCAGTTCCGTGGCTCTGAGTGCGGATGGTGGTCGGGTAGCAGTAGGAACCACGGAAGCCATGGAGGTTCTTGTCTGGGAAGTCCAGACTGCCAGAGAGCTGCTGCGTCAGCCTGTCGCATCCGTGGATCCCGTCGACGTTGCCTTCGGTCCAGATGGAGCAACAGTAGCATGGACAGAACCAGGCCACGTAATCTTATACGACCTGACGTCCAAACAACGGCGAGAATTCAGTTTTCAAAAACCACCTCCTCCACTTGGGATTGCTTTGAGTGCGGATGGGCGGCTGCTGGCGGCATCGTTTTCTGATCAATCCATAATCTTATGGGATTTATCCTCCGATTCCGTGGCCGCCACAGTTTCGTTTGACGCGGCGTGTTACCCATTTTCTTCGGACGGTTGGCGTCGGGAAAATGCTGCTGATGTTGGCGCAAGATTTGTAGCCCTTAATGCAGATGGGTCCAGGCTAGCCGGCTTTGTGGGCGACCAAATTAAAATCTGGGGGGAGAATGTTCCAGCTAGCTTATCGGAGGCCGTGCGACAGAGTGGGCTGTGTTGGACAGGCGCCGAAGTCATCAGGTGCAGACAGCCGGAATTCGCCCATAAGTGAATTTTGTTCGCAGGATCTGGTCGGAGTTACCGACTGAGGGAACTGGCAACCCTCATTCCGTCCGCGCGCAAAGCCGCCAGAATGAAACAGTAAGACTCAGGTTTTTCTTGGGTAACTACTCCGTTCGCTGCGGGCCTAATCCGTCCATCGCCAGCACGTAGGGCCACTTCCAGGGATCATCGTCTTTAGAGCGTCTCGCGCGGCACACTAAAAGCCCAATCAACAGCGAGTTCACGCTTTCCCATCCGACCGAGTTCAAGAGCACTCAATCCATTGGAAGGAGGAATGTTCTCCCATGTCAAATGAAGAATCTTCGGCATCAGCTTCGGCACTGGACATTAAGAACCTTCTCGCGGACCTTGAGGTTCCGTTTCCACCTGCGCAGGTCCGGTGGCGAGTCACGACCACCAGCAACGACAAAAAGCGCGGTCGAGTCGTACCCTACGCCGATCCGCGCGCTTACACCGACCGGCTGAATGCGCTCTTCTCTCCCCAGGGCTGGACGCGGGAGTACAAGATCGAGACGATGAATAACATCACCCGGGTGAAGAAGGGCGAGAGCATCGTCTCGGGCAAGGTGCTGGTCACCTGCACGGTCACGATCCTTGGCATTGGGTCGCATTCAGGCACCGGCGAAGAATGGGCCGACGATGACAACGGCATGACGTCAGCGGACGCTCAAGCCTTCAAACGGGCCTGCTCCTGCTTTGGGCTAGGCCGCTACTTCTACGACATCCCGCCAATCTGGGCCGATTTGGACCAAAGCCGCCAGCCATTAAGAACACCAGCATTGTCTGCGTGGTCTCTTCCTGAAAACTGGCGCAAAGGAATGCGGCCTTCGGGCAAGAACGGGGATGGAAAAGCCAACGCATCGAACCTTGACACTGGTTCGAACGGAGGACGCAACGGCAACCATGGCCAGACTACGAAAAGCCCAACTCGGCCAACAGACGGCGGCGGGAACGGTCGCGCCCAAATCCCAAGGTCGAACGGATCGGCTAATTGTGGGTCGGGCGACGATCTCGACGCGCGCATTCTGGAATTGGAAAAAGCCGTCGGCACGGCGCTATTCAGAGGCATTCTGCGGGAGTACGGGCGCGTAAATCAGCCTAAGCTGATCCGAGACGCAGCCATCAAACGAAAGGTCCTGCAGATGCTGGAGTCCGCAACACGCGGCCTGGACCGTTTGGAAGCTGTTACCAAACGGCTCGACCCGAACACGGTTAAGGGGCTGCTCGACAAGTTGCAAGTCCCGCCGCTGAACGAGATCGCGGACATCAAGACCCTGCAAAATGTTGTCCTCGGACTCGAAGAAGTCGCTGGCTCAAATCAACACCACGCCGCCTAAGTATCGCCGGTCTGCCAGGTCGAACAGCGTCCCTTTGTTTCACACATCTCGAGATGATTTCGTTTCTTGCCGAGTGGACGTATTAAGAGGATCTACTGGGCCACAAGTCGTTAAAGCGTCGGCGTCCGCGCTCTCAGAGGATCGGCTTAGTTCCGAGAGATCGCCAGCGTGGATTTGCATGATACAGAAGTGTTCCCCTTGGGTGTTCGCCATGAACCTGCACTAACGATCCTCCGTTGTGGGAGAACAGGTACTTGCGAGCTGCCAGCTCCCTAATCTCATCAACCGGAATGCCAGTGATTGCAGATGCCTCTTCGAACGAAACGGACACGAACCCGTTGAACGATTTAGTTTGTCCCCCGTGTCTGGGGGCCGCATACCGTGCTACCAGAGCGGGTACATCTATCAGGCAGTTCTTTTCATCCACAATCCCGTGACGCTTCAAAACCTTTATCGCTATTGAGCTGGCGTTGTTGTTGGAAGTGCGTTCAACTAGTGACCTCATCTCTGTCACCAGTCGGGCATCTCGGATGTCATCTTCATCGAGTCGCGACAGTGCGCCTGCGAATTCATTGGAGCCATCGTCGTTGGTAAGGCCTCTGAAGAGAACGTCAAACCCAGCGTCGTTGCTCCCGCACCTAACCATAGCTTCAGCGAGAACACATCGGTCCCATGCGGTCGAGGCCCGGTCCAAAGTGGTCGCTAAGGCTGCCGCTGCGCCGGGCCACGCAAGTCGACCAAGTGCTTTCGCTATGCCCCTCGCGTCCTCTAAAGTTGCAGTTTTTAGGGAATCGCTTAACGCTCTTGCTGCCTCTGCACCGCCGAGCGGCCCAAGGCCTTGGGCCGCCCGCTCCCTTAGGTTGTTATCAGCTAGCAAGGAGATCAGCGATTGCGACGCTTCTGCGTTCTGACAGGTACGAAGTATCTCCGCCGGGATACCGCAATATTTGCCGTAACACAACCACCCAACCAGTGATCGAATTTGACCGGTCTGGAGCAGGCGCTTCGCTTCTTCGACTGCTTTCTCTCGACTTAGCTCGTCGAATCGTTTTACCTCGGCTTCCAATTCCAGAGAATCTGCGGTGATTGCACGGTAAGAGAACAATTGGCTCCGGGCGCCAGGGCCTCCCATGTAACTATGTTCCGAGACTACTATGCCGTAAGGTTTGAGGACCTGATTCATGACAAGCTCAGCTGCCTTAATATTTAAAGAGACACCGTATTCTGTTGCAAAGCACCAGACAATTAACTTCCCGAGAGGCGTTTCTTTAAGCGCCAGGTTAACCAGCGGCAGTAGGGGTTCAGGACGCGCCTTGATCTCATTCTGGAGGCGCTGAAGCGCCTGCTGAATTTGCTCCTCTTTTTGAGCAAGAGCATTCTCGTCACAGATGGTCGTCGTGCCATCTGCTGTGAAGTTCGGTAGTGTTCCAGGGTCGGGTGGCTTTCCTGCGACCTGTGCAAGTGGGCTCTTTTGGTCAATCGGGGAGGTCGTGGCCGAAGATTGCGTCGGCGGCCGTCTTCCGAATATGCGGTCAAGCAGGCTCATGGGCTCCTCTAGACGGCGGTCCTCGACTTCAGCCGGGATCTTCTTTTTGACTTCCCAAACGGCACTATTCTACGCCCGTCTCACCTGCTCGCGACGTTGCAAAATGATTTTCACCGGGAGCGCCCTCGAACGCCAAACAATTACCCGAAACTTACCCTTGTTCATGACCCACTCTTGCAACACTTGTCCTTGCACCACAACCCGCTGTAGACAATCCCACCGCCAAGCTCACGACCATCTATCCCATCGGTACCGGCAGCATCGCAATCCTGCCCAACATCGCTCCGCCACGGCGCACGACTGGCTGATGCAGATCAAGCCACAACGCTGGATGTATAGCAAGCGCCTAGATTAAGAAACAGTGCTCCGACAAGATTCGAAGGCAGACTATGAATCCATACGCCCTCCACGGAATAAGTCTCAAAATACATCGTGAGCCGACTGTGCTCTGAGGGCCGAGCGTAGGGCTCCGAGACAAAGCCAGACGAACTTCGGACGCGCCCGGGCGGGTGAATCGGTGACTGGGCTTCTCCTCTGCATCTTCGCGCGAACACGCCACACAAGACAGGAGGCAAAATGCGAAACGCCGGTAGAAGGAAGCTCGGCTATTATCCGCTGCCAGTTTTGGAGGCCCGAAACATCCGGTCCCTGTTGGTGTCCTCGACACCCTACGCGGCGATTGATCCCTGTGTCGGCGACGGCGCGGCGTTGATCGAAATCACCAAAGACACCGGCGGGCACTTGGCCGGTGTCGAACTCGATGCCGACCGTGCCGAAGCCGCCAACCGCAATGGCGTTGCCACCGTCCACGGCAGTGCGTTTGAATGCCGAGTATTGGCGGATACGTGCTCGCTCCTGTATCTTAATCCGCCCTATGACAGCGAGTTTGGGCCGCACAGTAACATAAGGATGGAGATGGTGTTCCTCGAACACTGCTATCGCTGGGTGACTAGCGAGGGCGTGCTGGTGTTCGTGGTCCCGGCCCCCGCAGTCGGCACGTGCGCACGTTTACTGGCCAGCCAGTTTGATCGGATTTGCGTCTTACGACTCGGACATCCGGAGTCTGTCCGCTTCAACCAAGTCGTGGTGTTAGGCAAACGAAAGAAAGCGCATCTGCGCGGCGAGCCCAAAGGAGCAGATGACCTGCTTCGGATTGCGTACAAGCCACATCTGCTCCCTGTGCTCAACCAAGAGGTTGTGGAGCGGTATGCGATTCCACCCTCGTCTCCCGCAACGATCACTTACACGGGACTACCTTTAGACGAGCTTGAGGATGCGCTGCAGCGCTCTGTGGCCATGCAGAGTGCTCGCGGCATTCTTGTACGCAAGCAGCAGAAGATGACCGGCCGACCAGTGACGCCGCTACATAAGGGCCACGTCGGACTGTTGGCCTGCAGCGGCATGCTCAACGGTTTCTTTGGGGAAGGTGAGACGCGTCACATCGCCCACTGGCGATCAGTGAAGTACGTCGATGAGTTCAACGAGGAAGGTGAAGCCGAGGGGGAAACCATCATTCGCAAGCGGGAACGGTTCAGCCATGAACTGACGTTGGCCTACGAGAGTGGCCAGCTTATCGAGCTGAAGGAAACCAAGGAGGCCAAACCCAGCGATGAAGAACGCTCATGAACGCTTCGGCAAACTCGTTTATCGCCGCCGTTCAGAAAAGACGGCCACCAACCTTCGCGTTTTCCTGGATGCCTTTGTGGGAGAGGACCGAGGCAAAGCTCACTTGGTCTCAGTAGTTGGCGGCGACGTGGAGATCGGCGCCATTGCGGCAGCGTTTGCCAACGGTGACTCATTTACTGTGGTAGATCCTTACGGTGCTGAAAGTATCGTCTCGCTTGGCGAGAAGCCGCTGTGCTTCCGAGGCTCCATCGTGGTTCCCGGCCGGAAGCGGCCACTGAGGCATCTTGTAAGTTGCTCGCAGGAATTGGCGGATGCGACTTCGGATGGAAAGCTGCTCCTGATCAGCGACGACCATTTGTTCATTTGGTCTTCACTGGTGCGTCACTACGGCTTGCCGGCGACGCCGGAATGGGGGCCGTGGATGATATCGCAATTGCAGCAACAGAAGCGTATTCAGCTTCTTCCCACGTTTGGATACGCAGGAGTCGCCGTCAAGGCAAAACGGAAAGAGTTATTGGCGCTGCTTCGGAAGGGGCTGCGCAGTAATCGGCTCGCGTTTCCCGCCCGAAATGGGGCCGTCGAATGGCCCGAAATCCAGCTCATCAAGAAGACTGCCTGATTACCGCGTGAACGAGTGTCTGCGTCGATTGCGGCGGGCCGATCATTCGCGGAAGCCCTTACACACATTCTGAACAGTTCTAGGAGGACTTGCCTTATGGCGTTGCTACATACAGGCGACTGCATCTGTGCGTCGTGCGGAGGCATGAACGGCCATCACCAGCCGGCGTGCATTGGCGACGAATCTGTTGATGTAATCGGCGTTTACACACGCCAACAAGCAATTGAGGACGGCATCCTGGTCGATTGCGAGCAAGCGCCAATGGGCGAGATGCGTACCCAGCTTCTGAAGTGGCCGCTGGCGATGACTGCTACCGCATTTCATCGCTACGTGCGGCCAATAGACGAGGCGGCAAACTTGCCTCCAGGCCAGAGTTTGGAAGGCCGCTTCTGGGACGTGGTCTGGATGTTCCATGCCGCCGTCAAGGGGACACTCCCGGCCAGACGCATTGCCCCGTGCAACCTACTGTTCGACTTCTACTGCATCGTTGCTGATCCCGCACTGTGGTCGAACGAGAGGATCGACGCAACTGCCAGGAGTGGGCCAGAGGGGATGCGAATGGTAACGCTGAAAGCCGTCTCTGGGCCTGGCGATGATGGGGAACCCGTGATGACGTTCATGTTGCCGGAGGAAGATTGAAGGAGACTCGGTCCCTGAATCGTAGTGGACGGATTGGCAGAGGCTGACGACGATCAACTTCCCAAATCAGCTCTCGCGTGGCAGTTGCCGGAACGACTCCAGGTGCCAAGACCCGTCGGGCGTCGATGTGTCCCGGCGCAAGATGTAGAGATTGCCGTCGTCTGCGCGGACTTTGTAAAAGGCATCTGACGGACCGTACCACTGATCGAGTACTTCCTCGACCATGTACTCCTGCCCGTCCAGCCGAAACCGAACCGGCCTTTCGTCCGCTGTTCGACCGGAATAGCAATCTACTTCCAGATTCATCTCCTCTCCTCATCCCTTCCTTCG
>JBEKTC010000139.1:0-10789 GCA_049516475.1 Candidatus Korobacteraceae bacterium | reverse complement strand
TGTCTTCCCGCCATCTACATCTGCACCCCCCGGATGCAGAACCTGGGTCCGTTTCGAGTGCGGCTTCTCCTGGCATTTCTCTGCTTTGGAATTTCTGGTGTGCATGAGGTCTGGGGCAATCTGCCCAACTCTCAATGGCAGATCGCCCTGCTGAGCTTCCTGATTCTGATAGCTTCCCCACCGCAAAGCCGTCTCGGAACCTGGTTCGACACGGTCGCTCTCGGTATTGGCGCACTAACGGGACCGTACTGCGTCCTGTTGCTGCCGATTGGGTTTATCGTCGCATTCTATCGGCGCAGCTCGCGAACAATAAGCCAGCTTGCGATCGTTGGTGTAGGGGCATTGGCACAAACAGTCTCATTGTTGATAGCAGGTAGACCCAATCTAGGCAAATTGGGCGCGAGCTTCCCTTTGTTTTGCAAGCTCGTAGTGATCCGTGGCTTCGTCCCGGACTTGCCGGCATCAATGAGGGTCGCCAGATTCCTGCATCTTTCTCTCGCCTCCTCGATATTCAGTTGCTGCTTTGTGATCGCGGCGCTCGCCGTGACCGCGTGGATCCTCCGCCAGGGGAACCTGGAGATGCGATGTGCGCTTCTCTTCACGGCAATCATGCTTGCCGCTTCCCTCGCGTCCCCCGTAGTGGTGAATGGTGGAGCGGAGCAATGGCCGACGATGATGATGCCTGGGGTTGGGGAGCGATATTGGTTCATCCCGAGATTGATGATTGTCGTAGCGGTGTTGTGGATCGCAACCCAGCCCATCTCTAAGTGGGCGAGGGGCGCCGGTGTGGCCGCGATGCTAGCCATCCTTATTTCCTCCGCCATACACTGGCATATCGTGCGGACGCCGGGCATGTACTTCGACACGTACGTGCACCTGTTCAATGCACTTCCTGTAGGCGCGCAGCTCAAAATCCCCATCAACCCTCCACCTTGGACACTGCTGCTGACAAAAAAGCCGAATGATCGGGAGTCTCATGACCCGGGCTTCCTCGATGGCGAGGTCGTAGGGCTAAACGATTGGCGAAACCGGTTCCAAGGCGCGTCTCCCGAAGCGAGTTCGGTCTCTTTGACCGGAGAAGTTATAACGGTGAATGGGACCACAGTGGGCCAGCCTGGAACGGCCGCAGATCTGGTGCATGTCCCGCTTCGCGACGGAGCCTTGCTGGAGGGATGGGCTATATTGCGAAGTCAGGCTGAGTTCAGGCCTATGGATGAGATGTTTGCCATCACCTCAGATCAAGTCGTAAAGGGCCATACGCTTCCAATCTGGGGCTTCTATGAAAAGCGAAAGCTGGAGAATGTGGTGTACATGGTATTCCTGCCCTCGATGGTTCTTCATCCTGGACTGCAGGAGGTCACCATCGTGGGATATTCTCGAAGCGATAAGAGTCTCCATAGCTACGAGCGGCACTTCTACATGTACGTAGACTAGAGGTCATCTGGTCATCTCATAAATCGTTCCTGGTTGTAGCAGGCCACGACCTTTAGTCGTGCCGATGCGATCACACTACGGATCAGGGCTTCAGCCCCTGCAAAGAACAGCGCTCTCAGGGGGTAAAGCCCAGGTCATTGAACGCCCGCACAGGGCACGGCTGAAGCCGTGCCCTGATACAAAGCATTTATGAGATGGCTTCTAGTCTGACCATTACAAATTAGGTTGCCTAACCAGGGTATGACAGGATAGAAGGTCTAAGTTCTTGGGCACCTTCTATTGTCCGGTGTTGAAGTGATAGCCGTTGACCGCTTCCAGATGGCATCAGAGCGGAGAATGGCTGCATTATCGAGAATCTACCGCGCGGCAGCACTCTCACTTCGCCGGTGCGGGAGCCGGTTGCTGCGTCGGCGCGCCGCCAAAATTCACTTTGGGAGCTTCTCGTGCTCCTTCCTCTGTTTTGAAGTAAGCATCGTTGCGCGTGAATCCCGAGAGGCTTGCGACGATGTTGTTCGGGAACAGGCTGATATACGTGTTGTAATCCTGCACGGTCTCGTTGTAGCGGCGACGTTCGATAGCTATACGATTTTCGGTGCCCGCCAACTCATCCTGCAATCGCAGAAAGTTTTCGTTGGATCGCAGTTGCGGATAATTTTCCACTACTACCAGCAGACGGCTGAGAGCGGAATCCAGTTGACCATTAGCGGCGATCTTCTCCTGCGGAGATTTTGCTCCCGCCATCGCGGCGCGGGCAGCGGCAATGTCGCCAAAGACTTTTTCCTCGTGGGCTGCAAAACCCTTCACCGTCTCAACAAGGTTCGGGATGAGGTCTGACCTGCGCTGCAAAACAACATCCACTTGCGACCAGGCTGCATTCACGGTCTCGCGCTTAATGACCATCTGATTGCGGTGCGAGATGAACGAGCCTCCGACCCAAAACGCCAGCAACACGATCACGATCAAGACGATAATTCCGGTTTTCATGACAATCTCTCCCCTGGCGATTCTTGGTTGTTAAGAATGACCCTATAGCACGCTCCGCAAGTGCCGTTTGGGCACCCGCGCATCCAGCTCGTGAGCAACCCGCTGAATTGCGCTCATGTACGCATAGTACAGTTCGCGCAAGTTCTCCGAATGCCGGTCGTCGTTCCTCAACTCCAGAATCGACCGCAGCGGCCCCACTTCAAGGCCGAAGACCTCGCCGGCGCGTTCCAGCAACTGTGGCTTGGCATGTGGCGGCTTCTCTCCCAGCGCGATCAGAGCGTGGCGGAACAAGGTCAGAACGCTGGTGATGGACTTGGCCAGCACCGCGCGCAGTTCATCCTCCTTAGGACTCAGCAGCAAATGGTGCCGCAACCGCAAAAGCGTGGTTCGCAGCTCGTGTTCCACCTCGATCCGGTGCAGATTCATGGGCACTTCAATTGCTGCCGCCACGTCCTGGCCGAAAAGCGTCTTATGCGATTCCTTAATATCCAGCAGCTCGATGGCGAAGACATCGGCGGACTCCCGCAGCTCTTCAAGCGTCATGATCATCGGCGGCCGCAGCTTCTCTTCGTGACTCCACCACTGCAGTACCGTCGAGATCGATACAAACGAACTCGGCTTCAAGTCTTGCAATACAATCAGCAGATTCACATCCGAGAATTCCTCATGGAAGTCTTCGCGAGCAGCGGAACCGAACAGAACGACAGACAATAAATTATCGCCGCAAGCCTGTTGCAATCGGCTGACGAGTTCCTGCAGTTTGCTTTCTGGTTTCTTCATTGCACATTACCTCGCGCCGTGGATCACCAACTACCGCCGGCACCGCCGCCGCCGCTCATGCCGCCGCCAAAACCACCAAAGCCGCCGCCTCCGCCCGAGAACCCTCCGGAACTTCCACCGAAACCGCCGCCCCAGCTGCCACCCCGTCCCCCCAAAGCACTCCCGATCAGAAACCACGGAAGAGCAGACCCTCCGCCTCCACCCGCTCGCGGGCCGCGACCACCGCCCCGCCGCGAAATCGCTCGGATGACGGCGAAGATGATCACGAAAATCAGCCACGGGATCCACCAAGGTGTTTGCGAAGCAGGCGCGCGCGGCCTATTGGCCGGAATGCCGTTCAACTGCACGCCTTTGTCTGCTGCTATGAGTTGGGCAATCCGAGTTGTTCCCAGGAGTACAGCCGCGCTGTAGTCTTGGCTGCGCAGATCGGGCACCATCTCCCTCCCAATGTCTCCAGCCCGGGCGTCGTTGATCACAGGCTCTAACCCGTATCCGACTTCGATCTTGTACTGACGCTCCTTGGGCGCCATCAGGAGCAGAACGCCGCGGCTATCCTTCTTTGCTCCGACACCAAGATGTTTGTAGAGATCGGCCGCGTAGTCTTCCCTGCTCTGCCCGTCGAGTGAATTAACCGTCACAACGGCAATTTGGACGCCGGTCTTCTGCTCGACCTCGGCGCACAGCGTCTCCAGCCTGGCTTTGGTCGCGGGATCAATGACCTGCGCGAGATCCGTGACGTAGCCCTGCGGGCGAATGTCCGAGATCTTGTCTGCCCATGCGAAACAACACGAAGTGAAGAGCAGCACAACCAGCAAGGCGAATTTGACGCGCGTTAGCATCAGTTATCGTGACATTGCATCGACGTTTGTACCGTAGAGAATCCAGTACGTAGTGTCAAGGAAACGGTGGCCGCCCCGCTCCAAGGCAGCTAGCCCAGGAGGGAGCCGATCAACTGTTGGTACACCAACATCATTTTATCGACCACCGGACCAGGGGAGTAACGGTCCTCAATCAAGCTTCGCGCCGCATCCCGCATACGCTGCCGCTCGCCAGAGTTCTCCAGCAGGTGACAGGTCTTGTCGGCTAGATCTTCGTCGGTTTCCGCAACCCAGCATTCGTGCCCGTTCTTGTACTCGATGCCCTCCACACCTTCCCATGTAGTCACCACAGGCACACCGTAGGCCATCGACTCCATCACTTTGACTTTCATGCCGCTGCCGCGCGAAGGGGCATAAACCATGACCGCGGCCTTGGAGAAAAACTCAGACGGATGCGCCACATTCTCGGCCAGTTCAATATCCGGCGGTGACGAATATTTCTGTAAGTGCTTCGCGGCATTCCATCCCGCCACAAAAAGCTTCGCTCTCGGCACACGCTGTTTCACCAACGGCCAAATACGCGTGATCAGGCGCTCGGCTGCGGAGCGCGAAGGCTCCCAGTGCATGGAACCGATCAGCCCTACGACAGGCTCCTCCACCATCGGCGGCATGAGATACAACGACGTGTCCAAGGCGAATGGAACTACCCAGTAGTGGCCTTCGGGATTGATGGCTTCTGCGAATTCTTTCAATCTCGGCGTCAGCAGGCGAACATCGTTGATTCCGTGCAATAGATGTTTGGTGGCGCGTTGCGCCTGCCATAGCGCCTTGCGCTCTCTGAAAGTCATGTTCTCCCGCCCAGCCCAATCGATCACGTCGAAGTAGTGCACGTTGAGCAGCGCTCGCGGCACACCGAGCCCGAGCCAGCCGGTCGACATCTGCTCCAGGTGCAGAACGTCATAACCTTTTGCCAGTTCTCGCCCCAACAGGGCGGTCAAGTCTGAGTCTTGCAGCAGTTCGCTGCGCGGCCGCATCAGGTTCTGCCACTTCCTTCGCAGCGCGACCGAATCCACCTTCAGCCGATGCAGATGCAGCGTCAGTTGACCGTCGGTTTCTGGAAGCCACTGGCGGGCTGCGGCCACCAGTTCGTCCGGCTCCTCTGTCGCAACCACCGCAACCACGTCATGACCGCGTGCCACCAACTCGGTGATCAAGACGTAGAACCATCGCGCGGCGGTGTCGCCGAAGGGGTGAGGCACCGCGGGAGTCACCACAACGATTCTCACCTCCGCTGCTCCTTGCCTTGCTGGCCACAAAGCCGCGTGATTTCATCACCGTAGCCCAGCAAATCAAAATACAAGCCGAGGGTCTGCTCCGCCGCTTTGCGCCAGGAGAAAAAGCGCGCCCGCTGCCGGCCACTTTCTATCAAGGCAGTCCGTAAGTTACCATCGCGAGCGATTCGTTCCATCTGTAACGCGATGGAAGCCGGATCCTCCGGATCGAACAACAAACCGCAACCGCCAAGCACCTCCGGCAGGCTGGTAGTCCGCGAAGCCAGTATTGGGATTCCCGAGGCCATCGCTTCCACCAGTTGCAGGCCGAAGCCTTCGTAGCGCGAGGGATGCGCCAATGCAATCGCTCCCTGATATAGCGAAGGCAAGTCTTCCTCGGCGATAGCACCGGGACACAGAACTCGTTCCGAAAGCCCATGTGCGGTAATTCGTTCGGAGATCGCCGCGAACTCCCATTTATGTTCGCCCGCCAACACCAGCGCCGGCGCTTCCTTGGGCAGTTGCGCAAAAGCTTCCACCAGCGTACCTACGTTTTTTCGTTTGTCGAACCCACCCAGAAAAAGAAAATACTGCGTCGGCAAACGGTACTTTTCGCGAACCAGCGCAATTTGTTCGATTGGTACCCGCTCATGGAAGCGGGGACTTGCGGCGTTGTAAATTACCACCACACGCTCCCCAGGCACTCCATGAAATCGGCAGATGTCCCGCTTCGAGAAGTCGGAAACCGTAACGTACTTGTCGGCGCTGTGCCGG
This sequence comes from Candidatus Korobacteraceae bacterium, assembly GCA_049516475.1. GTDB lineage: Bacteria > Acidobacteriota > Terriglobia > Terriglobales > Acidobacteriaceae > Bog-257. The sequence goes on along the minus strand of JBEKTC010000139.1, from coordinate 4,728 downwards.
GAGACAAAATCCGCATACCGTTTCCGCCAACGCCCGCGCCAGTGCTCCTGCCCGCAATATTCAGGCAGTCGGTCAATAATGTCATGACAAGTTAGGACGTACTTGCACATCCGGCGGTAGGGCAGCCCACGGTTGGCGGTCGTGTGGAAAACATCGATGCGCGCGCGCTGTAGCTGTTTCGGCAGTTCGACCTGTTCCCACAGAATCTCTCTTCGCGCCTGGAACATTACGGGAGTGATATCGAGCGCGCCTAGAAATTCGGGCGCGATCGGGCCGGGAGAAAACGAAATGAGCTGGACGTTGCTGCCCGCGATCTCTTTCATCGCACGAAACAGTTCCACGGTATAACGGGCGAAGCCGCGCATCTCGTAATGCATCAAGACCCGGCCGTCAATGCCGACGCGAATTGGCGTTTCCGTACTCACATCGCTCAGTTAGAAAAGCTTATCGAAAGGAGGTTTTCCCGTTTAGCTCCGCCAAACTCCGTTCCACCCTGGCGACATCGCCGGCATATCGCCTGGGGTCGTCCTGGTACAGTTTCCGGAAGATGTTCAAGTCTTCTTCGAAGTGGGCGCGGGATTCTTCGATCCGGTTCTGGCTTTCATCCGCGAGAGCCAGGTTGTTGAGCGTCGCTGCCAGGTACGGTAGATACGTGTCGGGGTCGCGCTGCGCCAGTTGACGATAGGACGCCAACGCCTCCTGATAATGTCGCTGCGCGTCGTCGGTTCGGTTTTGGCTTGCTTCCAGAATCCCCAGGTCATTCAGGGTGGTTGCCAGGTAAGGCAGGTATGCATCCTGGTCTTGCTGCGCCAGTTGACTGCGAATTCTTAACGCTTCTTCGTAATACTGACGCGCCTCTGCCATTCGCTTCTGCTCTCTCGCCACGAAGCCCAGACTATTCAGCGTCTCGGCCACCTTGGGTAGGTATGCATCCGGGCTCTGCTGCGCCATTTGACGGTAAATCTCTAGGGCGCCCTCGAAATGCAAACGAGCTTCCTCCATCTGCATCGTTCCTTCTTCCAACGACCCTAGGTTATTCAGCGTAACAGCCAGGTCCGGCGGAAAAGGGTCCATCTTCTCCTGAGCAAGTTGCCGGTGAATTTTCAGGGCTTCGTCATAGTGGCGGCGGGCTTCCTGCGGCTGTTTCTCCAGTCGATCCAGATTGCCCAGGTTGTTCAACGTGGTCGCGATGTCCGGCAGGTACACAGCCGGATTCTGCTCCGCCAACTGACGGCGCAGTTCTAACGCTCGCTCGAAGTGCTGGCGCGCTTCGTCCATTCGCTTCTGACCGCTATCAAGGTTTTCCTGGTTGCTCGGCGTAACTGTCAAGTTGGGATCCAGCAGAGCCGAACCCATCGCGTCATGTGCGAAGGGATTTTCTGCGACCGCCAGCGTGTGCGACCACAGGTCGTAGTCGCTGTCCCAATAGCTCATCTGGCGGTGAGTGACGCAGCCCAGCGCTATCAACGCGCACAATGCCGGGATCAACCGCCAGGCAAGGCGAACCTCTCGTACGTCTAACAGGTCGGCTAAACCAAAACCCAGCATTACGAAGATTCCGATGAGCGGCAGGTAAGCATAGCGATCGGCCATGGCGCCTTGCCCCACCTGCACCAGGCCGATGACAGGAACTAAAGTACCGAGGAACCAGAACCATCCCACCAGCAAGTAGCGCTTGCTGCGAAAAATAACTACGAGTGCAGTGATGCTGATCAAAACCAGTGCGGATAGAATCCATTGCCATGCCGGGAGAGCCATTGCAGGATGGGGATAGAGTGCCAGTTGCGCCGGCCAGACAGTTTTCCAAAGATACAGCCCGTAGGCCACGATGGCATTCTCGATTCGAACGGCGAGCGGAAATTGGCTTAAGGTACGCACTGCAAATCCAGCCCGCTGTGCCTTCAGGGTGATCACTGCACTTGCGGCTGAGAGAAAAACTAACGGGACTTTCTCCAGCAGCAAGAATCGCAGGTCGCCCTTCGCTCCTCGCTTTTCGCCAGAGGTCTCAGCTCCGGCATTCTGGCGAACTGCGAAAGGCGAAGAGCGAAAAGCGATCCTCTCCAGCGGCCAATAATCCAGCAGCAACAGAACAAACGGCAGCGTAATGACCATCGGCTTGGCCATCAGTCCTGCGGCAAACAGCGCCGCAACCAGCAGATATCGGCGCCAATCCGGTTTCTTGACGTACCAAACATAGGCAGCGATCGCCAATAGGAAGAAAAACGTACTCAGTACATTCTTGCGTTCTGCCACCCATGCCACCGACTCAACGTTGATCGGATGCAAGGCGAACAGCGCTCCTACCAGCAGGCTCGGACCCCGGCGCCTTGTGATCCGCCACAACAGCAGAAATAACAAGACTGCATTTGCTGCGTGTATCAGCACACTGTCTACGTGATGACCGGCTGGATTTAAGGCAAAGAGCTGGTAGTCGAGGGCGTGCGACAGCCAAGTCAGAGGGTGCCAGTTTGCAGCGGCGGTTGAGGTAAACGCCCATTTGACCATGCTCCATCGCAGGCCACTATGGATGTGGGAATTCGCGGTGACGTAATCAGAATCATCCAGGACGACGAACGAATATCCAAATACCGGGCTGTAGAGAGCGATGGTCACTGCGGCCAATAGAACGCAGAGAATCGTATTCAGCGTTTTGCCTTTTAAGAGTAGTCCGGTTCTCGGAAGTTCTTTGGGTTTCGGACTCTTGCGGATCTGAACGCGTGTTTTGGGGAGAGTCTTGGCGCGGCTCATTTTGTTTGTACGATTGTGGCCTTTGGCGTCAATGCGCAATGGTTCCGACTACAATTCCAAGCGCACATCACCACGCCAACCGCTGATAAGTCACCGAACGGCTCAAGCGGGTTGACCCTTGTTTTCTGCCGAGAGCTTCTTCTTGCCGATCACCAAGATGCCGTGCGCATAGTCAACGCTCAACAGGTAGCAGAGCGCGCGCATGGCGAAGAAGCGCAACCGCGCGCGAATTCCCCGCGGCCACGCGCCGTAGCGCACACGAAACGCTTCCACATCGTGGCCGCGTATGACGAAGTCCGCGGCCAGGTCGGCGATGGGATACTGTTGCACGTGTCCGGGGTCGCCCGCCCACATGGGAACCACGCACAGCGGATTCGGCGTGGAGATGACCAACACACCTCCGGGCGACAGAATCTTCCCGAACGCGTCCATCAGATCCACATAATCGTTAAGAGACATATGCTCGATCACTTCCAGGCACAGGATGGCATCGAATTCACCCTCGATCTCCGATAGCGATGCATATTCATGCTGCTCCTCGCTAGAGATGTCGAGAGTCTCGTAACGTCCACGATAGCCCGCCGCCAGGAACTTCCGCTTCAGCCGATTGTCGCCGCTGCCAAAATCCAGCAGGCGCGCTGTACGCCGTGTGCGATCAAAAATCACCTGTTCGTACTCGTTGAGCTGGGCACAGTCTTCACAGGAGAGGCATCGAGCCCTGAGGGTCTGGTACATGACATCGCGAGCCTTGTGTCGTGCCCAGTAGTCCCGATACCACTTATCAACATCCGACATTGACTCACTCCCGAAAGTTATCCCGCTTGCACTGCAGCCGGTTCCATTCCACCGGCGTCTGACCCACTTCTCCAGCTCAAGAGCATGCGTATCAGGAAAGCGCCGCAGATCAAAGCCTCAATCACAAGTACAGTTCCCAGTCGATAAAGGGAAGATACAGCCGTCGTATGCATAAGCAGAAGATTTCCTAGCACCAGGCCGGTGCTCAGAAGAAACGGTTCTCGCAACGGAGCAAACACTCGTAGCCCCTCAGTCCGCCGGGCATGCAGAAAGGCCAGCAACCATGTGCTCTGCAACACTGCCTGAAAAATGGCGAAGCCCCATAGACCGTAGTGATAAACCGCGTAGGTGCCAAGGGTCCAAGTCGGTATCGTCCACCATAAACATAGCCGCAAGTTGAACCATGCGTCGTTCTGCGAGAAAAACAGCTCCGTTAGAGGCACGCCAACCGCATTCAGCACCGCATTCACACAGTACGCGTAGAGCAACGGCTGCGCGGGAAGCCACTTGCGAGTGAACACATAAATAATGATCGGAGTGCTCAGACTGGCCAGCACGGCACAAGCGGGCCACGCGATGCTGGCGTTAATCCGAAGGGATTTCTCCACCCTGGAGCGAAGCAGGGCAGGCTCGCCGGCGGCGCTGCTGAAGGCGGGCAGATAGATGCGCGCCATGGCATTGCAAATCACCAGAGGATAGAGCGAGAGCGTGGCCGCCCAGGATACATAACCCACGGCGTTCTTGCCCAGCAGGCGGGCAATCATGATCGGCGGAAATGCCAGAGTCACCATGTTCAACAGCGAGCCGCCCTGGTATACCAGGCTGAAGCCAACATGGGGACGCAACGAGGCCCAGGAAAAACTTCGGAAGGGCGGATGGGTGATCAGGTTGAAGGCCACACTGCCAAATACGTCGCGGCATCCCATTGCGATCACGTAGCACCAGATGCCTTTATGGAGATATGCCAACGCGGCCAGAAGAACGGTGTAGATCAGACTCTCGACCGCCTCCACCGCGCTGACCGCTTTGAATCGCATGTCCCGCTCCAGCATGGCAAGCGGCACCGTCCGCTGATTGCGCACCACGAGCAGCAGCAGGAAGATGCTGGCCGGCAAGTAGCTCTCCGGTCCCAATCTCACCAGGCGGAGGGCTATAGGCAAGAGCGCTCCAATGACTAACGCGAAG
>JBEKTC010000138.1:0-10854 GCA_049516475.1 Candidatus Korobacteraceae bacterium | reverse complement strand
CCAGGAAGTGTACCTCGCCGTCAGGCCGGCGAAAGAGCAGAAAGCCGCCGCCGCCGATGTTGCCGGCTTCGGGATAGACAACAGCCAACGCAAATCCGATGGCGACCGCAGCGTCCACTGCATTGCCGCCCTGTTGCATGACGGCGACGCCGACGCGGGAAGCCTCGGGTTGAATCGTCGCGACCATCGCCTTGGACGCATGGCTGGGGCTCACCATGTCGCCGCCGAATACTGGCGCGCAAATTACGACTCCCAACCCCAAGGCCAGCAACTGACGGCTTAATCTCATAGCAACAATCACGGAGCGCCCGTTTCGGATTGGATCGAACATATTCGAACGCGAGTGAATTTTGAGGCTAGTTGACCCACCCGAGAGAGTCAAATGCCAACCTCGATTTCGCGCCTGCCAGATCCGGACTAACCAATTCCTCAATCCTGGCTGAGTGCGCACGACTTGTCTCACGCGACGGAACGTTATATATCTAAAGCACCGCGTGGGCCAGATGTCGACTTTTGTTTTTTCTTTGTAGATAATTCGGACCCGATCAGGCCCATCTCATTATGCCTGCAACACAGCGACGAGCCGTTGTTATCGGAGCAGGTCCCAACGGCCTGGCCGCGGCCATAGTTCTGGCGCAAGCAGGATTGCAGGTCGACGTCTTCGAAGCCGAGCCGCAAGCCGGCGGCGGCGCGCGCACTCTTCCCTTGACATTACCGGGATTTCTCCACGACTTCGGCTCGGCCGTGCATCCCATGGCGCTGGCCTCGCCATTCTTTTCAACGCTGCCATTGAGCGACTATGGGCTGCAATGGATTCAGCCGTCGGCGCCGCTGGCTCACCCTTTGGATGACGGCACGGCGGTGATGCTGGAGCGCGACCTCGGCGAGGCTGAGGCCGCGCTCGGTGAGGATGGCAAGCAGTGGCGCAGGCTTTTCGGGCCATTCGCGGAGCATTGGACGCAACTGGCTCCCGAAGTTCTCAAGCCTGTGTCTCTATTTCCGCGACATCCACTTCTGCTGGCGCGGCTGGGATTGCTGGGATTTCCTTCGGCAAATGCGATTGCGCATTTCTGGTTTCGCAACCCGAGGACCCGCGCTCTGTTTGCCGGATTGGCGGCGCATTCCATTCTGTCGCTGGAGGAGCCTCTTAGCTCGGCGTTCGGCATCATGCTCGGCGCCACGGCCCACGCTGTGGGATGGCCGATCCCTCGCGGTGGCGCGCAGTCGATCACCAACGCACTCTGCGGTCATCTGGCCAGCATGGGAGGAACGGTGCAGCTCTCGACGCGCGTCGAAAATATAGCCTCCATCGGCAAGTACGACGTCGCGCTGTGCGACGTTACGCCGCGACAATTGTTACAAATCGCTGGAGACCGATTCTCCGCAAGCTATACACGCCGCCTGCAGCGCTATCGCTACGGGCCAGGCGTGTTCAAGGTTGACTATGCGTTGTCCGGTCCCGTGCCGTGGAAGGCGACGGAGTGCCGGCGATCGGCGACGGTACATATCGGCGGCACGCTGGAGGAATTCGTCGTATCCGAAGATGCGATGCGCCACGGGCGCCATGCCGAACGCCCATTTGTGTTGCTGGCGCAGCCCACACTCTTCGACCCCACGCGCGCGCCGGAAGGCCGGCACATTGCCTGGGCCTATTGCCATGTGCCCAATGGCTCCGACTTCGATATGCTCCCGCGCATCGAGGCGCAGATCGAACGCTTCGCTCCGGGATTCCGCGACTGCGTTCTGCAGCGGCGAGTGTTTTCGCCGGCGGGGTTGGAGGCCATGGATGCCAACCTGATCGGCGGCGACATCGGCGGCGGTTTGATGAATTTATCCCAGTTCCTGTTTCGTCCCACAATGAGGTACTACGCCACCTCTACGCGGGACATCTACATTTGCTCGTCCTCCACGCCTCCGGGCGGCGGAGTGCATGGCATGTGCGGCTACAACGCGGCCAAGCTCGCCTTGAAACGCCTGCGAAAAATGCTCCTAATCTCGACCGACGCGGGAAGATTGCAATCGCTAGACGAACCTTGACCACTTTCACGCGTTATACTGCAACCTGGTTAACAAGGAGCGCACAGGATGATCGATCGACTTAAAGAAAGTTCAGGCGGAGTAATGGGATTCAAAGTTACCGGCAAGATGACCGATGAAGACATCAAGGGCTTCGAGCCTCAAATCGAATTCCTTCTCCGCGAGCGTAAGCACAAGCCCATCGGCATTCTCGCCGATCTGTCGCAGATGCGCGGCGCGGAACTGAAAGCGCGCTGGGACGAGATGCGCTTCCTGCAGAAGCATACCGACCACATTGCGCGCATGGCCGTGGTCGGCGCCGACAGGTGGGAAGAAGCCATGGCCTTGCTCACAGCGGGCGCGGCCGTGCTCCAGGCTGAGACCCGCTACTTCGATGAGTCCGAGATTTTGCGCGCCTGGGAGTGGGTGCGCACCGCCAAACACGCCGAAGACATGCCCGTCCGGCAAATCTCCGCCGGTACTGGTATCTGGAAAGACTACCATCCCGAGTACATGAACCTATAGAGTCGCTTGGGAAGAATGAATACGATCACAAACCGCGCCAAGTAGTTTCCCAGGCACGCCACTTCAGGGCTATTGACAGCATTTCCAGTTGACTCTTACAGTCGCAGGACGTTTCCTGCTTACCCAATGTAAGCTTATCGCGCGGTAGCCGGATGTCCGCCACGGGAGAACGTGGGCCAAGCTGGCCACTGTGACTAGGTCCTCTCTTACTGAAAAATTGACGCTTCCGTGGAGGCTTTGTGCCTGGTTTGCCTACAGATGAAGTTGGTCTCATTCTCTTTGCCATCCAATCGGCTATCAAAGTTGGGGCGGCGTTTCAGAAGTCGTATATTGACGCCACGACCGCAGCTCCAATCATGCTGCCGCTTCCCAATTTTCCAACTACGATAGACAGCCAGACTGCCCTTACTTTCTTCTCCCCGGGCGTGCCCCCGAACACTCTGCCCGGCGGAGGCAACAGTTTTGTCTCCAAGAATCCCGTCCTAGCAGCCTTGGTCTCCAAGGCGTTTGCTTCAGGTGCGGGTTCCCTCACCGACGACGAGGCAGCCTCATTCCAAGCGTTTTACACGGAAGACTTCATCATTCAGCAAGCGTCGGTGAACAACAACCTCGCGTACCACAACGGCCAGAATCCCGCCTCTCTTACCAGCGACGATATCGCAAGCTCCCTGACCATTCGCCAATGGCCGCGCAATCCCAATCCCAGCATGTTGCAGGCCTTGGCGGGAACGTTCATTGACATCGGTGTCCAGTATCTCGCCACCATGCCGGGAGCGGTCTCGCCTGACACCAATGAAGGCAAGGCGCTGCGTGGTTTCCTGCAGACGGCCTCCAACATCGATTTCGCCACCGAGGGCGCCGACCAGATCGTTCAGCAGCTCTTCCTGGCGACGGTGCAGACCATCAAGAACAATCCCGCCGTCATCGCAGGCGGCAGCAACTCGCAGGCCCTGGTCAGCAATGTCCTGTCGGCGGTTTACGACAAAGCCCAGCAACAGATCGCCGCAGCCGGTGGAGATTTCAGCCAGCAGGACAACATCCGATCTTTCGCTCAAATGCTGATGTCAACCGCCTTGAGCAGCACCGCAAAAACCGTCTTCGACAACCCCGGCAAGTATCTTGGCGTCGGCCAGCCCGGCCAGGCTGCCCTTATCAGCGCCGTCGCGGGCTCGCTAATGGACTCGCTCACCAACGGCCCGCAAATTAACCTTCGCGACCTGCTGACACCGCAGACGCTGCAAGGTATCGTGCAGTCCGCGCTCAAGGTAGTGGGACAGCATCCCGAAATCCTGGGCACGGACAATAAAGGACTGACAACGCTGGTTACGTCCATTGCGACCACCTTGGCTGATCCTTCCGTCAAACTCGACCAGGACGCCGTGCCACAACTCATCCAATCCATTCTCGCCAGCACGGCGGAGAATTTTAGCCTGCTCGTCCCCGACTCCACCAATCCCGCGCAAAATCTATTGACCTCCGCCGCCAAGGAAATCCTGACCATCATCTCCGCTCCTCCGCCGGCAGGAGCCAAGTGGACGTTGAAGTTCACTTCCCAGGATTCGCTGCAATTGGCCAACTTCGTCTTTTCTCAGGTCGTCGGCAATCCGGATTGGCTGGTGGATTTGGCTGGTGGAAGCCAGTCTCGAATGGGTACGGTCGTGCAGGCGGTGCTCAGTGCTCTGCAGACTAACGGAACCGTGAACCTTACCAAGGCTGCCGGCTTGTCCATCCTCCAGGACGTCACCACCGCTTGTGCCAGTCGCCTCGACTTCTTCAAGGCCGACCCCAACGGCAAGCTGCTTCTCAACGACGCCCTTGACGCTACGATTGGAGTTCTCTTCAATCCCGCAAATGATCCCGCGGCCAAGTGGCTGCTGCTGGCCAACGACACACTGCCCCAGGTCGTGAATACCATCTTCCAGCTACTGACCAAACACGGTGTCACCCAAGCTAACATCGCTGCGGTGACAACGTTCCTACAGGGCACCCTGACGCAGATTGCTAACGGCGCTGCTTGGTCGCTTGACACCTTTGCTTCTCAACTGGAGGCCACACTTGAACCAACCCACGCTTCGTAGCACCGCAAGATGCTTCGCCATTTCCCTTTGCGTGGCTGCCACAGCCTTTCTCGGCGGGTGCGTGGAAAATGCGAAGTCCATCCGCGACGCGCAGGCCGAGTTCTCGCGCGCCGCCCAGATAGAAGATCGCACCCTGCTCGGCGCCGAACAGGGTGTGCAGGCCAGCACCGAGGCAGCCACCAACTACCGCATGGCCGCAACCACTCTGCAAAAGTTGATTGCTGAAAAGAGCGGCGACTTGAAGAAGGACAATCTCCTCTGCACCGCTATGTCGATTGAGGCCCTGTCGAGGTGGCGCCTAGGCGATTACGATGCCGCCATGCAGATTGCCAACAATTCCTCTAACTGCAGCGATGCCCCCGCCGGCTCTCAACCTGCCAGAGACCTGGCCTTGTTCCAGGCCCTCCCCGGTCTCATCCGTATCGATCAGGCTAACCAGAAGCTCGCCAAGCCTGCGCAAACTATCGCTCAATTCGATGAGGTCATGACTTTGTTGAGCGACGCTAATACCATTCTTCAAACAGCGCGCAGCCAGATTGATCCGGCTCAACCGCTGCAGTTGTATCTCATTCAGTCGCAACTCGCTATCGTCCGCAACTGGCAGTACGCTATTTTACGGGAGGGCCTTACGGGAAACCTGAACGGCTGCGAAACTGGGCAAGCTTCCCAGCAGGCGATAAGGCTGTTAGCGGAGTTGGCATGTGCCTCGCTGGCCGTACCCGGCCAACAGGGGACGCAGGACATTAAGAGCTTAATCTTGTATTGGCAGTTCATTACCGGGGGGGTCAGTCTGGCGAATCCCCCTCCCGTCCTTACGAGTATCCCGGACCAGATTAACCAGGAAAACTGCTCCAACTTGAACGTCAAGGGTGGCTTTCCCGACACTTGCCAAAGGCCACAGTAGCTAGTCTCACACTCCGGTTAGCCAGGGAGATACCATGCCTAACTTCTACACTGACGTCATCATGAATGACTCTCGCTTCCACTTCACCAACATCATTGCCGACCCCGCCTTGCTGGAGCCGGTAACCCGGGCCGCCATTCAAGGCGTGATCGCCGATGCTGCCGCCCACGGCATAGCTCTCATGGTCTTTGAAACCTACCGCAGTCAGGAGCGACAGGCGGCATTGTTCCAGCAGGGCGCTACGCAACTCCGTACCGTCGGCGTCCACCACTACGGCTTGGCCTGCGACCTGGTGAAGGACGTTAGTGGTCAGCCTTCCTGGAAGGGCGATTTCTCTTTCCTGGCTGCTCTCGCCAAGTCTCACAACTTGATTTGGGGCGGCGACTGGGGAACGCCCAATCAGCCCCATTCCTTCCGCGATTACGATCATGTGCAGCGCTGCAGCATTGGTCGCCAGGCAGCACTGTTCCGCGGCGATTGGTATCCCGATGACAACTACCATCCCTACGCCGACCTCTAGCGGCGCCGCCATCGTACTGAGTTCGGTCGCCATATGATCCGTTCTTAGAACCAGCAATTAGCCGATGTCCTATCGCAGGGTCAGGATTTGGGGCTTACCGAGGCCGTGCCGACGCCAAATCAGTTCGCAGCGGCGGTGCGACAACCAATATCTTCGATAGGACTCGCCCGCCACGTTTCGCACCAATCCCCGCTTCGCACGTATAATAGGCAGCGGAGTGGGATTCGTCCATGGATGCGAAATCTTCGCGTCAGGCAAGACAAGCTGTGACTCTTCGAATCATGCAAAACAAGAAGCTGTGGCGCGCGATGCCAATCGCGTTCTGCGCCCTGGTGTTCTTTTTTGCCCTCCACGCGAAGACCGCGGTTTACGATGGCGGCTCGCGGGCGAAGGTAACTCCATCCACCGCTTCCAAGATGTGGACGAGCGGGCAGAAGATGGAAGCGCCATCCGTTGACCCGAGCGGTGGCCTGCTGTTCTGGATGGCCGTGATTTGCCTCTTCGCGCCATATTTCCACCGGGAACCGCGTGTCCACTGCGCTTTCGGAACTCCACCCGCAAGCAATCTCTCTCTCTGGTACCTGCATCAATTTCTACGGCCCCCGCCCGTCCAAGCATAGTTTTCCCTCGGCGTCATTCATATTTTGATCTTCTGGTTTTGGGTTCTCATCAGGCCACGCAACCTTCGCTTATTTGGGCTGTGACAGGGCTAATCCGCCAGTCGAAAAGAGGAAGCTCATGCAGGTTCGTCGTCGTCGACAATTGGTCGTGTTAGCGGTCGTTGCGGGGTGTGTCCTAGTCGCGGTTATCGTGGCAAGTCGCCTGCGCGCCGGCTCGTCCAAAGCAAGCGAGCGCGGCACAGAGGCCGAGCGCGTTTCCTATGCCGCGGTCGCTCCGGTCAAGCGGCAGACGATTGCCAATACGCTGTCCATTGCAGGGCAGTTCAGCCCCTACCAAAATGTCGAATTGCACGCCAAAGTAGCCGGCTACATAAAGAACATCTACGTCGACATTGGTGACCGGGTTCACACCGGACAGGTTCTGGCGGTGCTGGAAATCCCGGAGCTAGTGGCGCAGGTGGATGAGGCGAAGGCTGAAACGCACCACGCGGAAGAAGAGATCCAGAGGGCGCAGAGCGAGGTATTGCGCGCCCAAGCCGACAATGTGGCCTTGCACTCCAATGCCGAGCGATTGGTCAATACCGACAAGGTGCAGCCAGGATTGATTGCCCAGCAGGAACTGGACGACGCAACCGCGAAAGACCGAGCTTCCCAGGCCCTGGTGGACGCGGCCAAGTCTTCGCTGGCGGCCGCCAAGCAGCAACTGGCGGTGGCGCAGGCGGACCAGCAGCACTATGCCGCGTTGAGCAACTACTCGAAGATTGTTGCTCCTTATGACGGCGTGGTGACCTGGCGCTTCTCCGATACCGGTTCCCTGGTACAGGCCGGGACCTCGAACACCAGCGGGCTTCCCGTGGTCACGGTGGCACAGATCGACTTGCTACGCTTGCGCATTCCCGTACCCGAATCGCTGGCGGCGAAGGTTCGCATTGGCGATTCCGCTGATGTTCACGTGCAGGCGACTGGCGAACATTTCACCGGCAAGGTCACACGCTTCACCGACGCGCTGGATCCCTCGACTCGAACTATGCAGGTCGAGATCGACGTTCCCAATCCCAACTATCATCTCCAGCCTGGAATGTATGCCGATGTCCAGTTGAGTGCCAACAGCCGTCCCAATATCCTCACCGTTCCTGTCGAGGCCATCCGGCGCGGAGACAACAAAACCAGCGTGCTAGTACTGGACGCAAACAACCGGGTGCAGTCGCGCGAAGTGCAAGTGGGAGTGGAGAGCTCTGACAACGTAGAGATTTTGGCGGGACTCACGGAAGGCGAGAGAGTCATTGTGGGTAACCTGGGCAGCTATCAGCCCGGCGAAGTGGTGCGCCCAAAAGCTGGCGCCTTCGATTCAGGCCCCAGCAACAAGGGGACGGAGTAGCTGGCATGACAAGCTTTGCGATCAAATATCCGTTCTTCATCCTGATGCTGTGCCTCGGGATCATTGTGGTGGGCGTGACCACCGTGGCGCGCATGCCGGTGGATTTGTTCCCGCAGATCGACATTCCCGTGGTCGTGGTTGCCACCTTCTACAGCGGAATGCCGCCGCAGCAAATCGAAGCGGACATCACCGATACCTTTGAGCGCTTCTTCACCTTGGGCAGCAACATCGATCACATCCAGTCGCGATCGCTGACCGGCGTTAGCTTAATCAAGGTTTACTTTCAGCCGGGCACCGATCCGGATGCCGCCGTCAGCGAGATCGCCAATCTGGCAATGGCTGATCTGCGAAGGTTGCCGCAGGGCACGCTGCCGCCGGTGGTGCTGAAGTTTGACGCGTCGAGCATGCCCGTGTGCCTGGTAACGCTGAAGGGCGAGGGACTGACGGAAACGCAGTTGCACGACCAAGGGCAGTTCAACGTTCGCAACCAGATTGCGAACGTGCCCGGTGCCTCCGTGCCGCAGCCCTTCGGCGGCAAGTACCGGCAGATCCAGTTTTACGTCGATCCGGTGAAGCTAGAGGCGGCGCAACTCAGCCCCATGGATGTAGTCGAGGACATCAACAAGGCGAATTCGATTCTTCCTGCCGGTGATGTTCGCATCGGCCCCTTCGACTACAACATTTACAGCAACAGCCAGTTGCCCAACGTGCGGGAAATGAACGACGTTCCGCTGAAGGCGATCGGCAACGGAGTGCTGCGCTTCGGCGATATCGGGCACGCCGAAGATTCTTCGGCAATCCAGTACAACATCGTTCGCGTGGACGGCCAGAAGTCGGTGTATCTGCCGATTCTGCGGCAAGGGGGAAACAGCAACACCATCCAGATTGTGAATGGTGTCAGGGACCGGGTGAATAACCTGCTGGATGTGCCCAAGCGTCTGGTGGCATCGGTGGTCTTCGATCAATCGCAATACGTCAAAATCGCGGTCACCAACGTGCTGCGCGAAGGCGGTATGGGGCTGGGGCTGACGGCCATCATGATCCTGGTGTTCCTCGGCTCTCTGCGAGGAACAATTTCCGTCCTGCTCTCCATTCCCATCTCCTGTCTGGCGGCGTTTCTTCTGTTAAATGCTTTCGGCAGCTCGATCAACACGATGGTCCTGGGCGGTCTTGCCCTCGTCCTCTCTCGACTTATCGACAACTCCGTAGTAGTGCTGGAGAACATCTTCCGCCATCTGGAGGCCGGCGAAGATGCTCGCACCGCGGCCGAGCAGGGCGGCAAGGAGGTGCAGTTAGCCGTTCTGGCGGCGACCTTCACCACGGCGATTGTGTTCTTCCCGGTAGTCTTCCTCAGCGGCGTGAGCAAGTATCTGTTCACAGCCCTGGCGCTGGGCGTAGTACTGGCTTTGGCAGCGTCGTACCTGGTGGCGATGTCGGTTGTGCCTCTGTTCTGCTCGCTCTTCATCAAGTCGGAACACGGCAGTGAAGCCGAAGGCGAACGCGAGGGCGGCCTGCTGGAACATCTCCTGGGACCGTTCAATCGCGGGTACGACTACGTGCTGGCCAAGTACGACGAGTTTCTCGACAAAGCGCTGGGCCGCCCCAAGATGACGGTCGCGGTCATTATGGGTGTATTCGTGCTCAGCCTGGCCTTAGCGCCGCTTCTCGGAGTTGCCTTTTTCCCCCGTACTGATCCCGGTCAGTTCGTTATCAATGTGAAAGCGCCAAGCGGCACGCGCATCGAGTTGACCAATGACTACATGGCGCGCGTGGAGGATGACATCCGCCAGGTTGTCCCCGCGGATGAGCTGCGTATGATCGTGTCCAACATTGGAGTCAATGCGGATTTGTCCGCCATCTATACGGCGAACTCGGCCATGCATACGGCGTTTGTGCAGGTACAGCTGCAGAAGGAGCACAAAACCAGCAGCTTTGTTTACATCAATCGCGTGCGGCGGAAGCTGGCCAGCGATCTACCGGAGCTTTCTACCTTTTTCCAGACCGGTGGACTGGTCGATTCTGTGGTGAATCAAGGTATGCCGGCGCCTATCGATATTCAGGTCACCGGAAATAATCAGCATGAAGCGTATGACATAGCCACGGAGATGGCGCAGAAACTTCGAGGAATGAAGGACGTGAGCGATGTCCTGATTCCACAGGACCTCGACTACCCTGGCATCCAGCTCGATGTCCGTCGTGAAATGGCGGCGCGCCTCGGCCTCAATGCTCAGGACGTTGTGGACAATGTGGTGACTGCGCTTACCTCCAACGGCATGATTGCGCCGGGCTACTGGATCGATCCGAAGACGGGCAATAACTACTTTCTGACCGTACAGTACACGCCCAACCAGATTGGCAAGATGACCATGGAGGACTTCAAGCAGATCCCGTTGCACGCTAAGAACAACGCCGAAACCACGATGCTGGAAAACGTGGCCGACATCAAAATGATCGACACTCCCACCGAGGTTGACCACTATCAGTTGTTGCGCGTCATCGATCTGTACGTTTCACCGAAGGGCGAAGATCTGGGCGCTCTGTCGAAACAGGTGCAAAAGCTCATCGACCATACAACGCTGCCCCCGAACACGCGCGTGCACTTGCACGGATCGGTGGTTGCCATGCATGACTCGTTCAAAAGCTTCGCCATCGGATTGTTGCTCTCGATCGTGCTGGTGTACCTGATCCTGATGGCGCAGTTTGCCTCCTTCAGCGACCCCTTCGTGATCCTGCTGGCCGTGCCACCGGGATTCACGGGCGTGATCCTGTTCCTGCTGATGACGGGCACGACGGTCAACATCATGTCGCTGATG
>JBEKTC010000137.1:0-10880 GCA_049516475.1 Candidatus Korobacteraceae bacterium | reverse complement strand
GGACCGGGCGAGGGCCGGCCTCTACCTGCTGACGGCCGCGTCCGCGCTGGTGCTATTGATCGCCTGCGCTAATCTGGCAAATTTGCTGCTGGCCCGCGGTACGGCGAGACGCCAGCAAACTGCCGTTCAGCTTGCGCTCGGAGCTACGCGCGGCCGCCTCATTCGCAACCTGCTTACGGAGAGCATTGTGCTGGCATGTCTTGGCGGAGCAGGCGGGCTAGCGCTGGCTTACTTCGGTACTCGCGCCATTCTGCTGATCGCCTTCCGCGGCGCAAATTTCGTGCCCATCGAAACTTCGCCTTCACCCCCAATTCTGGCCTTCGCCTTCGGGCTGTCTCTGGTCACTGGAGTTATCTTTGGCGTGGCTCCGGCGTGGATCTCATCGCACTCCGATCCCGCCGAAGCTCTGCGCGGCGCCAACCGCTCCACCCGCGATCGTTCTGCCATGCCGCAAAAATCGCTGGTCATTGCACAAGCTGCCTTATCGCTGGTTTTGCTCGCCATGGCCGGCCTGGTGACCGCAAGCCTCCGCTATCTGGAGCACATGAACTTCGGCTTTAACACCAGCGGACGCATGATCGCGATGATCGACCCGCTGACGGCCGGATATACGGAGGAGCGGCTGCCGGGCCTCAGTCAGCAACTGCGCGACCGGCTGCGGCAGATTCCCGGCGTGCTCGATGTCAGTTACTCCATGTACAGCCCGCAGGATGGAGACAGTTGGGGCGACACCATCGCGATCCAGGGCCGTCCGCCCGAAGCCACGCAGGACTGGGATGCGGGATGGCTCCGCGTCAGCCCCGATTACTTCAGGATTATCGGCACTCCGGTTCTGCGCGGCCGCGCCATCGGGGAAGCGGACACGGCCACGTCGCAGCGGGTCGCGGTTGTGGATGAGAGCTTTGTACGCAAGTACTTTCCCAAGGAAGATCCCATCGGCCAACACTTCGGATTCGATCGGCCGGGTCATAGCGGAGATTATGAAATTGTGGGCGTGGTCAAAGACACGCAGTATCGCGATCCGACCGACACGCAATACAAGCAGAATCCGATGTTCTTCCTTCCCTATTTTCAGAATGCCAGCTTCGTGGAGCCTAACTATCGGCGCATGATGTCGCAGTCGGAATATCCTGGCAGGATCGAGATCCAGTTCGCAGGACCGGCGCAAGACATCGGCCCCCAGGTGCGGCGGGTGCTGGCCGGCATCGACCCCAATTTGAGCATCATCGAGATGCACACCTTTGGCGAGCAGGTGGTTCGAGTATTCAACCAGGAAAGGGTCATCGCGCGCCTGACTGAGCTGTTCAGCCTGCTTGCATTACTGCTGGCGTCGATTGGGCTTTATGGCGTCACGGCTTACAACATCGAGCGCCGCACCAGCGAGATCGGCATTCGCATGGCGGTGGGCGCCGACCGCAAAGATATTGTCGCAATGGTGCTGCGCGGCGCCTTTTGGCAGGTCGGACTGGGCCTGATCATCGGTGTCCCGCTGGCGATCCTTACCGGACGGCTGATGGCGAGCAAGCTCTACGGCATCGGCGCCTTCAATCCAGCGATTCTTGGCGGGGCGATTGCTGCGTTGGCATTCTGCGCCTTCATCGCGGGATTGGTCCCGGCACGACGGGCGGCTTCGATTGAACCGGTACAGGCATTACGCATTGAGTAAAGGTTCCGCGCGACCGCCTACTGCCTACCGCGAGAAATGGCCGCCCGCGAGGCGCTCCTCCGCAATAGTGGCAACAGATCGCGCTACAATTCAGCTACAATGCCCGTTGTACCAGAGCCCGAAGCTCCAGATTGCGAAAGTGGCGGAATTGGCAGACGCACCAGACTTAGGATCTGGCGGGTAAAACCGTGGGGGTTCGAGTCCCCCCTTTCGCACCATATAACTGCTTTTATCGTCAGTACCTTACAAATCGCCAAGAACGAATTGTTCGGATTTTGTAACGGCGGTCTGTGCTTGTTGTCCGCGTCCTGAAGCAGGCTGGGTCTTTGCAGCGATGAGCCCAGTCGCAGGACGAACATACCGTTCCCTTGCCCTTGCAGTTGCGATACTCTGATCAAGACGAGGGGCTTCATGCACAAGAGACTTTTCCCGGTCGTAGTCTGGCTTTTGCTGCTGGCCATCCCCAGCAGTGCCGCCAAACGCGCCTTCACCATCGAGGACCTTTACCGCATTCGCGGAATAGAAGATTTACACGTATCTCCCGACGGCAAAACCGTCGTGTTCACCCTGCGCACGGACGACCTGGCGAAAGCCAAGCGCATAAGGCACATCTGGCTGATGGACGCCGATGGCAAGAACGCGCACCAGTTTACGTTTGGCGACAAGAGTGAATCGTCGCCCATCTTCTCACCGGATGGCAAGTGGATCGCCTTCATCAGTTCTCGCGATGGCGACGACAACTTCTACCTCATCTCCACCAGCGGTGGCGAAGCGCGGCAACTCACCAAAATTTCCACAGGGGTTTCTGACCCGCTCTGGTCTCCGGATGGCAAATGGATCGCGTTTCCGAGCGACGTCTATCCGGAATGCGGTGCCGACGATGCTTGCAACAAAAAGATCGACGAGCGCTGGAGCAAGGGTCCGCTGCAAGCCCATATGGCCGACGCGCTGCTCTATCGTCACTGGACGCAATGGAAAGACGGCAAGCGCACACACGTCCTGCTTGCCGACGTGTCCACCAGCGCCGTGCGCGACCTGACGCCCGGTGACTTCGATTCCCCTCCCTTCCAGCTGGGAGGATCCTTGCGCTACGATTTCTCCCCGGATAGCACGGAACTCGCCTTCGACTCTAATCACGACCGCGACCTCGCTTCGTCCACCAATAGCGACGTGTGGATCGTCCCGCTCTCGGGCAATCAGCCGCCGCGTAACATCACCGCTTCGAATCCTGCTTTCGACGGCCATCCGAAATACTCGCCGGACGGAAAATACATTGCCTATCAACTGCAAAAGCAGCCCGGCTATGAATCCGACCTCTTTCGCCTGGCCATCTACGACCGCTCCACTGGCGCATCACGCGTGCTCACCGAGTCGTTCCACAACTGGGTAGACAGCTTCCAATGGGCCGCAGACTCGAAATCTCTCTACTTCAGCGCCCCTGTCGAAGGCGATAATCCCATCTTCCGTGTGACTCTCGACTCTGGCTCTATTCAGCAAATTTTGGTGGACAGGACGATCGACTCCTTCGAACTCTCCCCTGACAACCGCCGCATCATCTATACCGACCGTTCCGTCGGCGAGCCAGCCGAAATTTATGCGGTGGACTTGGCCGACGAAAAGTCCTCGAAGCCACAACGCCTCTCTCACTTCAACGACGAAGTCGCCAATGAGGTGGACATCCGTCCGGCCGAGCGAATCTGGGTGAAAAGAGCCGACGGAGCGAAGATCGAAGTATTCATTGTTAAGCCCCACAACTTCGACCCGTCCAGGAAATATCCGCTCATCCTCAACGTGCATGGCGGGCCGCAGATGCAGTGGCAGGATGCTTTTCGCGGTGACTGGCAGGTTTATCCCGGCTCCGGCTACGTCGTCGCGTTCGCTAATCCACATGGGTCTACCGGCTATGGCCAAGACTTCACGGCTGAGATTTCTGGAGACTACGGGGGCAAATTCTTTGAAGACCTGATGAAGGTTACCGACGAACTGAGCAAGCTTCCTTACGTCGATCCCGACCGCATCGGGGCCATGGGCTGGTCCGCCGGCGGCTACATGATGGACTGGTTCGAAGGCCACACCAACCGCTTCAAGGCGATCGCCACCATGATGGGCCTTTTCGACGTGCGTTCCTTTTACGGCGCAACCGAAGAGTTGTGGTATCCCGAGTGGGACTTCAAGGGCCAGCCGTGGAATTCCGACCAATACGAAAAGTTCTCTCCCTCCTACTTCGTGAAGAACTTTAAAACGCCCTGCCTCGTGATCTCCGGGGAGCGCGACTATCGCATCCCCTACACCCAGTCACTTCAGATGTTTACCGCGCTGCAAAAAATGAATGTCCCTTCCAGGCTAATCATCTATTCCAACGCCGGCCACTGGCCCAGTTGGTATGAAATGGCTCTGTATTACACCGCACACCTCGAGTGGTTCCATCAGTATCTCGGAGGAGACGCGCCCCCCTGGTCCACGGAACAATTCCTGCGCAACGCCGTCTTCGACCCTGCGACAGGTCAACGCTATAAGTAATACATGGGCACGGAAAACCATCTGTCGGCTCTTACATACGCCTTCTCACGCGGTATGCAAGACATGTTTCAAGGGCAATACAGCAGAATCTCTCGCAGTTGAGACTGCGTGGCGGAGGACGCAGTCATATGCGAACCCATCTCCGCGAGAATTCCCTGCTAACAGGGAAAAATACCGGGACTTTCATGCATTCGGACCGCCTGATCCCATCTGCTACCGCGGTAAATGCCTCATTCTGGATAGCTTCCGGTCCCAACGGGCGCTTCTCCTTAGATCGAACAGGGAATTATCAGAGGCATATCAGGGAATTCAGAGCACCTTAATAAGGGAATTAAGCCCGTCCTCTGAGCATTCACTCCACCGACATCGGCGAAAGGGGAGGCTCCTCATGAACACTGCTCCCGTTCAAGATCCTGCCTATGAGTAATGGAGGCCCTGCTGACTCGCGCGTGACCTGTGAGTGACACAAATCGACCCATTCCACGTGAGTTAGCCTTCATGAAGCGACGGATTTACGGCTTGCCGAACGAATCTCTAGTCACTCCGAAGCGATTAGTAGTAGACTCTGGGCGCACAAACCCTCGCGCCATGAAGCAAACAGTCTCTGGTCGCATTCGTTTTGGAGTCTTCGAACTCGATGTCAAGGCCGGAGAGCTGCGCCACCAAGACAAGACAATCCTTCTGCAGGAACAGTCGTTCCGTCTTTTGCTGGCACTCCTTCAGCGAGCCGGCGAAGTAGTAACCCGCGAAGATCTGCAAAAACAACTGTGGCCCAATGACACGGTCGTGGAGTTCGACCTTGGTATTAACGCCGCCATTAAGAGGCTGCGGCGCATCCTGAACGATTCTCCGGAAGATCCGAAATACATCGAAACCGTCGCGCGACGGGGGTATCGCCTGATGGTTCCCGTGCAGTGGGTTCCATCGCCCGATAATGGTGAGGTCAAGATCGATGCAGATCGGACAGGAAGGAGGCTGAGCTTTAAACGGGGCGGCTTAGTCGGCGAGGAGGTCTCCCACTACCGCGTAGTAGAGGTGGTTGCCAGGGGTGGCATGGGCGTTATCTATAAAGCGGAAGATCTGTACTTAGGTCGCACCGTTGCGCTCAAGTTCCTGCCGGAGGAATTCGATGCTGATGCCCGGGCTCTGCTAGGACTGGAGCAGGAAGCATGCCTGGCTTCATCGCTAAACCATCCCAACATTTGCTCAATTTACGAACTTGGGAAACACGGCGGACAGCCCTTCATTGCTATGGAGCTCTTGACCGGCCACAATCTTAGAGACTCATTGGCCTTGGATGTATCGGGAGCCGCGGGAGAAGCAACTCCGGCTCCGGTCGAGAAGCTCCTCGATATCGCGATCCAGGTGTGTGAGGGACTTAAGGCGGCGCACGAAAAAGGCATCATTCATCGGGACATAAAGCCGGCAAACATCTTCATCACTACGAATGGCGTGGTTAAGATTCTCGACTTTGGGTTAGCCAAGCTGGTTCAGAGCGATACCAACGAGGTACGGGATGACCATCGAGATGTAACTCCGTCCACGGATCCTTCGGTGCCGGCCGTCTTTAAGCACGGCCCAACGGGAATAGCCATCGGTACGGCCGCCTACATGTCTCCGGAACATATTCTGGGCGAGCGACTGGACGCACGTACCGACCTGTTTTCGCTTGGCGTCGTCCTGTACCAGATGGCAACCGGCGCTGCGCCATTCCGGGGTGAGACACCTGCTCTCCTTTTCGATGTCGTACTGCACCAAACTCCGGTCACACCCCGCGTCTTAAACTCCGCCTTGCCTTCCGAACTTGAGGCGATCATCAACCGTGCGCTGGAGAAGGATCGAAATCTCCGTTACCCGAGTGCCGCCGAGATGCAAGCGGAATTACGGCGGCTCGCCAGCGACGTGGCTCAACCACCGACGGTCCCCAAACCGAGGTCCGGCGACGACACCGCAACAATCCGTAGGAAGCCGGCTCAGATGATCTTCGCATCAGCATTGCTGCTGGTCGCACTTATCGGTGGCGGTCTTTACTGGCGGTGGCGTGCGCACAAGGCAGAGGCGATACCGGTTAGAGGCAAGATTGTACTGGCAGATT
Source organism: Candidatus Korobacteraceae bacterium (assembly GCA_049516475.1). Taxonomy (GTDB): domain Bacteria; phylum Acidobacteriota; class Terriglobia; order Terriglobales; family Acidobacteriaceae; genus Bog-257. The sequence goes on along the minus strand of JBEKTC010000137.1, from coordinate 4,599 downwards.
TCGACAACAAGACAGGTGACAGCGTTTTTGATGACACTTTGCGCCTAGGTACTTCCAAGGATCTGGACCAGTCTCCATTTCTGGAATTGCTCTCCGACGGCCAGATCGCGGAAACAAAGGGTCTGATGGGTCAGCCCAGGAAAGGAAGATTGACTCCCGAACTGGCGAGGGAGGTGTGCGTTCGCACCGGCAGCGCTGCGACTTTGGAAGGCAGCATCGCAATGTTAGGAAAGGACTACATTGTGGGCTTAAAAGCAGTGAACTGCCACACAGGCGAAGAGCTTGCAGTTGAACAGTTCAGCGTGGATAGCAAGGAGAAAGTACTTTCAACACTGGGCAATAGTGTTGCGACAATTCGCCTTGCTCTGGGAGAATCGCTGGTTTCCGTTCAGGAACACAGCGTCCCACTTCAGAACGTAACTACATCCTCGCTCGAGGCACTAAAAGCCTACAGCGATGCCGCGGGGGCTAATGACGCTGGTGACTATCGGGCGGCGATCGCGCTGTGCCAGCGGGCCATTGCCTTGGATCCCAATTTCGCCATCGCATATATGGCTCTGGGGGTTAATTACAGCATTATTGGACTCAGTGATCGCGGAAGCCAATACTTGCGCAAAGCTTATGATCTGCGAGACCGGGTGAGCGAGCGGGAGAGATTAGCAATTGAGACATTCTATGCCGATAACGTAACTGGCAACACGGAGGCCGCTCGCGAAGCTTTTCGGTTGTGGATGAGGGTATATCCAAACAATCTTGGGCCTCCTACTAACTTGGCGAATGATGACACCATTTTGGGGGACTACGGCGACGCCCTGGCTCTGTATAAGAAAGTAGTAGACGCTTACCCGCGAAGCCCATTGTCATATTCAAATCTGGCTGCCGGGTACATGTATCTTGATCGTCTTGATGAAGTCCACGCGACAGCTCAAGAAGCGACAGCACATCATCTCGATCCCCCAGCAATGCACCTTATTCTTTACTGGACCGAATTCCTGCAGAATGATGCGGACGGTATGCAGCGGGAAAAAGCGGCATTGATGGGTAAGCCGGGATGGGAGGACCAGGTCCTTGATATCGCGTCCGATTCCGCGGCTTACGTTGGCCAATTCTCCAAAGCACGAGAGCTAACAGCCGAGGCCGTCGACTCCGCCGAGCGTGCAAAGGAGAAAGAGGCCGCCGCAGCTTATAAGGCGGAAGCCGCTGTGCGCGAAGCCTTTGTCGGCAACGTCGAGATCGCTAAAGCGGAGGCTCGAGCGGCCCTAAAGCTATCCACCAGCAGGGATGCTGCGGCCATATCTGCGGTTGCGCTCGCGCTATCAGGCGACGTCGCAGAAGCAAAACGCATAGCGGATGACCTGAATAAGCGCTTCCCTGAAAACACGATTGTACAGTTCAACTATCTCCCTACGATCCGAGCGGAGATTGCTCTGCGGAGCGGCAGCCCAAAGAAAGCCATCGAGGCTCTCGCACCAGCTACAGCATACGAACTCGGCACTATTCAGGGAAGCGCGAGTTTTATGCTTTACCCCGTTTACATGCGAGCGGAAGCCTACTTGGCGGCACATCAGGGTGTAGCCTCAGCCGCAGAGTTTCGAAAGATTCTCAACCACCCCGGTGTAGTGATAAACGAACCGATCGGGGCGTTGGCCCATCTCGGGCTAGCACGCGCTTATGCGCTCAGCGGCGACACGGCCAAGGCGGAGACAGCTTACCAGGACTTCTTTGCCCTTTGGAAGGACGCCGACCCGGACATTCCCATCTACAAACAAGCCAAAGCCGAATACGCAAAGCTGCGGTAGCGTGCATTTGTGGTGACTGCTAGAATTTCCCCTTTCGACTTAAAAAGCAAACCATTCCTAGTCTCATCTGGGGAGAAGCCTGGAGGCAATAGCCTCGAAAGCCGCAGTTAGTTCAGCGGTGCAGGTCGGCGAGGGACAGTTCGGTATATAAAACAACTCTCCAGCTGGTTGGCTTGGAATGTAAGTCGGATACCGAGGGTCGTTTGCCAGTTGTGCCAGAAAGGCTTGGGTCGTCAGAGACATGCTGCTGCCCAGCCCAATCGTGTAGATATATGTGGGAACAGGGGTCTCGGTACGCATGGCATTGGCAGTATAAATGGCACGATACTTGCTTTCGGCCGTGACATTGGCTCTCGAAAACGCTGTTTGTTGTCCCGTTTGCTGAGAAAGAAATGTGGTCACGGGCTGTCCTTGACTATTCTTGCAAACGTCGCCGTCGGGATCGTATGGAAAGCCGTTCGGGCAACCGCTATTGCAAGAGCCCCACTGGCTCTCATGGCCCGACTCATTCGTGCAGCCGTTGGATGAGTTCGGGCTGCAGGTGGGATCGAAGAAACCTACCGTAGTCCCTGTATCATACCCTCCGTAATTGATAAGCACGTTCGGGGCCGAGGTTCCGCAATAGAAGTTGTCCTGCACGGTGTTCATCAATCCGTCCGTGAAGTACACCATAACCTTGGATACTTTCTGCCCGGGGTTTATGACAACACTGTTGTTTTGCAAATCCGCGAGGGACATTGGGGCGCCTATGGTAGGGCTCAGAATGGGCTGGGTACCAGCTCCCGTGCCAAATGTGCCGCCGGCGAACTGCATGGATGCGACTGCATTATCAATCGGCACCATGAAGTTGTGACCGATGCGAACATCTATTCGCGCGTTGGAAGAGAAGCTGAGCAGCGCAACTTCGTCAAACGAATCATTGAATAGATTGATGAAGGTCGGCACGGCCGACTGTATTGCCGGTGCTCCACCATCCGAGGTCATGGAACCTGAACGGTCCAACACCATGGACATGATCACCTTGCGACGCGGCGAGGCGGGAATGTTCGTGCCGTCAACCTGTGCAACGGCTACATTGGTCGCAATAACAATCAACAGAAATAGGATCGGGGAAATAGCTAAGCTTCTGCTGGTGGTGCGAAACATATAGTAACTCCCTCTAGGCGTCCGTCGTCATTGTCCACCCAGGCAAGCTTGATAAGCATTCAACAGAGCATGTGCGTCGTAGCCCAAGGCGAATGCAGAAATGACATTGCCAAGACCCGGAACCGCCTCAGCAGCATTCCATATCGCGACCCCTTCCGCTGCTGATGCCCCAAAGCCGAAGGAAGAAAGACCCGCGCCAACAAGGCCACTAGCACTATTTGGAACACCACCCCCAACGACTGGAGCACCAACCCCAACGACGGAACTATAAACTCCGGCGCCAACTTGAAGGGCGCGATAGACATTCCCTTCACCTGGAACAACCCCAATGGCGTCGCCTGTGACTTGCGCGCTAAGCGCAACTACATTGGGATCACCTAAGCAGGAGAAAGGATTGTATGGATTCGGTCCGTTATCCTGGCAAAGACCAAGCGGGTCGATTCGATTGATGGGATTGCTGAAAGTATAGTCGTAAAGATTGATGCCGCCATACTCCCGGATGGGGTCTCTATTGAGGAACCGGCCGGTGACGCCGTCCAGTTGGCGGTATGTGGCGAAATTGAGGGGGTTCGTTGGGTATAAGAAGAGCCCCGCGTAGAGGTAGCGAATGTTGCCGCTGCTGCCATAACTGCGGGCAATACTGCCGTAAGGCGTAAAGTCAAAGGCTTCGACGAGTCCGCCAGTCGTGCCATCCAGCACGTCCCTGGCAGAGCCTAACTGGTCGGGCATGAAGATCAGCTTTCGCCCGGTAGTGACATTAAGTTCCCCTTCCACCATGATGCGGCGGCCCACATTGTCGGCGCTGTCGCGTGTCTGGCACACGCGGCCATCTTCGCACCATAGAAACCGGTTGGTAGTCATCCCGCCCCCAGAGTCTGTCTCGATCCCAACTGTTCTACGCCCGAGTCCGTCATAGGCGAACTGACTCTTCTGGTTGCTGCCGACATAATCGATCTCCACCAGTCGGTTCTCGGCATCCCATTTGTAGGTATGGGTACCGTCGCCGCTCTGCGTGTTGCCGTTGAGGTCGTAGAAGTAGTTGTTGCTGCCCCATGTGCTGATCTCATTCAGGTTGTTGTAGGTCGCTTGAGTATGGTTCTGACCGTCAGTGATGGAGGTGGCGTTGTCAAGCAGATCGTAGGCATACTGATAGTTATAAGGAGATTGCAGAGACGGGGTAATGGCAACAAGCAAGCGGTCGCTGAGGTCGTACCCGAACTTATATATCAGAGGCGACAATGGATGCAAAGGCGAGGACGATACAGCGGACAATCCTTGAATATCGTAGGGATTGTTAGCTCCCCCGCCACCTGGAATGAGGTAGTTAAGCGAATAGCTGCGGGTTTCGCCACTGTTGGTGATATGGATCAACCTGCGGTCGTTGTTGTTGGTGTCGTAAGTCCAGCCGGTGGATATGTGAGTGCCGCCGTTGGTGACGCTTCGTGACGTCACTTGCTTGGTCTCTCCCAGGTAACCGTAACTGAAGGTGCCGAGGCCTGTTGAATGGGAGGTTAGGCGGCTGATAGCGTCATAAGTGAATCCCTCATTACCTCCAGCGATAGTGCGGGTACTCAACCGCCCAAGAGCATCGTATGTATAGTTAATCGAGTCATTGTTAAAGGCCCCGTTTTCAGACGCTAGCTGAAGTGCACCG
>JBEKTC010000136.1:0-10903 GCA_049516475.1 Candidatus Korobacteraceae bacterium | reverse complement strand
GTCGGCGTCTTTGCCGGGCTCAAGGCTCCCCTTGCGCGACTGCAAATGAAGCGCGCACGCGCCGTTGTAGGTGGCGGCAGTGATCGCCTCGGCGGGCGACATCTTCATGTGAGTACAGGCCGCCGACAGTACGAACGGCATTGACGGCGTGGGCGCCGTGCCGGGGTTGTAGTCCGTAGCAAGCGCTACGGCGACACCGGAGTCGATCAGTTTGCGCGCGGGCGGGAAGGATCTAAGACCGAGGAAGTAGTTCGCTGCGGGAAGCAACGTCGCAACTGTATCGACCTTCGCTAGCAGAGAAATATCGTCGTCGGTGACGACATCCATGTGATCGAGTGACGCGGGATGAAGCCCGATCAGCGGCGCAAGATTTGTCAAGCTAAGCTGGCAGACATGCGCGCGCACTCCGAGCCGGTGATCGACGGCCGCGCGCAGGATGCGCTCCGACCGTTGCATATTGAAGGCGCCGCGCTCACAGAAGACATCGACGAATTCCGCGAGCTTGCGCTTTGACACCGCGGGAATCATCTCCTCGCAGATGAGGCGCACATACTCATCATGATTTTCCCGATACTCTGGCGGGAACACGTGGGCGGCCAACAGCGTCGCGACGACTGTTCCCGGCCATTGGCTTGAAGCCTCGCGAATCGCCTCTAGTGACTTGATTTCGGCTTCGAAGCTCAGACCGTAGCCAGACTTCGCTTCCACAGTGGTCGTGCCTTGAGCGGCCATGTCTTCGAGAGCGTGGAGGACGTGGGCCGCCAACGTCTCTTTCGACGATTCGCGAACTCCGCGCAAGCTGGCGCGTATGCCTCCGCCAGACGCGGCAATCTCTTCGTAGCTGGCGCCGGCGATGCGCTTCTCAAAATCAATCAGGCGTGGAGCGGTGAAAACGGGATGAGTATGGGAGTCGACAAAGCCAGGCAGTACGACCTTGCCGGAGCAGTTGATCTCGTCGGCTTTCCTCGCAAGCTCGTGTTTCGCGATCTCGTCGGTCGTTCCGACCGCGGCGATCTTTTCGCCGGCAATGAGCACAGCGCCGTCTTCGATGATGGCGAGCTCGCACATCTGCGTCCAGCGACGAGGACCCCTATCGCCGCCCCGCAGGGTCAGCAGTTGGGAGGCGTGGGTGAGAAGAACTGTGGCGTGATGTAGGTTTTCCGAATGCAAGGCGTTATCGTGTTTCCCTCAGGATGATGACGTACGGGTGAATGCTGACGGCTGATGGCTACTTCGCCATCGGCACCTTGATTCCCTTCTCCTTCGCGAAGGTCTTGGCTTCGTCGTAACCTGCGTCGACGTGGCGCGCGACCCCGATACCGGGATCGTTGGTCAGCACACGTTCGATACGTTTGGCCATCTCGTCGCTGCCGTCGGCGACGGTAACCTGTCCCGCGTGCTGCGAATAACCGATGCCCACGCCGCCGCCGTTGTGGATCGACACCCAGGACGCGCCGCTGGCGGTATTCAGCAACGCGTTGAGCAGCGGCCAATCCGCGATGGCGTCGCTGCCATCCTTCATCGACTCAGTCTCGCGGAACGGTGATGCGACCGAGCCGCAGTCCAGATGATCGCGGCCCATCACGATTGGCGCCTTGAGCTTGCCCTTCTTCACCAGATCGTTGAGGGCAAGCCCGAACTCTGCGCGTTCGCCATAGCCCAGCCAGCAGATGCGGCACGGCAGTCCCTGGAACTTGATTCGCTTGCGCGCAAGGTCAATCCAGCGGCTAAGAATTTTGTTGCCGGGAAACATCTGGAGCACCAGATCGTCGGTGGTGTGAATGTCTGCGGGATCGCCCGAAAGCGCCGCCCAGCGGAACGGTCCCCGGCCTTCGCAGAAAAGCGGACGAATGTATTCCGGCACGAATCCGGGAAAGTCGTAGGCGTTCTTGACCCCGTGCTCGAAGGCGAACGTGCGAATGTTGTTGCCGTAGTCGAAGGTGACCGAACCCATTTTCTGGAGCTTCAACATGCCTTCGACGTGGCGCGCCATGGTGTCCAGCGAGCGCTCGGTGTATTCCTTGGGATCGCTCGTGCGCAACGCCAGCGCGTCCTCCAGCGACATGCCGCTGGGCACGTAGCCGTTCAGTGGATCGTGGGCTGAGGTTTGATCGGTGAGGATGTCGGGAACAACGCCGCGCTCGGCCAGCTCAGGAATGATGTCGCCGCAATTGCCGACCAGCCCGACGGAGATGCTCTCCTTGTTGCGGACGGCGTTGTTGATAATGCGCAGGGCCTCGTCGAGGGAGTTGACCATGTGGTCGCAGTAGCCGGTGCGAAGGCGCTTCTTGATGCGCTCGGGATCCACTTCGATGCCGAGATAACATGCGCCCGTCATGGTGGCAGCCAGCGGCTGCGCGCCACTCATACCACCCATACCACCGGAGACGATCAGCTTGCCTTCCAGTTCGCCGCCGAGATGCTTCTGCCCGGCGGCCGAAAATGTTTCGAACGTGCCCTGGATGATGCCCTGCGAGCCGATGTAGATCCAAGAGCCAGCGGTCATCTGTCCGTACATGATGAGGCCAAGCTTCTCCAACTCGTTAAACTTTTCCCAGTTCGACCAGTGGCCCACCAGGTTGGAGTTGCAGATGAGCACGCGCGGCGCATATTCGTGGGTGCGGAAGATCCCAACGGGCTTGCCAGACTGCACCAGCAGGGTTTCGTCGTTGTCGAGCGACTGCAGCGAATTAACGATGGCGTGGTAGCACTCCCAATTGCGCGCAGCCCGGCCGGTGCCGCCGTAGACCACGAGGTCCTGCGGACGCTCGGCGACATCGGGATCGAGATTGTTCATCAGCATGCGCATGGCAGCTTCCTGTGCCCAGCCTTTGCAGGAGAGCTGGTTGCCGCGCGGCGCCCGCACCGGAGTGTAGGAAGACGTAGAAGAATCTGTGAGGACTGGCATAACAGGAGAATGGTAGTGCGGCGGGCGGGAAAACGCCAGTTGTCAGTAGCCAGTTGTCGGTTGTCAGTTGTCAGCCATCAGCTGTCCCCGTCAGATCCACGGCGATTGAACAGTCAGGAGCGCGATTGGAGAGGCAGGCCAAACCGGGACCGAACATGTGAGTAGATTTGCTGAGAGCCGATAGCTGACAGCTGATAGCGCCAATAAAAACGGGGAGCGGCTGTTTGGCCATCTCCCCTCTCTCCGATCAGGTTTGCAATTGAACGTAGGTTACGCGAACTGAGGGATTGTCAACATCAAAGCAAGATGAAAGTTTTGTAAAAACCATTACGAACGCCAGGACAGAGCAGTTGCGTATTCCATCCCACATTGTGGTATATACATTGTGGGACACGACATCACGCGGCTGCCTGTATATTGCGAGTGCTCTAATTGCTAGTTGCTGACCGCTATTCCGTATACGGCTTCCAGGTGCCGTCGTCGTTTTCCGTCAAGAGAATATTGGTCTTTGTCGGATCTGCGCTGTAAAAGTCGACCCCATACGACTTGATCAGTATTGAACGCTCCCACGTGGTGAAGCTCTTCACCAACGAGCCGGACGCATCAAACTCGCGGCCCAGACGGTTGGGGACCCACTTCCAGGTATAGTCCACCTTGGCCAAGTGTGGCTTCAGCAAAGTGACCTTATCGATCGATACCAGCTTGCGCTCGGCCAACGGTACGGAGTAGGTGGTCCTGTCGTCGGATTTCTTGACTTTCTGAACGCCTTCAATGTTGCTCAGCACGTTCTCGCCGGGGCCGGTGATAGCGACCAGCAGCAAATTCGCGCCCTTGGGTTTGGTCATGACCACACCAGCTCTCGACAGGAGCTTGTACAGGGGGTCCTGCTGACCATTGTCTGGATCGACTGTACCCGTGCTGAAGTGACTAACCGCCGAACCTTGCCTCAAAATGTCGTTGACGGTTGTGGTGGCCTCGGAGACGGACAATACCTCATGCGAGCTCTTCACGAAGTGATAGATAGTGCCGCCAACCACCAGCACCAATGCTGCCGCCAGCAACAGCGGCAGGAAGTTGTGTGACCTGTTCTCCATGGCCAGTTCGGCGGCAAAAATGTCGGGCTCGCTTTGGACCTGGGAAACTGGTTGCGGCTGGGTTTCTTGCTCGGTTTTGGGTTCGATGACGGTCGCCATAGCACACCTCCAACGCGACGCTGCCCACTAGAATCGGAACGGCCGTGGACTCCGTTCGCTCTCCTGGCTTGATCATTCCAAGGAGGGCAAAGGGGCAGCCGCGGATGATTCCAGTATGGACCTTATGAACGCAGGTGCAGTGAGCGCTGTCACCCGGCCTTGTGAGGGCTGAACGCAGGCTGATGTTGGAGGCCGATTCTTGCACTTAGAGCAGATTGACTCCCGGCGTACAGGAGACGGGTGGAGCACGCCTTTCAGGCGTGCAGTATCGTGACACCACGATTGGAGTGCGCTTTAGCGCCTGAGGTAATATTTTTTCACCTCAGTGGCTAAAGCCCCAAATGCCTCTTCCTCCTGTATCTGCACCGCTGAAGCGGTGCTCCAGCCTATATACCAGGAGTGAAACTGTGCTAGCCGATAACGATGCCAGCCGAATGGTAACAATCAATTTGCCCCTCGCTATGGCACGTTTTTCACAAACTCGGGCTGCTGGCCCTCGGCCCAGGGGTCGTAGGTTTGCACGAAAATCATACGATCGCAAATGGTGGGATGGGTCCACGCCCAGAACTCCCAGAACCTGTTCACGTAGGGATAATCGAGTGATAGTTCGCCGAGTTTCTGAAACGACTGGGCGGCAGTACGCGATGGGTCGGGAACCAACCCGTGAACGACCTCCAGCCCGTACTGATCGGCCTGGTGCTCGTAATGACGGGAGACGGCGTTGAAGGCGGGAGTAGCCAGAAAGGTAATCAGCGACAAAATCAGGACCAGCAGCGGAAGCGACGCCCAGTCGCTAAGGCCGCGAATTCCCCACTGTGCGCCGTGGCGCGCCACCAACCAGTTCGCCAGCCGGTAACCAACGTAGAACAGCACCAGCAGCAGCAGCAGATCGATGGCAGCTTCCTTTGGGATGTGGCCAAGGGCGTAATGCCCCATCTCGTGTCCGAAGACAAATAGCGTTTCAGGAGTCGTCATCTGCTGCATGGTCGTATCCCACACCACCACCCGCTTGGTGGCACCGAAGCCGGTGACGTAAGCATTCAGCGTAGTGCTCTTCTCGCTGGCCTTCATCTCGAACATGCGCTGCGGAGGAATGTCCATTCCAGCGCGGTGCACGACGCGCTCGATTTCGGCGACCAGATCGCTGTGGTGATCGGTGAGCGGCTCGAAGGTGTTGAACATCGGTTCAATCCAAATCGGCGTGATGAAGACAACGAACACGACGATGGGAATGAGGGCCAACCAGAAGTACAGCCACCATCGCCTGGGACTGAGGCGCAGCATGCGATAGAGAATCGAACCCAGAGCGCTGGCGAAGAGGCAGCCGAGCAGCAGGCCCTTACCCCAATCGCCGAACCACGATGCCCAATGCTGTACGGAGAGCCCATACTTGAGGCCGATATGGTGCTCGTAGAGAGCGAACGGAAGCTGCGTGAGTTCCATAGCCAGCACGAACAGCGACATCACAATGACGGCTTGTACAAGGCGGTGGCGCGACGTGCGCTGGGCCAGGTCGCCCAGACGCTCGCCAAACCGCGTCCGCAACATCAGCCAGAGAACCAGCAGCCCCCAGACCGTGGTGACGAAATATAGGGTGCCGTCGAGCAGGTAAAGTGCGTAGGCCCGGGCGAGCTTGTCCGGTGGCAAAGAATACTGCAACAGGGGCTGGGTGGCCGTTGACGCGAACTCAGAAGCGGACTGCGATGGCAGCGGGGCACCATGAGCGGCGAGGAATTCCGGAATCGAAAGCAAGAGGAGAACGGAAACCAGCAGCGGTCGCAGACGGGACATGTGCATCTGTTTGCACCTATGACAGCAGCAGAGTCTGATCCGACTCATCGGACATGGAAGTTCGTGCGCAGGGTACGTTTTGCGCGCCCACCACCTTGGCGACGATATCATCCCTACTGTTTTCAGATACTTGAAGCAATTTCCAGACAGCGTACAACTACTGAAAATTCAGTAGCTTATCGAGATTTATTCTTGACTTTTGCACGTCCGGGAGTAACATAACAGTATCACCTCCGATCCATTTCAGGATCGAATGGGCTCGGAGCCAAGGAAATCGTCACCGCTCCTTGGCATCGGGCCCATTTTATTGCTCGAGTTTGGTAACGTCACCGCCGGGGTGGCGATCGACGCACCTGTAGTTGCCGTTCCGCTAGGTCGATGAGTTCAAAGATCCTGTTCATTGTTGGACTGATTTTTTGCCTCACACCGTGGGCATCGCCACCGCTGGCCCTGCTGGCCGGCCTCGTCTTCGGCGCGATTGCCAGCCACCCTTATCCCGGCCAATCCCAGCGCACGTCAAAGTTTCTACTCCAGGCCGCCGTAGTTTGCCTGGGGTTTGGAATGAACCTGCAGGAAGTCCTTAAGGCGGGGAAAAGCGGCTTTCTCTATACCGCAATGAGCATTACGTTTGCCATGGCCCTGGGAATGTTGCTGGGCAAACTGATGGCAGTGCCTCGGCGCTCCGCATTTCTGATTTCCACCGGGACGGCGATCTGCGGGGGAAGCGCCATTGCCGCGGTCGGGCCAATTACCGGCGCTACTGCAGACGAGATGTCGGTGTCGCTGGGAACGATTTTCGTGCTGAACTCCGTGGCCTTGCTGACGTTTCCGGCGATTGGACTTTGGCTGAAGCTTTCGCAGAGCCAGTTTGGACTGTGGGCCGCGCTAGCCATTCACGATACTAGCTCCGTGGTGGGAGCCTCCGCCAAGTATGGCGCCGCGGCCCTGGCCGTCGGGACCACCGTCACGCTCGCGCGAGCGCTATGGATTGTGCCTATGTCAGTCGCAACCGCCGCCTTCAAGGGCAGCAAGACGCGAATCCAGTGGCCGTGGTTCATCTTGTTCTTCTGTCTGGCGGCCGTGGCCAACACCTACTTTTTTCCCGGAGCGACTGCGTATCACCATCTGAGCAGCTTCGGCAAGCTGATGCTGGTGGTTACGTTGTTCTTGATCGGCGCCAGCCTGTCGCCAGCGGCGCTGCGCAAGGTTGGTCCGCGTCCGCTGCTGCAAGGCGTACTGTTGTGGATTGTCGTCGCTGTTTGCAGCCTGCTGGCAATTCGTGCGGGCTGGATACGAATCTAGAATGGGGTCGGGAGATTTGCAAAAAACGATCTCCCAGAGGTTCCCTTGAGGTGTCATCCCGACCGAGGACTTCAGTCCGAGCGGAGGGACCTGCTGTCCCTGGCTTCAGCCGGGCTGCCCCAGGTCTGTCGACGGCTGGCGTCCTGTTACAACCCAGGAACGATTTCGAGCATGACATTCAGGAAACTCACAACGTGAACCAACTTCCGCTTCAACGAAAATTTCTCGCGCTGCCACTGGCGCTGCTGGTATCGCTGGCCGTCGCAGCGGGCGCACAAAATGCCGGCACCACATCGAGTGGCGTTTGCGCCGCATGCATCCGCAGCAATCTTGAGTATCTTGCCGGACCCGCGCTGCATGGACGCGGCAGCGGAACCATCGACGAATATCACGCCGCGAAATACATTGCTGGACGGCTCAAGCAATATGGGTTGGCTCCCGCTGCCGGAAATGGCGAATACATCCAGGCAGCGACTATCGAGTCGCCAACCGCGCCGCCTGCCGATGCCACACCGCGGCAGGTCTCGCGCACCTGGAACGTGCTGGCGAAGATTGCAGGCAAGAACGCGGACCAGATCATCATGCTGAGTGCGCATCTCGACCATCTGGGCGTGAAGGACGGCAAGACCTATCCCGGAGCCGACGACGATGCGTCGGGCACAGTCGCCGTGATGGAGTTGGCGCGAGCGCTGGCGAAAGCGCCTCGGCCGCAGCGGACGATTGTGTTTGCGCTTTGGGGCAGCGAAGAGGCGGGGTTGGTCGGGGCGCGATACTTCCTGAAACATCCGACCTTCGAGCTAAAGAGCATCGTAGCCAATCTCGAGTTCGAGATGATTGCCCGGCCCGATCCCAAGGTGCAGCCCGATCAACTTTGGCTGACGGGATGGGATCGCACCGACCTGGGACCGGCGCTGGCGGAGCACGGCGCGCAACTGGTCGGCGATCCACATCCTGAGCAGAGATTCTTCACGCGCTCCGACAATTATGCGCTGGCGAAGGATGGCATCATTGCGCAGACTGTCTCCAGTTATGGATTGCATAAGGATTACCATCAGCCGACGGACACACTCGACAAAGTGGACTGGCAACATCTGGATAGCGCGATCGGGTCGATGATCGCCCCGGTAAGTTGGCTGGCGAATAGCGAGTTCATGCCGAAGTGGAATGAGCGGCAGAAACCTTAGCCGTTTGCTTCCTCCAGCACCTGCGAAACTTCTTCCCACTCGGACATCAGCCCTTCGAGTTCTGCGCGGCGCGCGGCCAACAGCTCGGTCCAGCGCGCGGTTTCCTCGGCGCTGACGTAGGATTGCAACTCGCGCTCGCACTCGGCAATACCGTTTTCCAATCGGGCGATTCCCTGCTCCACTTGCTGATGGCGCTCCAGCATCTGCTTCAGCTTGATGGGATTGATGCGCTTCTTCGATTGCGATTTCTGGCCGTTGTAGCCGGGAACGTCTGACAATGTGGGAGCCCAGGCGGTTTGTTCGGCCTCGGTCTCGCCCGATTCCTCGCGCTGCTTGCGCCACAGATAATCTTCGTAATTTCCAGGAAAGACTTCGACCCTGCCATCGCCGATCTCGAATACGCGCGTAGCCAGCTTGTCGATGAAGTAGCGGTCGTGGGAGACGAAGACCACTGTGCCGTTGTATTTTTCGAGCGACTCCAGCAGCACGTCCTTGGCGCGCATGTCGAGGTGGTTCGTCGGCTCGTCGAGCAGCAGGAAGTTCGAAGGATGAAGCAACATTCGCGCCAGCGCGTATCGATTGCGCTCGCCGCCGGAAAGCACGCCAATGGGTTTAAAGACATCGTCTTCAGAAAAAAGAAAACATCCCAGCACACCGCGCAGTTCGGTGATCGACTTCTGCGGCGCCACGTCAGACAGGTCGTCGAGCAAGCGCCGCGAGGAATCGAGTTCCTTGTACTGGTCCTGCGCGAAGTAGTCGGGCTCCACGTTGTGTCCGAGCTTCAAAGTGCCTTCGGTCCGCGGCTCAATGCCGGTCAGCAGCTTGATGAGCGTCGACTTCCCTGCCCCGTTCACGCCCACCAGGGCGATGCGATCTCCGCGCTGAATGGTGAAATTCACGTCGTGAAAAACTTCCTTCGGGCCGTAGCTCTTGGCAACATCGGTGGATTCGACCACCGTCCGGCCGCTGGGATTGGGCTGCGGAAAGGTGAAGTGGATGGTCTTCTCGTCCGGAGGAATTTCGATGCGCTCGATCTTTTCCAGTTCCTTGATTCGGCTCTGCACCTGCTTGGCTTTCGTCGCCTGGGCGCGAAAGCGATTGATAAACGCCTCCAGTTGCTCGATGCGGTCGCGCTGGTTCTTGTAAGCCGACACCAGCGAATCCCGGCGTTCCTGTTTCTCCTGCAGATACTTCTCGTAGTTGCCACTGTAGAACTGCACGCGCTTGTTCCAGATTTCGGCGGTGCGATTCACCGTGACATCAAGAAAATAGCGGTCGTGCGAGATCAAGACGTAGGCAAACGGATATTGGAGTAGATATTGCTCTAGCCAGTTGCGGGTTTCCAGATCGAGGTGGTTGGTAGGCTCATCGAGCAGCAGCAGATTGGGTCTTGAGAGCAGCAGCTTGCCCAAGGCGATGCGCATCTGCCAGCCGCCGGAGAATTCTTCGGTGTAACGTGTCCAATCTTCCTTGCTGAAGCCGAGGCCGTCGAGTACGGTGCCGACCTGCGAGTCGAGGGCGTAGCCATCCTTCACACGAAATTCGGTCAAGATGCGCTGGTAGCGATCGGCCACCTGCGCGTATTCGTTCGAGGTGTGATCCAGTTCGGCGATCTTGTGGGTGAGGTCTTCCATCTCCTGCTCCAGCGCGCGCAGGTTGGAGAACACCGACATGCATTCGTCGAAGACGGTGCGTCCGGAGAGTTGCAGGCCATCCTGCGGGAGATAGCCGAAGGTAGTGTTCTTGGCCGAAACGATGCTGCCGTAGTCGAGGGATTCGAGGCCGCTGAGCACCTTCAGCAGCGTGGATTTGCCGGTGCCGTTGGCGCCCACCAGTCCGACGCGAGCATCGGAGGTGATGAGCCAATCCAGATTGTCGAACAGGAGCTTGGGGCCGAAGCGTTTGCCGGCGGCGGAGAGTTGGATCATGACAATTGCAAGTTCATCATTGCAGATTTTTTGGCGACGGGCGAGATCGGGTAGTGCGGGCCTTCAGGCCCGCGGTTGCGAGTCAGTGAAAAAAAGTTAGCCGGCTTCAGCCGGCGACAGTGCCGCCGGGCTGAAGCCCGGCTCTCTATTCCAACTCAACCTGTGACGCGGCGCTGAAGCGCCGCACTACCCGCCCGATCAATTGCTCTTCTTCTGGCTGCGCAGGATGCGGTCGTCGATGGGCTTGCGTCCGGCGAAGCCTTCCTGGGTGCCGTGCCAGTGGGTAATTTTCTTTTCGCCCAGCTTCCAGCAGAGCAGAATGACGTCGTCGCCGACGACGCAGGGAAAATCGAGCAGGCCGATATCGAGGTCTTTGACCTGGACGCCGGTGGCGTCGATCTCGGCCACGGCGTCTTTGGCGCGTTGCAGCGCCTTCTCGCGCTCGGCCTTGCGCCGCGCCACAGAGACAATGTCGACCAGCGTGCCGCCGTTCACGAAGATGCGGTTGGCCAGCGCCTGCTGCTCGGCGTCCACTTCTTCAATCAGCGACTTCGCCTGGATGGCGGAGCGCAGCAACGATTCCAGCACGGGCAACAG
>JBEKTC010000135.1:0-14178 GCA_049516475.1 Candidatus Korobacteraceae bacterium | reverse complement strand
ATGTCTTTTAACAGCAAATTACTTGGCGCGACAGGGGCCCGTAGCAATCACGGATAATGAAGATCTGGGGAATCTGCAATTGGTTTTGCGCATATTTCGATTCATTGTTGTACATGTTTGTCCTGGCGGCACTCGAGGGAGTGAATCTTATGCTCGAACAATGGGAAACGCACGAATGCTGGGTCGCTCACTTCGATATTCTTGGGTTTAAATCACTCCTGGACCAAGGGTGGATGGAGTTTAAAACTGTGCTGTCGCAGTCAAAGATCGACGACATTCTTAATGCTATAGAAAATATCCCTCCGTTGTACCGCGAGCATATTGACTACTTGTTTTACGCAGATACTTTTATCTTTTATTCCAACTCGGATCAAGCTCTGGATTATTCTTCGATAATATGTGTCGCACAGGAGTTTATTCGTAAATGCATCTATATCAAGCTTCCCGTCAGGGGCGCAATCTCTTTTGGCGAATTGACCTTCGGGCATGAAAAGAAAATTTTGATGGGGAAGGCTTTTCTCGAAAGCTACGAGTACAGCGAAGATCAGAATTGGCTGGGACTTCTCTTGACGCCTTCTGCAACAAGAAAGGTGTCCGGGTATTCTCTGAATCCATTGCACCATTCTTACATTAATCAGGATATTCCATTGAGACGGTATTCGATATTCAACCCGGATGTTTTTGCCTATACGTTTTGTGAAGGCTGCGCCAACTTTTCCAACCCTTTGCTTGGCGATCTGGATGAAATGCTGAAAACTGCACCCGCCGCAGAAAAGGTGAAATACGAGAACACGATCGAATTCATCAAGAAATACGACAAAAGGCTTGGCGGTGGCCCCGGTCCCGGTGAGTTTTCCAAACCACACTGAGGGTGCCCCTCGATAAGGACGAAGGCTTTGTCAGGGTGTAACTGTCCCAGGCGGCACGCCGGGTGCCCCAGGTCTCGCGGTGTTCGAGACCTGGGACTTGGCGCTACTCCAGTCCAAACTCCTTCCACCCCTTCGTCACCTGCGCCTTGGTCTTTCGTCTATGTGGGTTTCCTCGGCCATGGGCACTCACGCAGAGGCTAATCTGCTCGCCTTATCGAAAGGGATTGTCAATCCGCAAGTCGCCAAACGTTTGCCCGTGACGCATGTCTTCGCTGTAAAGCACGCCACACTGCGCTTCCAGGGCAGCGGCAATAATCAAAGCGTCGTACCAGGACAATCGGTACCGTTCGTATAGCCGCAAAGCTTCAGCAAGTAACGCTTGTGACGACTGGACAGCCAACATAGGACGAAAAACAGAGGCCAGGTATTGTTCCGCCTCCGCCAAGGTCATGGGCGGTGCGAAGCGGCGAAACGCAACATTAAAGAATTCCTGAGCCACCTGGTAGCTGATGATTCCATTACGGCTGCCGACGCCCTCCTGAACCAACTGCGCTGCGCGCTGGGCCTTGCCTGTCGGAGTTCCGCCCAGGGAGTAGATGAAAATATTGGTATCGAGGAAAAACCTAGCGTTCATTCATCTCGTCCCGAGTGTAGGGGCCGCCGGAGCGGATGTGCCGCAGTCGCCTCATTAAAGCGTCAAATTCCTGCACGTTGCCGGACTGACGAGTAAAGTTCACCAGCCACTCCCGAAAGGCCGTGTTCAGGGTCTTATGTTGTGAGCGAGCCACTAGACGCGCTTGCTCGATTAAGCTTTCATCGGCACTCAATGTAATGTTTTTCACGGAAATAGTGTACACGATTTTCGTGTATACTTTACTCCAGTCCGAACTCCCTCCACCGCTTCGTCACCTGCGCCTTGGTCTTCTCGTCCATGCGAATCTCGTCGGGCCAGGGGCGGGTAAAGCCTTCGCTGGGCCATTTGCGCGTGGCGTCGACGCCCATCTTCGAGCCGTAATCCGGCAGGCGCGAGGCGTGGTCGAGCGAATCGACCGGGCCGAGAGTGAACTGAATGTCGCGCTCGGGATCGATGTTGTTCAGCACTTTCAGCGTCACGTCCCCGATGTCCTGCACATCGACATCTTCGTCGACCACCAGAATGCACTTCGTCGACATTGCCTGGCCGAGCGCCCAGATGCCGTTCATCACTTTGCGCGCCTGGCCGGGATAGGACTTCTTGATCGACACGATCATCAAGTTGTGGAAGATGCCTTCGATCGGCAGGTTGACGTCGACCAGCTCCGGAATGGTGAGCCGCATCAGCGGCAGGAAGATGCGCTCGACCGCCTTGCCCATGTAGGCGTCTTCCATGGGCGGCTTTCCGACAATAGTCGTCGAGTAGATCGGGTTCTTGCGATGCGTGATGCAGGTGACGTGGAAGACGGGATAGAGATCTTCGGGAGTGTAGAAGCCGGTGTGGTCGCCGAATGGGCCTTCCATGCGCAGCTCGTCGAGTTCCACGTAGCCTTCCAGCACGATCTCCGAAGTCGCCGGGACTTCCAGATCGACGGTCTCGCACTTCACCAGTTCCAGAGGCTTCTGCCGCAAGAAGCCGGCGATTAGATACTCTTCGACATCTGGCGGTGCGGGAACGATTGACGAGAACATCACAGCCGGCTCAGTGCCGATGGCGACGGCGACTTCCATTCTTCCGGCAGCCTGCTTCCCTTCCGCGACCCGCGAGCCTCCGCCGGAGCGCGCCATCATGTCCAGCGCCGCAGTCACGGGGTTGGCTTCGCCTGCGGCGGCAGCCCGTCTCATTTGCTCGCGATAGTGCTCCGCGCCCTGCTTCTGGCGTTGCCAGTGCATGCCGGTGCTTTGCGCGTCGTAAACCTGTAGGCGATAGGTTCCCGCGTTGCGCTTGCCGGTCCGCGGATCTTTGGTGATGACCGACGGCAGAGTGATGAAGCGGCCACCGTCCAGCGGCCAGCATTGCAGAATGGGAAAGTCGTGCAGCGAAAATTGGTCGCGCTTGATGACTTCCTTGCACGGGCCGGTGGAGACATTCTTGGGAAAGAATTTTCCCATCTCGGCCAGCATGGGCAGCATTTTGATTTTGTCGAGCAGACCTTGCGGCGATTTCACATCCATGAACATCTTGATGCGGTCGGCAATCTCGTCGAGCGAGTCGACGTCGAGCGCCATGGTCATGCGGCGCTCGGAGCCAAACTGGTTGATGAGGACCTTGGCGCCGGGATGGCCTTTAACATTCTCGAAGAGCAGCGCCGGGCCGCCCGGACCGTGCGAGCCGCGCGGTCCCCACTTGGAGACGCGGTCGGTGATCTCGGCGATCTCCAGAATGGGATCGGCTTCGGCTTTGATGCGCTTCAGTTCTCCGGCCTTGTCCAGCGCGGAAATCCATTCCCTCAGGTCTTGATAGGCCAACGTTGCCCTCAGCGTTTTGCGGATTTGAGTCCGGCACGATTATAGAAGCAGACGCGCGGCTCCAGAACTTCGGCCAGCCGTTTTCCGTATGTAAAGCAGGTTGCGAACTCGAGTTTCGCTATACTCTTAGTCGTTTTGGCACGGGTCGCCAGGTTCGCACAACCGGACTACGTTGCAGAAGGAAGATCATGCATCGTCATCGCATCCTCTTAGCTGCTCTGTTGCTTTTTCCTGCCTTTGCCCTTGCGTGGCAAACAGACGTTCCTCCATTGCCCACCACGCCCAAGCATCCGGTAGTGGATGAATTCAACGGAGTCAAAGTAACTGACAACTATCGCTGGCTGGAAGACGGCAAGAGTCCGGAGGTAATGGCATGGATAGCCGCCGAAAATGCCCATGCCCACGCCATCCTGGATGACCTGCCAATACGCAATCAGATTCGGGTTTTCTTCAAGAAGCTGGACGAGACGAGTTCGCCGGCGTTTTACGCTCTGGAGATCCGCGGCGGAACGCTGTTTGCCATGAACTTCGAGCCCGGCAAGCAACAGAGCGTGCTGGTCACGTTGCGATCGCCGGATGACCCTGCGTCCAAGCATGTGGTCCTGGATCCGGCGCAGGTCGATTCCACCAACTCCACGGCGATTCAGTTCTATGCGCCATCGCAGGACGGCAGCAAGGTTGCGGTGTCGCTGGCGCAAGGTGGAAGCGAGATGGGTTCCATTCATGTGTATGACGTGGCGACCGGCCAGGCGTTGTCCGATGTCGTGCCGCACACCACCGCCATCGGCGGCGGTAGCGTTATCTGGAATGCCGAGGGCAGCGGGTTTTTTTACACTCACTATCCTAGGGAGGGTGAACGGCCTAAAGAGGATCTGAACTTCTACCAGCAGATCTACTTCCACAAGTTGGGTACGGCCGCGACGGAAGACACCTACGCCATTGGCAAGGATTTCCCCCGCATCGCAGAAACCGTGCTGAGCGCAAGCCAGGATGGTAAGTATCTGCTGGCGGCGGTGGGGAACGGGGACGGTGGCGACTACGCACACTTTCTATGCGGTCCTGATGGCAAGTGGAAGCAGGTTACCCGGTTCTCGGATGGCATCAAGGCAGTCGTTATCGGCGGCGATGCGGTTTACATGCTGTCGCGCGACCACGCTCCGCGCGGCAAGCTGCTGCGCGCACCGTTAGCCACGCCCGAGTTGAAGAACGCCAAGGTGATCGTGCCGCAAACTTCGGCCGTGATCCAGGATTTTCAATACACGCTGGCGGGCATGCAGCCGACCTTCGTTCCCACCGCGACGCAGCTTTACGTGACCGAGCTGGTCGGCGGACCAACCGAGATTCACGTCTTCGATACAAATGGACATGAGCTCGGCACGGTTCCGGCGGAGCCGGTGTCGACGATCACGCAGATTCTGCCGCTGGGCGGCGATGTGATTCTGTTCGGCAATGTCAGCTATGTCGATCCGATGGCCTGGTATCGATACGATCCCACGTCGAAGAAGGTGACCATTACGGCATTGCGCGAGACATCGCCCTACAACTTCACCGGCGTCGACGTGTTGCAGGAGTTCGCCACGTCCAAGGATGGGACGAAAGTTCCGCTGACAATCTTCCGGCGCAAGGGCACGAAACTGAACGGGCAGAGTCCGGCATTGCTCACGGGCTACGGCGGATTCGGCCTGGGCATGACACCATACTTTGACCCAGGCTCGCTTCCGTGGCTGGATGCCGGTGGGGTGATGGCGATCGCGAGTCTACGCGGCGGCGGGGAGTTCGGCGAGGATTGGCACCAGCAGGGCATGCTCACGCACAAGCAGAATGTCTTCGACGACTTTATCGCCTGCGCCGAATACCTGATCCAGGCTAAATACACTAACCCTTCGAAGCTGGGCATCGAGGGCGGCAGTAACGGCGGGCTGCTGATGGGCGCGGTGCTGACCCAGCGTCCGGACCTGTTCCGCGCAGTGGTTTCCTACGTCGGGCTCTATGATATGTTGCGCTCGGAGACGACGCAAAACGGCCAGTACAATGTCACCGAATATGGGTCGGTAAAAGATCCGGAGCAGTTTAAGGCGCTCTATGCGTACTCGCCCTATCACCACGTAGAGGATGGAGTGAAGTACCCTGCCGTGCTGTTGGCGGTGGGCGAGAATGATCCCCGGGTCGATCCCTGGCATTCGCGCAAGTTCGCGGCAGCGCTGCAAGCGGCGACGGCTTCAAAATATCCGGTGCTGTTGCTCAGCTTCTCCAATGCTGGGCATGGCGGCATCGGCTCGTCCGAGGACCAGCAGATCTCTATGGAGAGTTACCGGCTGGTATTTCTGTATGACCAACTGGGAGTGAAGTGGGTAGAGCCGCAGATGTCGCACTAAGACGCTATCTCAGAAATCGGTTTGTATCAGGGCACGGCTTCACAGGCTGCGGAAAAAGCCGATTTCGGAATGCCATTGTGTCAGGGCACGACTTCAGTCGTGCCGGTAAGCCGGTTATTTTTTCATCCCGAGCGGCCTTCAGGCCGCGAGGGATCTGCTTTTGAGTTTTTCAGCAGCCGGTGAAAGTCGTGCCCTGATACGAGGCGCCAGGATTCAGGGGATGAGGTAGCCGCGGACATGGTTCGGTAATGCGTACAAGGCAGACTTGGCGGCCCGGCTACGCCTGTATCAGTTCGACGCCGGCGCTTCCTTCTGGATGATGCTGACAGTCAGGACTCCGCAGGGATGCGAAAACGAGATTGCCTGGACCACGGTTCCCTGGGAAACGGTGAATTCGAAATCTCGTCCCATGGCAACCGAGGGCAGCGATAATCGCGAGGTGGGCGCGCAAAGTGTCTTCACGCTTCCCCCGGTCATGTTCGCCAGCTCGCCGACCGCGTCGCTGATGTCTTGCGGAGACAAGTCGGCAGGATCGACCCCGACCAGATTGGCGCAAGCTTGGCGTGCCAGTTCCAGATCGATGTCCAGACGCACGGCTCCCTGCCAATCTCCCACGATCTGCACGGTTGAAACCAGATATCCATTTCGAGTATCGAAGCCGATCAGGGTAGGGCTGGGCGCCAACTGCATGCCAGCCATAGAACCAAAGATTTCATCCACGATCGTTACCAGGTCAGCGCTGCTGATTTCCGCAACCATGCAATTACCGGTCCTTTAGCTTGTAGCAAACGTAATTCTTCGCTTGCACAATTTGAAATTCGGCATCCAGATTCAAAGTTGTCTCCGCACATCCCAGGAACAGAAATCCATCCGGCCGCAGGATGCGGCGCACTCGGGCCAGAATCTCTTTGCGGGTCTGCACGTCGAAATAAATCAGGACATTGCGAAGGAAAATAATGTCCGCCGGCGGTATGGCAGCGCTCCACGGCTCGTTCAGGTTCATGAACTGTAATCTAACCATGGCGAGGATTTCGGGCTTCAGTTGCCAGTGAAGTCCCTGCTGCGTGAAGTAGCGGGTCAACAACTTAGCCGGCAATCCCCGGTTTACTTCCAGCTGCCGGTACAGGCCCTTGCGCGCCCGTTCCAGGATGGTGCTGCAAAAGTCGGTGCCCAGTATGGAAAAAGTCCAACCCGGCACGCTGAACTGCTCGCTGATCGCGATGGCGATGCTGTATGGCTCCTGTCCGCTGGAACAGGCGGCGCTCCAGATGGCAAGTTTGCGCTCGGCGGCGCGGCGCTTCATTATCTCCGGGAGAATGAACTCGCTGAGCGCCGCAAAGCAATTACAGTC
Organism: Candidatus Korobacteraceae bacterium; assembly: GCA_049516475.1. Taxonomy (GTDB): domain Bacteria; phylum Acidobacteriota; class Terriglobia; order Terriglobales; family Acidobacteriaceae; genus Bog-257. The sequence continues at coordinate 7,141 of JBEKTC010000135.1, read as the reverse complement.
GCGGAAGAACCAGGTTTCGTTGTTGGTCATGGCATCGAGCACTTTGCGATGCAGACCATTGAAGCTCTGGCGCCGCAATACACCCAGCAACTCCTGCACCGAGGAGCAACCCTGCTCGCTGACCAGCGGAGCCAGCCGGGTTTCGGCCAGATATTCCTTGCCGGGATCGAGCACGATGGCGGTGTGATTTTTCACCAGCGTCCGCAAATAGTCGAAGTCGATTGCCGCCAGGCTCATATCACCACTCCCGCCATCTGGGTCAAGCCGCTCGCAATCGGCCGAAAGGCGGTTACGCGCCGCACGATGTGAGGACCAATATCGGAGATCGGAAGAACGGCATCTGCCAATCCGGCCTTGGCAATAAAGCCGGGCATGCCCCACACCACCGAGGTCGGTTCGTCCTGAACCACAATCTCCGCACCCATCTGGGCCAACAGCTCACAGCCCCGAAGCCCATCCTGTCCCATGCCGGTCAGCACCACCGCCAGAACGTGGCCGGGAAAAACCTGCGCCACCGAGCGGAACAGCACATCCGCCGAAGGACGGCAGGAGTTTTCCGGCGCCTCTTGGTTGATACGCAATCGCGTCTCTTGACCCTGGCGCGCCACCGCCAGGTGATAGCCGCCGGGGGCTACCCACATTCGGCCCGGCTTCAGCACCTCACCGTCTACGGCTTCCGCGACACCGAGTTGACAGAGGGCCGTCAAGCGCTGCGCCAGGAAGCGGGTGAAGGCCGCAGGCATGTGCTGCACAATGAGCAATGGCACCGGGAAATCTGCGGGGATGCCGGGCAACACTTGCGCCAGCGCGTTCGGGCCGCCCGTGGAACATCCGATGGCCACCACCTGGATTCGACTCAGCAGCTTGATGTGCCGGGTTGACGGCGGGCGAGAGATCAATGGCGGCGCTTGCTCGGCGGCCGACCTCTGGCACAACGCCTTGATCTTGGGAAGCAGGGCCTCGCGTATCCGCTCGCGCGCAGAATTGTAGTTGCCGGAATCTGTCGGCTTGGCAACATAGTCGCTCGCGCCAAGAGCCAGCGCGTCGATGGTGGCCTCGGCGCCCCGTTCCGTCAAGGTACTGAACATGATGACCGGAAGCACGCGACGGGCGGCGCGCATCGCCTTCAACGTTTCCAGGCCATTCATCACCGGCATCTCGACATCCAGAGTGATAATGTCGGGGCATACCTGGTCGAACAGCGCCAGGGCGATCTGCCCGTTGGCTGCGTAGCCGGCCACTTCCAATTCCGGATCGGAGGAGATCACCTCCGACAGCAGCCGCCGCATGACCACCGAGTCGTCCACCACCAGGACCCGAATCTTGCGCGAAAGCGAGCTCATAGTCCTACCAGCCGCAACTTGTCCATCACCATGTCGGCGGTAAATGGCTTCATGATGTACTCGTTGGCGCCCGCCGACAGCGCTTCCGACATCTGTCCCATGCCGGTTTCCGTGGTCACCATCAGGATCTGCGTGTGGTCGTACTCATGTTGCTGGCGGATGCGCTCCAGCAATTGCAGTCCGTTCATTACCGGCATGTTCCAGTCGATCAGAATCAGATCGACCGGTTCGATTTTTGTCAGCACTGCCAGTGCATCCATCCCATCCTTGGCCTGCACAATCTCGAAGCCTTGCCGCTTGAGGGTCATGCCCAGGATCGCCCTCATTGCCGAAGAGTCATCTACGATCAAGGCGCGCATTGCATCTCCTCTCTGCGGCCGTCGCGGAAAAAAGAATCGATGATGGCTGCTGGAAGAATCTCCCGCAGCCATCATCGGCAAATACCGTCAGTACTTAAACTGCGAGATCAGGCCTTGCAGTTCCGCAGCCATGCGTTCCAGCGACTGCGCCGACTTTTGCGTGTCGGTGGCGCCGGCGGTGGTGCTGCGCGCCGCCTCCGCCACTCCGGTTATGTTCTTGGTGATCTCGGAGCTGCCGCGCGCCGCCTCCGCCAGATTGCGGCTGATCTCGTTGGTGGTGGCGCTCTGCTCCTCGACCGCGCTGGCGATCGTGTTTTGGATATCGTTGATCTGCACGATCACGGTACCGATCTGCCCGATGGCCTCGACCGCGCCTTTAGTGTCCGTCTGGATCGCCTCGATCTTGCGGCTGATGTCTTCAGTGGCCTTTGCTGTCTCCTTCGCCAGCTCCTTGACTTCGTTGGCGACGACCGCAAAGCCCTTGCCTGCTTCGCCTGCCCGGGCCGCCTCGATGGTGGCGTTCAATGCCAGCAGGTTGGTCTGCTGGGCAATCGAGGTGATCACCTTGATCACCTGTCCGATCTCGGCGCTGCTCACTCCGAGCTTGCCGATGGTGACATTGGTCGACTCCGCCGACTTGACCGCCGTGGTGGCGACCCGGGTCGCGTCGGCCGTGTTCTTGGCGATCTCCTTGATGCTGGCGCCCATTTCGTCGGCCCCGGTGGCGACGGTCTGGACATTGTTGGCAACCTGCTCGCAGGCGGCCGAAACCACGTTGGCCTGGGTCGCCGTCTCGTCGGCGCTGGCGCTCATCTGCTGGCTGACTTTGTTGAGCTCCTCCGCCGCCGAAACCAGGGTTGTGGCATTGGCCCCAATCGCCTGGATGGCCGTGCGCACCTGGTTCGCCAGCGCATTCACCGCCGTTCTCAGTTGCCCGAAGTCCCCGGCGTATTCGCTGACCACCTGCGCGGTCAGATCTCCGCCGGCAAGTTTTTCCAGCACCTGACCGACATCCTGTAACGGCCCGATCACCGCATCCAGCGTGGCATTGACCCCTTCGACGATCTTGCGGAAGTCGCCGCCGTGTTTCGTGGCGTCGGCGCGGGTGGTCAGTTTGCCGGCCACCGCAGCCTCGACCAGCAGGTTGGCATCGGCAACCAGAGCGCCGATAGCGTCGATGCACTGGTTCAGGTTGTTCTTGATGGTATTGAAATCGCCGTTGTAATTGTCGGTGATCCTGGGAGGAATGTTGCCCTTGCTGATTTTGTCCACGTAGTCGGCGGAGACATTCAGCGGCCCAATCACCGCATCGAGCGTGGCATTGATCCCTTCGACGATCTTGCGGAAGTCGCCGCCATGTTTGGTGGCATCGGCGCGGGTGGAGAGCTTGCCGTCCACTGCCGCCTGCACCAGCAGGTTGGCGTCGGTGATGAGCGCCTTGAGGTGGGTCCGCACTTGTTCGATGGTGTCGTTGATGAAGGCCTTCTTGCCGGGAAACTTCTCCAGTGGCGCTTCGAAATTGCCCTTGCCGAACTCGGCGATACAGGCCATGGCCTTCTTCTTGACCGCGATGTGGCCGAAGACCATGTCGTTTACACCCTTGGCCATGGCGCGGTAGGCGCCTTCGAATTCTTCCGCCGGAATCATGGCATCGATGTCGCCGGCGTTGTGCGCTTCCGACATATGGGTCATGTCGCCAATGAACCTTTTCACATTGGAGCGCAGCCGCTCGATGTTTTCGTTGATGAAGGCCTTCTTGCCCGGGAACTGCTCCAGCGGGGCGTCGTAGTTGCCTTTGCCGAACTCCGCGATACAAGCCATGGCCTTCTTCTTGACCGCGATATGGCCGAAGACCATGTCGTTAACACCTTTGGCCATGGTGCGGTATGCGCCCTCGAACTTCTCCGGCGGAATCATGGCATCGATGTCGCCGGCGTTGTGCGCGTCCGACATGCGAGTCATCTCTTCGGTCAGGCCGTTGAGGGCCTCGATGCACTGGATCTTAGGGGGGATGTTGCCCTTGCTGATTTTGTCTACATAGTCGGCCGCAACATTCAGCGGCCCGACAACGGAGTCCAAAGTCGCATTGAATCCGGCGATGACTTTGCGGAACTCCCCGCTATGTTTGCCGGCATCGGCGCGGGTCGTCAGCTTGCCTTCCGCCGCCGCATTCTCCAGCGTTTCGGCATCGGCGACCAGCGCATTCACCGATCGCATCATGGCAATGAAGGTCGGAACCAGCTCGTCCTTTTCGGAGCGTCTGCCGACTTTTTCCAAAATCTCCAACTCCTGCTTGAAATCGCCGATGGCAATCTGTTTGGTGATCCGGACGGTATTGAGAATGCGCCCCTGGGCTATATTCGTCGAGCGGCATAACTCGCCGAAAATTCCCGGGTAGGTCTCTGCGGCGTGGAGCGACATATCGTTAACCGCCATGCGTTCCTGCACATTGTTGACTTCCGCCACTCCGCCCAGGGCATCGACGCAAGCATTAAGATTGGCCTTGGTAATATTGAGGTCGCCGGCAAAGTTGGCGGCAATCTTCTCCGGAATCTTGCCCTGGCTGAGGCAGCCGAGGAATTCCGTCGCAGCGGCCAGCGGCGCGGCGAGTGTATCGAGTGCCTGGTTGAGGTCCTCGAGCAGCTCGCGTTCTTCCGGCTCGAAGCCATCCAGCCGCGCCCGCTCGTGAATATTTCCCGAACGCAGGGCCGCCATAAGGCGGTGAATCTCGTCCGCCAGTTGGGGCTGATCGAGCAGGGCGGACGAGTGCGCCCCGTCTTCTCCGTTCAGCCGGTGCTTGTGAATTCCGTTTCCTTTGCTGTGCGCCTGTAGCATGTACGCTCCTTGTGGCTGTTCTGCGGGTGGTCCTGATGGTGCTAGGCCGGGTGGGTGCCCACGACCGACATGGCTTTCTCGGTATCCAGCAAAAGCAGCAGCTGTTGCTTCAGTTTATAAACGCCGCGAATGAATTCCCGGCCATGGGAGTCCAGCGTGTCGGGTGCCGGCTCGAACAATTGCTCATCGACTTCGACCACGTCGCCAATCTCATCCACCAGCAGGCTGATAGGCCCATCGTCGCGGCGGATGACGACGTTCATGGGCAACTCGCCGCCGGCGCGCGCGGGCAGTTCGAGCTGCCGGCGGAGATCGACCGCTGTAACAATCTGGCCGCGCAGATTGATCAGCCCGCCAATCACCTCCGGTGACAGCGGGATGCGGGTCATCTCCTGGTAACGGATGACTTCCTGGACCTTCTCCACTTCCACCCCGAACAGCAGTTTCTGGAGGTAGAAGGTGCATAGTTGCCGACGCTGCTTCATGCCTGCGCTCCTTCACCGTCCGCCAGCTGCTGGGCGGCCAGCAGGGCGGGGACATTCAGCAGATCGGTGACCCGCTGCTGGATAACCGCCGCTCCCTTGAGCGTTGCCACCTGGCGGATCTGTTGCACCGCCGCCGATTGATCGGCGATGTCCAGGATCTCGTCCACCACCAGGCCGACGCTGCGCCCGTTGCTGGAGTACACGATGACCTGCAACAACTCGCTGTCGGAGGCGCCGGCATAACCCAAAGCCTCGGCCAGCCTGACCAGCGGCATAATCTGCTCGCGATACTGAATGACCTCGTGCCCGGCGAAGCGCTCGACCTGGGTGGCCGGGAACTCCTCCAGACGAGAGACCAGCGACAGAGGAATCGCCATCCGCCCGTCCTTGCCGATGCGGAACAGCAGCCAGGCCTCGCGCTGGGCCGCGCTCTCAGCCGATTTCAGCCCCTGCTTGGCTACATTCTGCTCACGCAGCTCGCTGACCACGCGGGTCATCTGCGCGAGGCCGAGCACGTCGAGAATCAGGGCCACGTGGCCGTCGCCCATGATGGTGGCGCCGGCGAAGCAGGACACGGATTTCAGTTGCTTGGAAAGCGGCTTGACGACAATCTCTTCGGTGTCGTTGATCTCGTCGACCACCAGCCCGAACTGCCGGTCGCCGGACTGCAAGACCACAATGTTGATGGACCCGGATGCGGCTTCGCTTCCCAGGCGCAGCTCCCGGTTCAGATAGATCAGGGGCAGCAGGTTGCCGCGCAGGCGATACACCGAGGCTCCATGAATGTTTTCGATGCCGTGCCCGGCGTCCTGCCCTTCCGAGCGCACCAGCTCGATCAGGCTGACCTGAGGAATGGCGAAGCGCTCCCCGCCGCTGGTGACAATGAGCGCGGGGATGATTGCCAGGGTCAGGGGGATTTTGATCTTGAGCAGAGTGCCCTTGCCGACGGCGCTCTGGAGATCGACCATGCCGCCGATCTTCTCGATATTGGTTTTCACCACGTCCATGCCGACGCCGCGGCCGGAGATGTTGCTGACCTGCTCGACGGTGGACAGCCCCGGAGCGAAGGCCAGGTTCAGCAGCTCGCGCTCCGACATCCGCGCAGCATGGTCCGCGGTGACGATGCCTTTGGCGATGGCCTTGGCCTTAAGCTTCTCGGTGGCGATGCCGGCGCCGTCGTCGGAGATCTCGATGTTGACCTGGCCGCCCTCGTGGAAGGCGCGCAGCAGCAGATGGCCTTCGCGCGACTTTCTGGCAGCGGTGCGGACCTCGGGCAATTCGATACCGTGGTCCACGGCATTGCGAATGATGTGGGTGAGCGGATCCTTAATGGCCTCGATGATGGTTTTGTCCAGCTCCGTTTCGGCCCCTTCCATCTGGATCTCAATCTGTTTGCCGCATCCCACCGACAGGTCGCGGACCACGCGGGGAAGCTTGTTCCACACGTTGCCGATGGGCTGCATGCGGGTCTTCATCACCCCTTCCTGCAGTTCGGTAGTAATCAGATTGAGCCGTTGCGCGGTGCTGAGAAAGCTGCTGTCCTTCTGCGTCCCGGTAAACTGCAACACCTGGTTGCGCGCCAGCACCAGCTCGCCCACCAGGTTCATGACCTTGTCCAGCAGCGCGACATCGACGCGGATGGTGTTGCTCCCAATCTCGCGGCTCTCGCTTTGCACCTTCAGGCCTTCAGCGACGGCGGAGGGTTCGGCGGCGCGACTGTCGACTAAGATCTGGCCCAGCCGGCGCCGATCGCCCTCCTGCTGGAGTTCGACCGCAGTCGCCACATCCTCCGGCTTGCAGATTTCGGAGCTCACCAGAATTTCGCCCAGCAGCGGTGGCGCGGCGCTCTCCGGCTGCGGAGGGCTGACGATTGGCGGTGGTTTCGGCGGGGCTGGCGGCTGCGCCTGCTCGAGCACCGCGGATAGTTGCTGAAGCACGGCGGAAAAGTCTCCGTCACCTTCGGTTCCGCCGGCGGCAATGTCTTGCAGGATGCTCCGCAGAGCGTCGGCCATGGTGAGCAGCGCGGTAGTAATTGCGGGTGAAAGCAGCAGGAGACCGTCGCGCATGCGGCTGAGCACGCTCTCACCGATATGCGAGATGGAGACCAGCTTCTCGTATC
>JBEKTC010000134.1:0-13215 GCA_049516475.1 Candidatus Korobacteraceae bacterium | reverse complement strand
CTCAGACCCTAAGGCGCCGAAATGAATATAGAAAGCAGGCGGGATTAAGGCGTACAGCGGCCCTGATGCCGATAACTGAGTGCGTAACCCTAGCGGCAAGCGAGTAAAGTACCTCTCGACTACCTTTGCAAATTGTTCGTGTTGTGACTCTTCATCCATAAATGGTAAGGGCAGCGAATGCTGCCCGGAACCATTGAGTTGGACTTGTATTGCACCCTGTCTTCGCTTTTGTCCCCAAAGCTATTTGCAGACTCATGACCGCACGCAGACCAAGTTGAAGGTCCAGCTATGCCGCCTTCTTCCTCTGCGCCCAACGCGCCTTCATCATCGCCGATAATTTCTTCCGCATGGCTGCGCTCATCGGCTTGCGAGCGGTCGATTTCTTCGCGACAGGCTTAGCCGCTTTGGGTTCCGGCTTGCCTTTCTGCTTTGCCCACCAAGCCTTCTTTGCCGCGCCAATTCTGGCACGCGCTGCTGCGCTCATATGACCGCGTTTCTGGCTGCCGGCTGGTTTGGCCTGACTGCCCTTGGGTGGACGGCCCCGCCGTGTTGCCTGGGAGCCCGACCCCATAAGCGCTGCGATTGCATTTTCAATGCGGCTAACCTCTTGTCTAAGTTGTGCCACTATGCTTGTAATGTCCATGCCTACCCCTTCTTCTTTGATTTTGGATATTAACTCCAGGAGTCCGATTGTAACTGGCCGATTAAGTATACGTCTTCCCTGTTAGATATAAGTTGTGACGGGATGAGGGTCCATTCTTGAGACAGCGAAGCGCAAAATGCTTGGTCGGCGCCACATGATTTAGAAATAAGGTAACTCCTTATCGCCAAATTGCCAACGTAGGGTACTTCGATTCGAGGGGTCTAGCGTCGGTTACAAGATATTTCTCTCTGGCCGAGGGAAAGGCAGCAAGGCACGAACTCCGCATATGAGCCATGGGGCCGGCCCAGCACTTTGGCTTCTTACCTGGTTCTTGCTACCCGTCCAGCTCTCCGGTACTCGTGGCTAATACACGATTTCACTTCTATAGACATTAACCCCCTTCAGCCGCCGATAGCCACCTGTCGAGTACCAAAAAGATGGGTCTCCGAATGTTCCTTCGTTGTCCAAACCAAGCCCTCGTTAGGCGACCCGATGGCTGCTAACCGAGCTCCTAACGAATTGATTGGCGGTCGCACGCGCCCTATTATCAGGCATTCATTGCAGCGCCAGTTACGGCGCCATGCCGTCGTCCATCCACCGCTTGAACCTGGCGATTTGCTCCTTAGGCCAGGCTTCATCGCAAGGCATGCTGCCATCTTCCAGGCGGGAATAGATCGCTTCGGCCTGCGCCTTGACATCAGCGTAGGAAGACAGGTCGAGACCGAAGCTTTTCATCGCCTCCACATCGGGAGAGTCGCGGAACAGCGGGCGAATATCGCTAGCAAAGCTGAGAGCCATGAATCACCTCAAGATGGAATGTTCTCATAAAGCAGAAACGGAATTCCAGCCGGCCGTGAAGTCGAATCTTACTAGCCGAAGCGTGGGCAATTCGAATTCCCTCCTAAGCTGTCAAGGAGAAAAACGCCCTGTACAACTCCCTGCCCTATCACGCGGCGCTTTCACAATCGTGTTCTAGCCGTTCGGGGCGCGGTTGGCATGGACATCCGTCAATAGGCGATGGTAAGCTTCCGTCCGATTGTTGCTGCGAGGCGAGGGGCGATATTTCGAAAAACGAAATTCCTTCCGGCCCCGCGAGGATGGCGAGCGATGGCGTCCAATCCGATCAATGCTCCCGTAACGGCAGGCGCCACGAGGGGCATAGCGCAACCGGTAGCCGCATCCCTTGCTCGCTTCGCAATCTTTCTCGTGGTGTCCCTAAACCCGGGCCCCGATAATCGCACGACCCTGCGATCGTTCTGTGGAGACTTGGCCGCATTGTTGCGCGCGGTGGGGTTTCGTGACATTGAGGCAGGGCTCTCGTGCGTCCTGGGGTTTGGATCGGAAGCCTGGGACCGGCTCTTTGGGCCGCCACGACCGGCGGAGTTACATCCGTTCCGTGAGATCCGTGCGGGGGCTCGGGTTGCGATCTCCACACCCGGCGACTTGCTATTCCACATCCGCGCGAAGCGCATGGATTTGTGCTTCGAGCTGGCCACGCAAATCATGGCGCGTATCGGCCATGCGGTCTCGCCGGCAGACGAGGTGCACGGATTCCGTTACTTCGACGACCGCGATCTCCTCGGATTTGTCGACGGAACGGAAAATCCGTCGGGCCAGGCAGCCATCGATGCCGTGGTAGTCGGTGAGGAGGATACCGAGTTCGCCGGCGGCAGCTACGTCATAGTGCAAAAGTATCTTCACGATCTTGCGGGATGGAATGCATTGTCCACCGAGTCACAGGAAGCGATCATCGGCCGCAAGAAGCTGTCTGACATCGAATTGGAGGATTCCATCAAGCCAACCTCAGCGCACAACGCACTCACGACCATCGTCGAGGATGGCAAGGAGATCAAGATCCTGCGCGACAACATGCCCTTCGGCAACGCCGCGCAAGGTGAATTCGGCACCTATTTCATTGGCTACAGCCGTTCGCCCTCTACGATTGAAAAAATGCTGGAGAACATGTTCATTGGCCTCCCGCCCGGCAATTATGACCGGCTGCTCGATTTCAGTCGCGCAGTCACCGGAAACTTGTTTTTCGTGCCCTCCGCGACATTTCTGGAAAACGTGGCCGACGACCAGTCTGCCGTTGCAGAGGCTCCCGCTGAGCCAGCGGGCGAAGCCTTACTGCCCAAGCGAGAGAACGATGGTTCGCTGGGTATTGGTTCGCTTAAAGGAGACATTCCCCATGAATAACCTGCACCGAGAGCTTGCCCCCATTTCCGATGCTGCCTGGGCACAGATCGAAGAGGAAACAACGCGCACGCTTAAGCGTCACCTCGCGGGCCGGCGCGTAGTCGACATGCATGGGCCCGCGGGCACAAGCCTCTCCGGCGTCGGTACCGGCCATCTGCTGACGATCTCGGCCCCCAACGCCGGTGTCGTCGCCAGACAGCGCGAAGTAAAGGCGCTGGTCGAGCTGCGCGTTCCGTTCGAGCTGCAGCGCCAGACTATTGACGACGTCGATCGTGGTGCAAACGACTCAGACTGGCAGCCGGCAAAGGACGCCGCGCGCAAACTCGCTTATGCCGAGGACGCCGCCATATTCGAAGGCTATGCCGCCGCCGGAATCGTGGGTATCCGGCAGGGGACCAGCAATCCGAAGATGACGCTGCCCAGCGATGTGCGAGAGTACCCGGAAGCAATTGCCCAAGGCCTGAGCCGCTTGCGGCTAGTCGGCGTCAATGGTCCCTACGCGGTGCTCCTCGATGCCGACGTTTACACAGCCTTGGCTGAGACCAGCGATCAGGGATACCCGGTGCTGGACCATGTCAAACGGCTCGTCGACGACAAAATCATCTGGGCACCGGCTATCCACGGTGCCTTTGTGGTGACGACCCGCGGCGGCGATTTCGATCTGCACATCGGCCAGGACGTATCCATCGGCTATTTGAACCACACCGATACCACAGTCGGCTTGTACTTGCAGGAGACGTTTTCCTTCCTGATGCTCACGGCTGAGGCCGCTATCGCGCTGGCGGCGCCTGTGAGGTCGAAGAAGAAGTGAGTTTGCCGTTCGCAATCAGGTTTCTGCAATGACATTGTGACGGGTTTCGGCCCTAACGAGAAGTAGGTTGGGACGGCTTTCCTGGCATACGCAGTGCGGCGATGACCGCCTGTCCCATCTGTCTTGTCGTAGATTCTCCGCCGAGATCGGGCGTGCGAACCTTGCCTTCGGCAAGCACGCTCTCGATCGCCTTCAACAAGGCGTTGCCAAGCTCGGCCTCACCAAGATGATCCAGCATCATCGAGACGGACCAGATTGTGGCAATAGGATTGGCGATGCCTTTGCCCGTGAGGTCGGGCGCTGAGCCATGGATCGCCTGAAACAAGCTTGGGTGACGGCCCTCAGGATTGAGGTTGGCGCTGGGCGCCAGTCCCATGCTGCCGGCGATGGCCGCGCCGAGATCGGTGAGGATATCGCCAAATAGGTTCGAGGCCACCACCACGTCCAGGCTCTCCGGCGCGGTGACAAAACGCGCGCACAGCGAGTCGATCAACTGCTGTTCGTGCTGCACATCTGGATACTTCGCGGACACCTCGCGGAACACGTCGTCCCAGAAGACCATGCTGTAATTAATGGCGTTGGACTTGGTCGCGCTGGTCACTTTCTTGCGCCCGTGCCGGCGTGCGTACTCGAAGGCATAGCGAATAACGCGTTCCGTGCCACGATAAGTGAAGACGGCCGTCTGCACCGCCGACGCTTGTGGAGTTCCCTGGTAAACCCGGCCGCCTGCTCCGCAATATTCACCTTCGCAGTTCTCGCGAACGCAGATGATGTCGATGTCCTTGGGAGCCTTACCTGCCAGCGGGCTGGCGACACCCTCCAACAGCCGCACTGGCCGAAGATTGATGTACTGGTCAAAGCCCTGGCGAATCGGCAGCAGCATACCCCAGAGCGTTATGTGGTCAGCAACACGCGGATCGCCAACCGGGCCAACCAGAATGGCGTTAGAATCGCGCGCCTCTAGTACCTTCAGCGCGTCAGCAGGCATCATCGCCCCCTGCCGAAGATACCTTTCGGAACCCCAGTCGTAGTCCTGGATCTCGAACTTCAGGCCACCGTCAAATTCGGCAACTGCCTGGAGAGCTGCAACCCCCTCCGCTATGACCTCCGGGCCGATGCCGTCACCGGGCATTACTGCAAGGTTGTAGTGCCGCATTCAAGTATCTTCTCATTTCAGCAGGAAAGCAGCGCAAAGGTGATCGTCCGCGCCTTTGAGGCGGCCGACACAACGGGGAGCATCTTAAAGCCTGCTCAGAAAAGTCCGGCCTGCATTGCCCCTGACACTTCAGTTGGCTCAGAACGCTCACCGTCGTCATTCGTGGCATTGTTTGCCCGCGTGGTTAGGGCATAGCGTCGCATCTGCCCGGCATCGTAGGGCTTGAGCATCTTGGTCGTCGCTGCCAATTCTCGAAATCCAGAATTAAGCCACAGGTCATAGCTCGCTGCCGGAAGAATCACCGGCATCCTATCGGAGACTGCTCGTCCGTCAGAAAGGTGGAACGAGAATTGGTTGAAGGCAATGCGCGAATGTGTCCTTGGCTCCCACGGCGGGGCTATGGACACTAGACGACCACACTGACCATCGGTTGACGCTGAAAGCCTCACGATGCATTACGAATTCATCGATCATTGAGACTCTCTCCAGGCTCCTCCTGAATCTCTCCAGACATTTGTATCGGACGTGACGTCGGTTCTCGTCGTGAACGCTCTTCTGATAACTTCGTTAGCCTGCAGACTTCAGTCCCATCGCAAAGATGAAGCCCTTGGCGGTGGGATCCGGGTTGGTGTTTGTCACCTGAGCGACAACCGGATTGGTGCCATTTCCGTCTTCCACCAGAGGATCCGTGATCGCCGGAAATTCCGCGGTAAAGCCCGGCACCCCGGTCAACGAATTGTTGCCCGGGAAGGTGCCATCGCTGTTCGCGGCGAAGGCGACGGCGTAGACCAGGTCGCCGGTCCCAATGTTCAGGGGCGGCGTCTGCGGATTGCTGCCGACGTAGTTCAGTGGGCTGGTTTGCGGACTGTATAACGGCGCGTCCTCATCCGCGCCATCGTACGCCGAGACGCATAGGTTCCAGGTCACGTCCGAATTGCGCGGAAGCGATGCGGTCACCGTCAGCTGGGTATTACTCGCCGGATTCAAGGCCGAGAATATTTGGACCGACATGGCGTTCCATGCGAACGGGCCGCCGCCATTCACCGGTGAGAATGGCGCGCCTGATAGCGTCGGCGTTTCGGGAAGAGCAACGGCCGAGCCCCATTGCACCGCGGCTATGATCAGCTCTCCGCCCTGCAAACTGAGCGCGGCGGCGGTCACGCTTTTGGTGCCGGCGGCCGCGGACTGCACCACCGTTTGTACATGCGATACGCCAGACGGAGCGGCGCCGGGAGTGAATTGGCAGCCCGCGAATCCCAGCAGGGCTACGATGACCAACAGAAGAATCGGCGTGAAGATTACAAACCCATCGATCATTTCGGCCTCTCTCTATCCGGGTCGCGACTACGCTGCACCCTTCATTCCCATGGCGACAATGAAACCCTCGGCGCTCGGATTGTTGCTCGTCACCTGCGCGCTGATAATGCCTGAACCTCCGTCCTCCACCAGAGGGTTCTTGACCGCGGGAAACTCGGCGGTCAAGCTCGGCCCCGCAGTCAGAGAAGTGCTTCCAGGGAAGGTACCATCTGGATCGGCGGCGAAGCCTACCGCGTAAAGCATGTCTCCCGGACCGAGGCTTATGGCTGGGGCAGTGGGCGTTGGTCCGGTGTAGGCAGGATCGCTGGCCTCTGGACTGTACGGCGCGGTCGCGCTAGCTGCGCCGCTGTATGCCGAGACGCAAAGATTCCAGGTAACGTTGGAACCGCCATTGAGAATCGCCTCGGCGCTCACGCTGGTACTGGCCTGAGGATTTGTAGCCCAGTAGCTGAGAATGCTCATGTTGTTCCAGAGGAACGGCCCTCCTCCTGTGACTTGCATCCAATTTGCGCCCGTCAGGATAGGCGCCTGCGGGGACTGCCATTGCACCGTAGCGATGAGCAACTCACCGCCTTGCAAGCCCAGCAGATCGGCACTGATTGTAGCTGTGCCCTCGCCGGTGTCCGTCCCGGGGGCGTGGGAGCTGATCGTCGTTTGCACGTGCTGCACCCCCACAGCCTTAAGCACGACGAATGTGGGCGAGCAGCCCACAAAACCCAGAAGCGCCACAATTGCCAATACCAGCACCGGCGTGAGGATCAGGAACGGATCAAGCATCGATTCTCCTCTTGTCCAGCCGTCACTTCGTCGCTTGCGGGGCTGACGCCTGCCCGCCTTCGGCATAGCCGAACTGTATGCCGGAGATGATTCCCGACGCGTCGATGAAGACGATCGTCGGCCAGACACTCACGCCGTACGCGGTGGCGATCATGCGGCCGGGGTCTGCGACCACGATGGCCGACAGCTTCGCCTCCGACAGCGCGCGGTGCGCATGCTCGGGCGAATCTCCGTCATTGATCGCCAACACCAGCGGTGGCTGAGCGCCGTTCTGCGCCTGCAGCGCTGCCTTGATGGCTTGCATGCTCGGCGCAGATCCGCTCCGCCAAAAGACCAGCACCGCACGACGCCCCTTCAACTTCGTCAGCGTCAGCTCGCGGCTGGGAGCGTACTCAAATAGGAAGTTGGGTGCGGGCTGTCCGAGCGTCGCATTCAAGCGCAGCAATTTCGGTGGACCAGCGAAGGCAGGCGCCAGCTCTTTCGTCAGCGCGGCAGAAAGCGCTTTGTGTTCGATTGCGCCTTCATGACGCCAGACCACCTTGCCCGTGGGATCGACGATCACGGTCAGCGGGCGCGCTGCTTTGCCCACGCCGAAAGCTCGCTCCCAGGCGGCGTCGTTTTCGGCGTAGATGATTCCCGGCGTGTAATTCAGTTTCTCCAGGTGCCCAACCGGCACAACGGCCATCACCGCCGTGGGCGCGTCGGCGCGTTTCGTGTGATTCAGCGCCTGCGTCAGCATCTTCAGATCGGCAGCCGATTTGGCGTCAGCGAAATGAACGAGCAGATTGGGCGCGGCGCGTCCGGCTGCCTGTGGTGTGGCGTGTCCGGTGACGACAATTTGGCCGCTCGCTCCTTGCCGCACCATTGCGATCGTCGGCATCGAGGCGACATCACCGAGATTGAGCCCGGGTAGCGGCAGGAGATGGTAGCCGCAATTGGTGGCGCTGACTGCAACCGCGGGCCCGGCGCCCGAAGATGAAATGCGCGTGCCCTGCACCGTGAGGCACAACGGCGTGTACGGCGGAAGGGAGCCGCCCATGGACGCATCCGCCTCCACGGGCAAAGTGCTGGAATGTAGCAGCACGAACTTGTTTGGGTCCACGCCGAATGGGTAAAGCTGGTTGTTGTAGCTGATGCTCCACACGTACTGCGTGATGGTGCCGCCGGGAATCCACGAGTTCAGTGCCGTGTAGTCCGGCCCCGTCGGCGTGACCACGCCGCTCAGGCCACCGGGGCCGATGCCACTGGCGGGCTGCGAGGGTATCTGGTCGTACTCCACATAAGGTTCGGCCCACGCGAGTACTGCCTCCAAGCCGCGCAGAATCACAGCCGTCGGCTCGATGTCCACCGCGGTGTAGGAGAAGCGAAGCTTGAGCGAGGCATCGGGCTGGTCACCGGTGGTTGGATCGGTAAGCAGCGAGTTCACCATGTTGCCCAGTTGGGTGTCGATGTTCGTCTGGCTGCGCACCGTGGCCTGAATGCCGTTGGGATCCGACGAATTCAGGATGTTGTTCACGGCTGCGGCAATGTTGCCGGTGATCGAACCCTTGAACGCGCCCAGGATGGCGTCCTTAATATCGCCGCCTATACCCGAGTCCGTGAAGTCAAGCGAGACCTTGGAGAGCACCAGCTCGGCTGCGCCCAGCCGGCCCTGCGCGTCAATGGGAATCAGGTTCAGCCCGAACGAGACTACGGTCTTGAAGTTAAAACTCGGGAATATAGAGCCCCCGCTGTGGGCGTGGGCGTTGATGACAAGCTGAATCGCTCCGCTCGTGAAGTTCAGGGCGGGCGGAGGACTGGTCAGCGTGATGGTGTAGGTGGTCGAGAAGGGCCACTCGCTGACAGGAATCGGTGGAAAGTTCGTAAGCTGACTGATCGACGAGCTCAGGAGCGAATTGATGTATGCCGGGCTGATAGCAAAGGCGAAATCGTCTGTCGCATTCAGGACAATGTCTTGCACGCTGGCGGGATCGCTGGAATGTTTGGTGAGGTTCAGTAACAGCGCGGCAGCCTTCCGCGAGCCGGAGAGCATCGTCTTGAATTGCAGCGCCGAGACGCCGCCGGGTAACGTGGCGCTCGAGGGCTGGAAGCTGGTCTTCAGCGCATTCTGAATCGCCAGATTGATGGCCACGGTATCGGCGAGGCTCAGCGCATTGCTGGTATAGGTCGGCGTGAAGCTGACGGTCGCCTGGTTGGCCGTGAAGTCGAACTCGAGAACGTTGCCCACCTGAGTCGAAATCTGGCTTATGGGCGCGACGATCTGGAGATTGCCGCGCAGGAACTGCGCGATGGGTGCGGTGTTTGGGTCGGGAAAGTAGCGCACCATCGCGTTCAACATCACGCTAAGACTTTGGCCAGAGGCGTCGGGCACGTCGATGGTCGGAGGAAACATCTGCAGCTGGACGATGCCCGAGAGGTTGCTGGGGATGAGCACCGGCGGCGGGAACCAGCCCCCGCCGGGATTCACGATAGGTGGACGGAGGGCGGAGACGGGATCGCTTATCGACACCGTGCCCGTGAACGACTTGCGCGGAATCTGCCGCTGATTGGCGATGGCCTTGCCAAAGGCGTCCGCGACACCTGTCAGTATGATGGGCGGTAGGTGCGGCTGCGGCGGGGCCACGTCGTTCAGATAGCCGGAGGTGGAGTGCAGGAAACGCTCGCACTCGTGCATCACCGCGAGGAAGCGGTCGATCGCAGGCAGCGAGACCTGCACTACGACGTCATAGTTGCCGACTACATTGTTCGCCATTCAAGCCCCCTTCTTAACCACAGAGACACCGAGACACAGAAAAAGCCCGATCTGAAACTGGTGTGCTTCGATTCGTTCTGACCGGCGTGCCCGGGATTTCATATTTGCTTTCGCTGAGTCTCTGTGCCTCTGTGGGTCAAGCGAAAAGCTACTATCGCCATTTCAACGCCAAGACCGAGATGGACATCACAACGAAAATCGCGGACAGCGCGTAGGCGACGCGGAACTGGCGCCGGGAATTGGCGTGTTCGCGGGCCAACTCCAGCGCCAGCCGCGCGCTCGCGTAGCTCAACATGATGAGCAGGAACAGCGCTCCCGGAAACGGTGTGCGCCGCCACATGACCATTGCGACGATCAGCAGCGCGGCGGCGCAGGCTGCCTCGAGCGCCTGCGTAGGCACGCGCCTCCGCCAAATGCCGCGCGTATTGGGCAGTCGAATGCCGAACCAGCCGCGCGTCGGCCGGCCGCCGCAACATCCGTTCAGCAGACAGCCCACGCGGGTGAAGATCATGCCGACCAGGATAGTGAAGGTGCTCACGTCCCAGAAGGCGCCAAGGCCGAGGTGAAGGGCGTGCAGCAGGGGCACCGAGCACAACAGCATTACCGGCACGGCGCCGTACATCATAAAGCCGCCTTCGCTGCGGTTCCAGATGAGGTGTGGATTGCGGTGGTAATACCTCCATTCGCTGGCGACGAACAGAAGGCGCGCGCCGATCAGCGCCGGAACGATCAGGAGAATGGTCGCGACGTAAGCGCGCAGCGAGTCGAGCCCGGCAGCGTGCGCAGCGATATTGCCCGCGATCACGCCGAAGACCAGGCCGACATACAGCATGGCCGGATAACTCCAGACCGTCAGACCGCGCCAGCGGAACAGGACGCGTCTCATGCGCGAGCCACCATGCCCCAGAATGCGAGCAGCAGGCCACCGACGATGGCAACGTCGGCGAGGTTGAAGATCGGCCACCAGCCGAGGTCGATGAAGTCCACGATGTGCTGGCGGCGAAGAATGTCCAGGAGATTTCCGGCCGCGCCGCCCAGCGCACAGCCCACGCCGGCCGGCGCGATCCGGCTGTGCAGAAATAGACCGGATTTGTCCAGCCATACGGCTGCGACCGCAGCGGCGCACCAAACGACGATCAGCACTAAACGGCGCTTAGTCGTTTGATCAACGAGGAATGCAACCGCCGCGAAGGTGAGCAGAGCCAACATGCGCAACCTCGATGGAGAAACGCAGCCCGTCCGGAAGTGAGAGCGAATCATCGCCGCGGGAATCCAGGAAGTTTAGCGCGGCAAAGTAGATACTGCAAATGTCATCTTGTTTTTTTTCGCGTTCTCTGTGAAGTGGGGTCGCCGATTCCTTCGCACCCGGTTGGTCGATTGATGCTTTGCACTTGGCGTAGAGGACTTCGGGAGGAGCGTTCGCCTTGATGCAATTCCTCTTCCGCTCGCAGTCGCCGGGCACTTATAGGCCGTAAAATGACCGAAAAGTTGTATCCGCTTTCAATAATTTTCTTTACACATTTACTACGGAGATAGTAATAAGGTACGAGCTTCATAGTTACCCAAGGCTGTGACCGTGATCAGAGCCGGGCCATTGCAAGACACCGGATTCGCTCCAGAACCCGGAAATTCCCTCGGAGAGAAATGAATGAATCGTCGTCTACTTCGTCGTCTTGATGTTGTTTTTCTTTGTATCTTGGCCACAATCCTCGCTCTCTCACCCATTGCCAGTGCGCAGTCGACAGACGGCCGCAGCGTAGAAAAGCCGACGCTGGTGGCCGATAAGATCAGCTACATGCCGGGCGAGCCGATGATTTTTAGCGGCAGCAGTTGGAAGCCGGGCGAGGGTGTCACAATCGTCATTAAAACCGATTCCGCGGGAATCGTCGCCACCATCCACGGCAGCGCCGACGAGAATGGCGTCTTGAATATCTCCACAACTATGCCGAAGCTGCCTTCGTTGGGCAGTGCTAACACTGGCGGCAAGAACACGCCGATTCTGACAGCTACCGCGATAGGCTCGGGGTCATCAATCTCCACGCGGTTTACCCTCGGCCACGCTCCCACCGATGCCGAGCGTCTCATCACCGAGGAAGAATTTTGGTACCACCGGCTGACGTACCCGACGGGCCACTACTCGCCCTCCTGGACGCGTGCCGCTGCCGAACAAGACAAAGCAATCAAGCGTGGGGTTCCGGCTGGCCGCAAGGGCTTGGTCCTGAATCCCGCACTCGGCCTCAAACCGATGAACAGCAACAGCTTCACTCCCCTTGGTCCGATGCCCGAGCACATGACGGGTTGTTCCGGCTGTTATGACTATGGAACCACCGAGGGACGCGTCAATGCCATCGTGACCGATCCGACGACGACCACGAACGGCAGTATCGTCGCTTATATGGGCAGTGTCGGCGGCGGGGTTTGGAAAACAACAAACTGCTGCACCGCCGGCACCACGTGGAGCGTCACCACCGATAGCCCCGAGCTGGCGACCACCAGCATTGATACGCTGGCGATCGATCCCAACAATCACCTCACCATCTATGCCGGCACGGGCGATCTGAATTACGGCTCATTCTCCATGGGCAGCCAAGGCATCCTTCAGTCCATGGACGGCGGCAACACCTGGACTACTCTGGGCGCCAGCGTTTTTGGCCCCGAGTATACCCAGCCGGCAGGCAACTACCCGCAGTACAACGCGGTCGGCAAAGTTCGGGTTGATCCCAATAACAGCAACAACATCGCAGCCGGAACCAAGATGGGTCTTTATTTGTCTTACGACCAGGGCCAGACCTGGACCAATTGTCCGACCAACCTCTTCACCGGCCAGCGCCAGGACATCACCGGCCTGGAACTCACGAACATGGGCGGCGGCGTAACGCGCATTATTGCAGCCGTGGGCACGCGCGGCTTCCCCACCTATGTGCAATACGATCTAGGGAATAATGGCGCCAATGGCCTCTATTCGGCCACTATGCTAACCAGCGGCTGCCCCGCGTTTACTTCTATTGCGAGCAACACCAACGGTTTTGTGTTTGGCACCGCGGTAAGCGGCAGCCCGTATACCACGGGCGCACTGATGAACGCCGGCAGCGGGAACGCGTGCAACTATCCACTCACCGGGGGCAACGCGACCTATTGCGGCAACGGCGCCACCGGCGGCTCTACGACGAACGGTGGCACGGTCGACAACCTTGGCCGCATTGACATCGCCGTCGCACCCAGCAATCCGAACGTCATTTACGCCCAGGCGCAATCCATCAATTGGAATAGCGCCGGCCAGTGCGGCAGCACCAACGGCTGCGAACTCGGCGCGTGGGCCAGTGCCGACGGCGGCAATACCTGGAGCTTTATGACGGGCTCGGCCGGCGGCTCGATCCCGAACTGCGCAAGCTCAGGTTCAGGTTCGGGTTCGCCCGGCAGCGCCGATTATCCGCAGAACTGGTACGACCAGGGCATTGTGGTCGATCCCAATAACCAGGATCGTGTCTTCTTCGATACGTTCGAGATCTTTCTGGCGAGCCGCACAGGCACCCAATGGTACGACCTCACATGCGGATACAACG
>JBEKTC010000133.1:0-11356 GCA_049516475.1 Candidatus Korobacteraceae bacterium | reverse complement strand
CTGGCCATGAACATCATGCGCTTTTGCGAGGGGCTGAAGATAGCAGTGCCACTGGGCTGTTTAGGCGACTTTTGCGGATTCAGCGAGACGTGGACCGCGTCGGGTGAAGTGAGCAGCGTGAGTTGCTGATTCATCTGCTCCAGTTGAATGCTCTGGTCTTGATTACGATTGCCGAGTTCGGCAACCTGGTCCTTCATCTGGCCGTTGCTGCGCCACAACACGACCGCAAAGAGCAGCAACCCCAAGGCGGCAAACGTCGGGACCAGGATCGCCCAGAGATTCCGCCGGGGAGCGGGGGCGGGATCAGGTAAAGACACTCCGCGGGCTGCGGACCGCTGCTGGTGAGGCCCAGCAGGCCAAGATCGCCGCGCAGCGCGTGCAATTCGCGCCGGCAGGCGGCGCAGGTCTGCAGGTGGTCTTCCAGCTCCTGGCGCTCGAGGCCCGTCAGCTCATCCAGCGCGTAGAGCGCCAGATCGTCGGCGAATTGTTCGTGTGTCTTCATCCCGCAAACAATCCGGGGCTAAAGCCCCGATTTTAATTATGCCGCCGGGCGCTGGCCTAAAGGCCAGCTCTTCCACCAGGGGGCTAAAGCCCGATTCTAAGTAGGCCGGTGGACGCTGGCCTGAAGGCCAGCTCTACCTTTCAACCTACAAACTTTTCATCCCGCAAACTTTGCCCGCAACAATTGCAGCCCGCTGCGAATTCGTGTCTTGACGGTGCCCAGCGGTTCGCCTGTCTTCTCGGCGATCTCGGTATGGCTCAGACCCTGAAAGAATGCTAACTCCAATACCTTGCTTTGCTCCGGATTCATTTCGGCAATCACGATGCGCACCTTCTCGATCACCAGCGCGCGCTCGGTTTCGTCGCGCAGATCAGGGCCGCCGGCGATGACGCAATCTTCGATGTCAACCTCCGGACGCCGTTTGCGCAGCCGGTCGATGGAACGATGCCGCGCGATGACCGCCAGCCACGCCGCCAGATTGCCCCGGCTGGCGTCGAAAGCGTCGGGATTGCGCCACAACTGGAGAAACACATCCTGCAACACGTCCTCGGCAGCGGCGGCATCCTGCAATACCCGCAACGAGACCGCATAGATCACCTTGCCATAGCGGTCATAAAGTTCGGACATAGCCTGCTGATCGCCGGCGCGGATGCGCGCCACCAGGCGCATTTCGTCGCCTGCATCGCCGCGGTTCAACGGGCTCGGTTCGAGAGGTCCCATTTAGTATTACGCAATTGAGCTACTTACAGATTGTGCAATCGATATTGCAATTTCCAGACTGAGATTCTACATCGGGTGAGTGGCGAACCGACGGCAATTGTCGCGGACAACTCCAAAGGCCGGGATATCATCAGGGAAATCCTGATCGAATCACGGCGAAACCCCTCGGCGGGCGGAAGAACCTCCGCCCGTTTCGTTTGTGCGGCGATCATTCCCAAAGCGGAGGCCCAAAAACGGAACCTTCCCGATCCGGATGAGGATTCGGCGGCGACCCTCTTTCGCCTTTGCTTCGTATGTGCGCCATCCGCTATAGCTTAGCTTTAACGGCCGTATTTCTGGCGAGTGGCGGCGCAGTTGCCTTACTCAATCGTGATCGCTGATTTCGAACACGCGTAGCAGGCAGGTGAAGAGAGATGAAAGCGGAAACGATGGAGCCGATTTACTCAAGCCGTTCGCAAGTGGCGAATTCCCCGGTCATTCTATTGGTGGAGGACGAATCGATTGTACGCGAGGTCACGCGCGAGGTGCTGAAGCACGCCGGTTACACGGTGCTGGAGTCCGGCAGCGCAAAAGAGGCGCTGCACCTGGCCCGCCAGCACGCGGGCCGAATCGATGTGTTGCTAACCGACGTAGTGATGCCGGGCATGAATGGGGCGGACCTTGCGTGTCACTTGCAGAGCCTACAGCCTGATCTGATCACAATTCTTATGTCTGGGTACGCGCAGAGCGATATTGCCCGAACCATCAGCCGGACCGCGGCCATCCACATCCAAAAGCCATTCACGGTGAACATATTGCTAACGCGGATCGGCGAGGCGCTGCGGGCGTCTTCGGCACGCGATCAGCTAGCCGCTGTGCCCAGTCTTTCCGCTTGAGGCGGACGGCGGGGCGGTCTGGCCGTCGCGAATTGTTGAGTGATGGGAATCCGCCGTATCGCTGGTGGGAGAAGCGGCAGGATTCTTATCCGCCGGCTCGGCGAGACTTGTCATCTGGCGCTGATGCGGAGATGTCAGGATAACAACATCCACGCGGCGATTGAGTTGCCGGCCTTTCGGGATGTCGTTGCTGGCGGCAGGATGGAACTCTGCGTATCCGGCAGCCGACAGCCGCTCGGGCGAGACGCCGTACTGCTCAATCAGCGCCTTGACCAGGCTGGTGGAGCGCGCGGTGGACAACTCCCAGTTGGAGGCGAACTGCGAAGTGTGGATGGGCACGTTGTCGGTGTGACCTTCAATTCTGACGGCGCAGGAGTGCTCCCGCAGGATGTTTGCGACGCGCGCGAAAGCGGCTTCGGCGCCCGGTTTGATGGTTGCTGAACCGCTGTCGAAGAAGCCGGCCTCGCGCAGACTAACCACCAGACCGTCGGCTTCCATATGGAGAGCAACCTCATTGCGCGCGATCTCGGCAGCCAACGCCTTCTCCAGCTCGCTGCGGATGGCATCGAAATTTGCCTTCTTCTGGTCGGCGCCCAGCTTTTCCTGGCCCGCCGGCGCCCAGCGCGATAAATCCTGCGTGCCATTGACGGCGCTGGGCAGCGAAATCTTGGGGTCGATTTCGCCGGGCTTATGACCGTCTCTTTCGAAGATCCCCAGTTGCTGGAAGGCAGAGTTGATGGCGTCGGAGAGACGCGACGCCCGCTGTTTATCGATTTGTGCCGAAGCGTACAGTACAACAAAGAAAGCGAACAACAAGGTTACGAAGTCGGCATAGGAGACCAGCCAACGTTCGTGATTCACTTCCGCGGCTGATCTGCGGCGGCGGTTTTTCATGGCAGATGGACTCCCGCGGCTGTCTTGGCCTTCGGCGATTCGGGCAAGAAGCCAATCAGCTTGCTCTCCAGCATGCGGGGATTCATCCCTTCCAGAATGGAGACGACGCCTTCCAGGGTCATCTCGCGAATGATCTGCTCTTCGCGAATGCGCAAGCGCAGTTTGCCGGAGCTGGGCAGAAAGAAGAGGTTGGCCGAGCCGACTCCGTAGACCGTCGCCACAAAAGCAACGGCAATGCCTTTGCCCACCTCGTTGATGTTGTCCAGGTGCTGCATCACCTGGATGAGCCCCAGCACCGCTCCAATGATGCCGATGGTAGGAGCGAAACCGCCGGCCGACTCGAAGACCTTGGGAATGTTGTCCTCGTATTCGGCTTGATTGTCGATCTCCAACTGCATGGTCTTGCGCAGCTCCTGTGGCTCGGTGCCGTCCACGGCCAGCATCAAGGCCCGCTTCAGAAAGGGATCGCTGAGGGATGGCAGGTCGGCGTCGAGGGAAATCATGCCGTAGCGCCGCGCCTTGTTGGCGAAGATGACCAGTTGCTGCACGGTCTGTTGCGGATCCAATTTGCGCTCCAGGAAGACTTGCACCAGCCGGCGGAAAGCGGAAGCGACCACCGGCATGGGGTATTGCAGTAAGACCGCACCCAGGGTGCCGCCGAATACGATGATGGCCGCGGTGGGCTGTATAACCTGGGAGAGCTTGCCGCCTTCCAGCAAGAGGCCAAGCATGATTCCCCCCAGGCCGACGATAACTCCCATGAAGCTGCTTTTATCCACGCTGCGGTCCTTCCGCGGTGGACGGAGCTTCGTCCGCAGAGTTGGCGCGCATGCAGGAAGGCGAAGTGGCGCCGGGATCGGCGATCAGGACCGAGCGGCGAAAGTCGCGCACTCGCTCGATCACCTGCTCGGTGGTCTCGCGCACCACCAGCTTCTCGCCATTCAATAAGGTCAGGACCGTGTCGGGCGCCTCCTCGACGTACTTGATGAGGTCACAGTTGACCGCCAGACGCGCATTGTTTAAGCGGGTGAGCTGGATCATACGCACTCCTCCGCCGGGGGCTTGAATCAGAGAAAGCATCGGCAAAAGTTGCCTAGGGCTTGAAGAAGAAGCAATTAGCAACTAGCAATTAGCGGCAATTAACAACTAGCCAGAACCAATAAATGCCATCTTCGCTTTGCGAAGAGCTAGGGGCCAAGAGCTGACAGCTGAGAACTGATAGCTGGTAGCTGAGAGTCACACGTTGCACTCCGATTCTTAAGGGGCTCTAACCCGAGTTGGCTGGTGGGCTGCCGCAGTGCTTGGAGGAAGCAAGTGTTTCCGCTGGATTAAAGCTGATTGCGGCTGGGCCGATAGGGTGGGTGAACACGCAAAAGGTTCCGCCGGTCAGAAAAACCTGGCAGCGCACCTGCGGGAACGAACTCCTGGCGAGCTCGGGCAAGGTGGAACCATGAGAGGAGCTGTCCCATGGCAATCAGTATTCTGAACAACATTCCAGCCCTGGCCGCGGAGAACCAGTTGTCGATCACGCAAGCCAACTTGAACCAGACCCTTGAACAACTGGCTTCAGGTTCGCGTATCAACACCGGCGCAGACGATGCGGCAGGTCTGGCCATCGCAGATGGATTACAAGCCAACGTGACGGCGCTGACCCAGTCGGCGCTGAATGCCAATGAAGGCGTCGGAAAGCTGCAAGTAGCCGATGGCGCCCTGTCGCAAGTCACCAACCTGCTGAACCGCTCCGTCACCCTGGCCACCGAGTCGGCCAACGGGACGGTGAACGACGGTTCGCAACGTCAAGCCATCGATGCCGAATTCCAGTCGATCAAGGCGGAAATCGACAGCATCGGCACAAGCACCACCTACAACGGCTCGCCCATCTTCACCGGCGGACAGACCAACGTCAATCAGCTTACGACCGCCGTCACCAACCCCGCCGGCCTGGCCAGCCCCATTACCGGCGACATGAAAATCAAGTACTGGGACACCACGCTGGCGGTGCCTGCCTACACCACGCAGACCTACGGTGCTTCGACGGGTGACACCACCGTCGGGGACCTGATCAATGACATTAACGGCTCGGGTAAGGGTCTTATTGCGACCCTGGACAACACCGGCAACGTCGTGGTCACGGACACGCAGAACCGTGGCAGCGCTGCCGATCCGCTGGCCGATGCCGGTTCCACCATTAAGATCAACGGTGACGGGGCGGCCGATACCCTGGCCAGCACCACAGACTCCAGCACCATGGATGTGTTCCTGAGCGACTCGACGACGGCGGGCAGCAGCACCATCGGGGTCACTCTGGGCACCTTCGACAGCAGCAACATGAACGGGATCAGCATTGCCAATGACAACCTGCAAACGGCAGGCTCTGCCCAGACCGCGCTGACCGACATCAACAATGCGATTGCCCAGGTGGCGGCACTTCGCGGGAGCATCGGCGCCGGGGTCAACCGGCTTTCGGCGGCCAACAACGTCATCAGCACCCAGACCCAGAACCTGTCCTCCGCCGAGGACGGCATTCAGGCTGCCGACATTACGCAGACGGTAGCCAACCTGACGAAGTATCAGATCCTGAGCCAGACGGGTATCTCCGCCTTGGCGCAGGCGAACCAGATGCAGCAGAACGTGCTCAAGCTGCTCCAGTAATCGGGACGGACCTGGCGGTGGCGGACAACCCCGCCGCTTCCGACCGACGCCGAGTTGCACGGGGGAGAAGGTGGGACCTTCGGGTCCCCCTTCTCTCGCAGATTTAGCTATTAGCTTCTAGCGGTAGCTCTTAGCCAGAAAGTTGCTGAAAGGGATTGCCGGAAGCTAAGAGCTAAGACCTAATAGCTTGTGGAAAGGAGCCGTGCCTGAATCATGGCCTCATTCAGCACTAACTACAGCGCCGCGCTCGGTAACATCCTCAGTCAGGTCAACGATGCGTTCAGCGGCAAGACTTCGGGCATCGACGTCAGCAGCGTGGTCGACAGCATGATGCAGGTGCAGGACCAGCCCGAAACCCAGATGAAGGACGAGCAGTCCAGCCTGGATGCACAGATCAGCGCTCTCACCACCATCGGTACTGAGCTGAGCACGCTCTCCAACAGTGTGAACAGCCTGGGGGACTTTGACGGGGCGCTGAATCAATTCACCACCGGATCCAGTGATGCGGCCGTGGTCTCCGCCGCGGCAGGCGATACGGCAACGGCAGGCACGCACACCATCACCGTCAACAGCCTGGCGACGACCTCCAGCAGCTACTCCGGGTACATCTCTCCAGGCTCGCTGGCGGGCGCCGAAATTGATGTGAAGTACGGCAATCCCAGCAGTCCCACCAGCACCGATACCATCGATATTCCTTCCACGGACACGACGCTGGCGAAAGCGGCCAGCTATATCAACTCCGGAACCTATGGCGTGACCGCCAGCGTGGTAACGGACTCGCAGGGGTCGCGGCTGGCGCTGACCAGCAAGACTTCGGGAGCTGCCGGCAATCTGACGGTGAGCAGTTCGGCGGCCAGCTTCACCAGCACGGCGGGCGTGGACGCGCAACTGACCGTGGACGGAGTGCCGGTCGACAGCAGCAGCAACACTGTCACGGGAGCGATTCCGGGAGTCACGCTTAGCCTGGGTGCGACCGATCCTAACACCCCAATACAGATTAGCGTGGAGCCCGATACCAGCCAGGCCGCAGACGCCCTCGAGAGCTTCGTCGATGCCTACAACGCCGTGATCGGCTCGATCAACAGCCAGTACACCCTGAATTCCAATGGCAGCGAAGGCATCCTGGCGGGCGACAGCATGTTGCAAAGCCTGCAAAGCAGCCTGCTGGATATGGTTTCCACCGCCGTCGGGGACAACGGACAGTATACGAACCTGCAATCGCTGGGCATCGAAATGCAAAACGACGGCACACTCCAGATCGATAGCACCACCTTAAGCGATGCCTTGAGCAGTTCCTATTCCGAAGTGCAGAATTTCTTCCAGTCGACATCCCCGGCGGGTTGGGCAGAAACCGCAGGCACGGAGATGACGCAACTGACGGATCCCACCAAAGGACCAGTTGCCTCCGATATCAGTGGGCTAAACCAGAGCAACAGCGACCTGGCTAGCCAGATCAGCGACTTCGAAGCCAACATGAGCGAGGTGAAGCAGCAGTTGACCTCGCAGTACGACAACCTCGACACACTCTTGATTCAATACCCGATGCAGATGCAGGAGGCGGCGGCACAACTGGCCAGCCTGCCCGACTCAACCACCACCACCACGGGCAGCAGCGGCAGCTCGTTGTAAGAGGCGAATGAAAACCATCGTAGATGCGCGACGGATTTATCAGGACAGTGCCGTGCGGGGTGCCACCCCGATCGAGTTGGTCATCGTGCTGTACGACTCGGCCATCGAAGACATGCGGCGCGCTTTAATCGCCATGCAGCAAAGCGACGTCGAGGCGCGCGCCAGCCAGATCGGCCATGCCTTGATGGTGCTGCAACAGTTGCAGGGCACCTTGGACTTCGAGCGAGGCGGCGAGGCGGCCCGGCAGTTTGAACAGTTCTACAACCTGATGCGGGCAAAGCTGCTGGAGGCGCAAATGCGCGGCTCGCTGGAACTGATGCAGAAGCAGATCCGTTATATGTCGGAGGTGCGTGATTGCTGGACGCAGGCCCGGCGACTCCTGCAGCCCAAAGCGGTCGCGCCCACCGCGCCAGCCGCCGGCGCGGCAGACGGAGATGGAGGTTCCAGAAGCAAATGGAGCGCATAGACGATCAAGCGAGTCTGGAGTTGTTGCGGCGTGCCAATGAACGCTTCAGTCGTTTTTTTGCGCGCTTCTCCGGCGCGCCGGTGCTGGGCACCGACGAAGAAGTGGAAGCACTGCTGCAAGTCGGGCAGACCCTGCAATCAGTGGGTGCATTTCTGGATGGACGATTGCAACGCAGTAAAACCGCCCAGGTCTGCGACGAACTGGCGCGCTATCGCATAAATCTGGTCCGGCTGCGGTATGAACTGGCCACCATGCAGAGTGCTGCCATTGGCTGTCGGGCACGGCTGGCGTCGCGGCAAAAGCATTTGCAGGCGGCCAAGGCCTGGTGTACTGCCTCCCGCGCCACTTCATGACGACACGGCCCAGGCGGTCCTTAACCGCTCTCTCTTCATCAACGTGTTGGTACCGGCTCGACAACTACATTCATCTCGAATTCACATTTCGCCGCCTGCCGGATGTGTTATGTTGAAATTTCGTTAATCACTTCTCCTTTTTCGGAGGCACTTCCAAATTGGCCAAGGACATGGTGCCCAGACGCATCTTTCTGACGAAAGGCGTTGGGAAACACAGAGAACGGCTCACTTCGTTTGAGCTGGCGCTGCGTGACGCCGGCATTGCGGCCCAAAACCTGGTTCGGGTCTCGTCCATCTTTCCACCCAATTGCAAACTGATTCCGCGCAAGGAAGGGCTGAAGTACCTATCGCCCGGCGAGGTGACCTTCGCCGTGGTGGCGGAGAACTCCACGCGCGAGCCGCACCGCCTGACAGCCTCCAGCATCGGTTTGGCCATTCCCGCCGACAAGGAGACCTACGGCTATTTGAGCGAGCACCACTCCTTCGGCGAAACCGATGACGTTGCCGGCGATTATGCCGAGGAGCTCGCCGCCGAGATGTTGGCCACCACGCTCGATGTGGACTTCGACGCCGACAAGTCGTGGGACGAGAAGAAGGAAGTCTACCGGCTGTCGAACAAGATTGTGCGTACGGCGAACATCACCCAGAGCGCGGTGGGCGACAAGCGCGGCCTGTGGACCACGGTGATCGCGGCGGCAATTCTGATCTTCGAGTAGTTTGCCAACCGAATGGCTTATGCCCTGAAGACGTAGTGATTTTTCCGCTATGCATCTTACCTGTGATACGATGTAAGACATGAAGTCGACAGTAAGCAGCATCAGCACAAAGGGACAGATTGTGATTCCCGCTGCGTTGCGCGAGGAATTGGGACTGGCTCCCGGCACCCGGATTTCGCTTGAGCGGAAAGGCGCCACAATAATTTTGCGCCCGATAACCCGCGCATTTGTCCGTAGTTTGCGTGGGTCTTTGCGAGGCTCATCGCTGGAAGAACTGCGCGAGCGCGAACACCGTGACGACAAGCGCTAGCCATGAAGAACTGCGTACTTGATGCCAGCGCCATATTGCGTTTCATCGAGGACGGGCCCGGCGCCGTCCGGGTTGAGGAGCTGATTCTTCAGGCTCAAAGCGGCGCGCCGCGGATCCTGCTGTCAGCGGTCAATTGGGGCGAGGTCCACTACGTGATCGCGCGCCGGCAGAGTGAAGAGAAGGCAGCATCCTTTTCCGTGCAATTTCGCAATCTTCCCATCGAGATTATTGCGGTTGATCACCGTGGGGCTGAACGAGCCGGCATGTTTCGGCGGAAATTCTCCCTGCCTTATGCCGACGCATTTGCCGCATCCTTAGCAGCCAGAGAAGGCGCCACTCTGGTTACGGCCGATTACGACTTCAAGAACGTCGAGAATGCAATACGGGTCGAGTTCCTGCCAGCCAACCCACGCTAGATGTAGATACACATCAGGCTGACTTATGGCGTGATCTTCCACACGACGCCGCAGCCGTTACCGTTGTAAGTGCTCGTGCACGGCCCCGAGCCGCCGCGAGACGCGGTGCCGTAGAGGTTGCCATGGGCGTCAATCACAACGTTGCTGACGGGGTGTCCTCCGTCGCTGCCGCCGGTAAAGTCGTGCAGGTCGGTATAGATCCAGCCACTGCCGGAGGGAGACAATTTGAAGACATTGCCTTGGGAGTAGGTTCCGCCTCCCCAGGTCGCGCCGTACAGGTTTCCAGCCGAGTCCATGGTCAGGCTTTCCTCCGGACCTGAGTCACCGGTTAAGCCATACAGCACGCTAAAGTTCCAGCTCCCCGCCGACAATTCAAACACCGTTCCGCCGCCACCCGGTCCCTCTCCCAGCGTGCTCCCGTAGATATTCCCGGCATTGTCGAGGATGACGCCACCCCAGGTGTCATAGCCATCCTCCGGTATATTGATGATGCTATACAGCTGATTCCAGTGCCAGCCCGAGCCCGAGTGAACCAACTGATAAACTCCGCCATAACCTTCGCCCTCGTTGCTTCCGTAGATATTGCCAGCATTGTCAAAGACCACGCCGCTGGTACTGTTATCAGCGTCGGCGAGATCGAGTTCCGACCACGTTCCTGCGGAGGGCGTCAACTCATAAACAGTGCCGTAGCCAGTGGTCCCCACCCGGCAACGCCAAAGAGATTGCCTGCCTGGTCGAACACCAGCGGTCCGCCGTTGGGAACCCCGGCATACGGATTCCCCTGGAAGCGATAGATCACAGTTTCGGTCCATGGACAAAGTGCGCTTTTGCAGGCCGTCGCCGGCGGGCTTAGCTTGAACACAGTGCCGCAGCTGCTGTTATTGCAGCGATAGGAGCCACCGTTCGCGGTCGTGCCATAAAGCACCCCATCGGCTGCGAAGACCATTCGTGCCTCGGGATTGGAGCCGTCAGGACCTGATTCAAAGCCGCCCTGGAAGACATAAAGCGGTTTCAGTATCCAACCCGTGCCGGATGGCACCAAGCGGAAGGCGACGCCGCAGCCGTTGGTCTCGCAACCATCATTCGTTTTGCCTCCACCGCTGGCCGTTCCGTAAAGATTACCGGTGGTATCCACGATCAAGCCAGCCAAAGGAATAGCCCCATCATCTCCATCGGTGAAGCTGTGCAAGACTTGGAACGTCTGGGCTTGGGCTGAAGTGGCCGCGACGAGCAACAAAGTTGCAATGGTGGCTGCCGCGACGGTGATCCTCAGATCAAGCCTGCCGCTTCTATTTGCGATATGTTCTGAGCGCTTCATGACGATTCTCCTCTGCGAAGCGAGTCGCGTTTGCATTACTTAATACTCTCATCCGACATTGTGGGACCACCCAAAATTGGACTGACAACTGACAACTGGCAACTGGTCTTACGGCGTGATCTCAAAGACGGCACCAACGCCGTAGGAGCCGGCCCCGCTCGCCGTGGCGTAGACATTTCCGCTTGCGTCGAGAATCACGCTGCCATACCGAAAGTCTCCGACGCCGCCGGTGAAGCCGGTCTGCGTCCATTGGCCGTTAGACGGGGTCAATCGGAAGACGTCCAGGCCCGCTGCCCACAGCGTTCCGTAGAGATTGCCGGCGGGGTCCATGGTCAACTTGGCGAAGGAGCCTACGTAGAAGGAGTAAAGCTGGTTGAACGTCCAGCCGCTGCCGGCGGGTGTCAACTCGTACACTACGGTCTGGTCTTGCGTCGGGCCATTTGTGATGCCATAGAGATTGCCAATCTGGTCGAAGATCAGGCCCCCATAAGGGTCGGCATCAAAG
>JBEKTC010000132.1:0-11095 GCA_049516475.1 Candidatus Korobacteraceae bacterium | reverse complement strand
CGCAGCGGAACTGAACAGCCGCGCCTCCAGTTCCGTGTACGTACCCGCACTCGCCGCAATGCCGGGACTGGCATTCACATCCATGAGAGACGATTCGTCCGCCAGTCTGCCCTCCGCTGCTTTCAAAAAGAAGGCGCTGGACTGCTGTAGATACCGCCGCACGCCGCACGCAATCGCCGCACGGAACAAATTCCCGCCACCTTCAATCCTTAGTTCCCTGTCTCCAGCCGCATACTTCGGCATATCGGTTGGGTCTTTCGGCAGAGAAGTCAGCTCATCGATCACTACTTCCGCCTTTGACCGTCGCAGCGCGGTCTCCACTGCGACTGCACCGAATGCGTCCACAATCACCGCCTCTGCTCCCTGGCCCTCCAGTATCCGCGCCCCCGCCTCGTTCCTTGTCATCCCAACTACGGAGTGTCCCTTCTTCAACAACTCCGCAGTCAACGGTTCGCCAATCGCTCCGCTCCCTCCTGCCACAAATACACGCATCGTCCGTTCCTTTCCCTCCACGGTTAACAATCTGGTCGTCTCTGTGAACATGATACGAGCCCGAAGAACCCGAAAGTTGGCTGGTCGCCACATCGGATCGGGTACGGAATGGCCTGTTTACGGAAGCTATGGTAATTCAGGCACGAAAATCGCTGCTAATCGACAGCAAACGATTCTGCCACGCCACAGCCGCGAGCCACCTCCTCGATCGCGTGCGAAGGCGCGAATTGTGGAGTTGAACCTCAATTTGGAACCGCCTGAGATTTTCTCCGTTAGAACAACGGCCTGGTTTGCGTTGCACGCAAGCGCGATGGTCTCGCTATCAATCAGGAAACTATGACGTGAAGAACTTGAAACTGAGAAATTCGCTTCCAAAAGGAACGCTACGAAGAAGGAAGGAGTCAAACGCTTAGCGACCGGTCTCTGGAGAGTTTCCTAAATTAGGAATCTACCGATGTTTGCGCATCTATGCGCATTGACTTCGGATTTTCTTGGGTGTCAAATGCCAGGCAAGGAGGCTTTACCATGAAAATGCGTATCGCTTCGCTGTCAGTGCTCGCACTATGGCTGACGTTGGCGGCTGTTCCTGCCATGGCACAGGTCGTCTATAGCAATGGTCCGACCAACGGTAACACCGACGCGTGGACCATAAACTTCGGGTTTGTCGTTAGCGACACCTTCAACACCAGCCTTCCTAACACCCAAATCACGGGCCTCACCTTCGCCACCTGGATGGCTCCGGGCGACGTACTGGATTCGGCTGAAGTGTCCATCACCTCGTCCGAGAACGGGGGCACCAGCTACTTTGACCAGACGGTTAGCTTCACGCAGGGTACCTGCACCGGCAACCAGTATGGTTACAACATCTGCAACGAAAACGGCACGTTGGGCGGCGGTGGAGTGAATCTTGCCAGCACTGGTAGCTACTGGCTGAACATTCAGAACGCCAGCTCAGCCGCCGGCGACCCAGTTTACTGGGATGAGAACTCCGGTCCGTCTATGGCTTCGGAGAACACCGTGGGCACGATTCCTTCGGAATCGTTCACGGTTCTGGGCACGAGCAGCACCACCACCACGACAACCTTTTTTGGTCCTGAGCCCAGTGAACCGGCTTTACTTCTTTCTGGGTTTGTTGGTTTAGCTGCTGTGCTACGGCGCAAGCTGCTCTGATTCAGCATGGGGCGGTTTCGCCTTTTGATTTGCTGCCAAGAATGCAAAGGGCAGCGCAAAGGCAGTGAGCAGCATCAACTCGTCAGATCAGTACCCCAATTCAGACTGGCGAGGGCGAGCGTTCGGCTGAAGATAGAATGTTGGTATTCGCGAGCTGCCAGGTCAGTTTCCGTCCGCACGTGAACGAAGTAGGCTTCATTCCATTCCTGAATGACTGCGGCCGCGACGGAAATCGAGATGGTGTTGCGGAGAGTGGCGAAGTGCGCGGTCAGTGGGTGCAGGCGAAGCGGTACTTCTCCCATGAAGAGAGCAGCCACTCCTGCTCCACCTTCTCCATTTCCCGAAGGCTACCGGGCGATCCACGCGCCTGAATCAAGAAAAGGGTCATCGGACGGCGGCCACTAAAGATCTCGATGGGCGCGGCACGTAGCTGCGGCCAATAAGGGCTGGCTACCGGAGAGAAGCGATACACCAGCAGATAAGCAACCAGAATCGCCGGGTCCGTGTCGCCGTAGTACGCGCGATGAATCGGCAGAGCGCCGGAATCTGCGCGCACCCACTCAATGCCACGGCTCTGCACGACGAAGGCATGGTCCACCAGGGAGTTCTCGGGTCGATGGTATAGCCGCTTGGCATCGTAGGAACGGATTATGCTGAAGTCAAAGCGTACTCCATCTCTGAAAAAGCTTCCTTCGCCCCATTGAGAACTCTCGAATCGCTCGCGCATCCAGGCATCGCGGCGTCCGCCGGAATGCGATGACTGCGCGGATTTCGGCAAGAAAGCCCAAGGGGCCTGACAGTCATCGATTTCAACCTGTATATAGGAGTGCACCACCACCGGTATTAGCGCCAGCAGCAAGCAGGCGGATAGGGGACGAACGTATCGGAGAGACAATTGAGTCATACAGCAGGTCCCCGCATTCCCACCCTGCTCAGAACCGTCAGCAGCGCCGCGGCAGCGGCGAACGTGAGCATGCCTGACGCCGGATGCAGGAAAGTATCCATTATGCCGCCTCCCCAGCGCTGCATCATGAGCGCAAGGAGCGCGGTACGCAAGATATTGCAGGCCACCGCAATGGGGAAGGCCGCCGCCAGCGTGAGCACACGCCGCGGCCACGAAGGGCTCAAGTAGGCGAGGACCAGCGCCAGCGTGACGGAGGCATAGAGAGCGGAAAAACCGCTGCACGCGTCCGTGACATACAGATTGGCTCGAGGCATAAACAGCATCGTCTCGTCACGAACGACCGGTATACCAAACAACGCTATGACCTGTCCGGCCCCCGCGGCACTGATTCTCCTCAGCAACAGAATGAACCCTTCCATGAATGCGGCGGGGATGGGCAGCATGAATAAGCATAAGACCCAAGCAAAGGCCAGCGCCTTAGTACGACGGCTGCCCAGAAGCAGCAGCGAGAGACCGGGTAGGCAAACGATCATGCCGAAAGCCGACAGCAACTGCGTTCGAATAGCGCTGTCCAACACGATCATCCCCAGCCCGAGAATGAGAAACAGAAAGCCCCACGCGGATTGGTCCGCATCTGTAATTTGATCCGAACGCAGTACCTTGAGGATGAAATAGGCGACGACAAAGGGGATGAATATCCCGTGCACGTTATGCCAGACGCTCATGGTCCAGCGCTGCCAAAGCCAATAAATCGTCGGAGCAAAGACGAGGATCGCAAGCAGTATCCAAACCGTGTGGGCAGCCCACCCACGTGGAAATCCTTGTGGTTGACGGCCGGCGGGGCTGGAGTCACTGGCCAACCATCCTGCGGTGGGATAGTTCATCTTGGGCCCATCCCTTCCGCATTGGTCTCCAACAGGGTGTGCTGCTTACAAGTCCGCCGCCACTGCGTAGAGAGTTTCATCGTCCCCGGTTGGGCGTAGGTAGCTGTCGGATATACGATTCCCAGAGATATATCAGCGGAGGGAAACTTGGGGTCGCTGCGAATTCCTCCTCTGGCGCGGCCTGCTTGGCCCATAGGTTCTTTCTGAAATCGAACTTTACGATGCCTCCCGGGGTCACCGCTCCGAGTTGGCTGGGCTTGGTGGTACTGCCGATGTAGCAGAAGAAGTCCTCGCCGACTGGCAAGGCGTCCTCCGGCCTGCGAACCAGCGCGTTGTGAATCAGTCTACTCACGCTGCTCAGCCCTAATGCCTTGGGCGGCGGCTTCCAGTTGGAATTAATGAGTTTTCCGACGGTAGCGTTTTGTTCAAAACTGATGCTCGTGCCGTGCCCTAGGTAACCATGATCGAACAGTTCCTCTCCATGGTCGCCAACCACCAGAATCACCGTTTGCGACCGGGCGCCAGCCTGGTCCAGTTCGGCCAGCAACTCGGCCAGCACAGAATCCAGATTGCGTGCGGCATTCCAATACGTCCTCTTCAGCCAATCGCGGTTCCCGGGCACGATCTCGCCGCGAGAGATAGGCGGATTTGCCAGCGGGGTAGGCGCACCCCAATAGTGATACGGGAAGTGCATTTCCTGCCAGTTAAGATAGGCGAAGAAAGGGCGCTGGTGATCGATGCTCCTAAACCATTGGCGAAAACGGTCTGTTACCAGCGGCGCTGGCACGCTGAGCGCTGAGTCCGCGGCGCTTGGGTACATGCGCTGCTCTTTAGGAAAAGAGCTGGCGTCCACGAATACGTCCGCTTGATTCATGTGCGTGCGCGCGCTAACGTCGCCGAAACCCTCGTATTGTCCAGAGAACACCGCCGTCTGGTACTTCAATTCGCGAAACCGGTCCACCAGCGAGATGCCCGCGTCCCGCTCATCTACCGTCCCATTGAATATCGCCGACAGCGAAGGTACGGTGTATCCCGCGTGCGAAAACATCAGCAACCGCTCGCCCGGCAGGCTGCTCAGCACGGGCATAACCGGCGCCCCGTTGACCCGTTCGTCCAGCAGATCGTAGCGCGCCGATTCCAGCACCAGCAGCAAGACGTTCTTTCGCTCCAGGAGGCTGGCATCCCAAGGAGCGCTTTGCAGCCGCCAAGCCGCCTCAGGCGGATCGCCTGAGATGCCGTCCTCATCCACTCCGTTGCCGGGGATATCGCGGGCATAGGGATGCCGGGACGCGTCGAAAGACGCGAACTCCGCCCGCCGGCTCATATCGGCCAGACCGGTTGTCGGCAAGGAATACACCTGATACGCGATTCCAAACGTGAGGTTCTCGTGCAAGGGAAACGAGGCCATCAATAGCAGCCAGGGAGAGACGATCATCATCGCATTGGCGGTCAGCAGTCCCCTTGGCGAAGCCAGCATTTGCACCGGCCAGCGGCGAACCATCCATGCTTCCAGTCGCCCGCTGTATTTCCTTACCAGCCATCCCCCCACGACCATCGCCACAAATGCGGCGGCGATCGCGGGCAGCAAACCGGCGAATTCGTCTTGTACGTAACTCAGGGCAGTCATCCAGTTACCCCCGCCCAAGCCACGTAACAAAGCCAGGTTCAGCCCGTCGCGAAAATACTGGACTACCTTATATTGGGCGGTGACAGCCGCAAAGTAAGCCAGCGCGACGGGCAGCACCGTCAACTTGGCCATCCACCATGCCTGGACGCCCATCAGGCGCCGCATAACCCACCACAATGCGCTTGAGGCTGTGACTACGAGCAGCAGGATGGCAGTTGCGAAGAAACACAAGAACAGGATTTTTTCCCACCATTGGAGCGGCTGTTCAAGCAGGAAAGGGCCGCGGTTCAGTAGGACCTTCGCCTTCCGTTCCACCAAAGCCAGGTTGAACACTAGTAGGGGTACGGTCGCAGTTATGGAGGCAAGGGTGACCGACAGGCGGGCCCGCTGAAGTTGCTCATCCCCGGCCGGCGGGGTGGACCGTTTTGCGGTAGACCTTGCGGTAGACCTTGGGGTCGCCAGTTTCACTCTTCAGTATCCGGGTTCACTGTTATCCAAGAGAGATCCGACTCTCTAACAGCGGAGAAACGCCGTCCCGTTCTTATTGCACGCCGCTATCCTCCGGGTGTCGGTGATGACTGTCACTCAGTGAAGTATCTCGTTCAGGCGGTCCGCGCCCACGCCCACCAAGGAAAAGGCGATCAGAGATTTTTCGGCGGAGCGGCTGTGCCACGAGCGACGGGTGCCGTTCTCGGATAGTTGTTGAGAAATCGCCAAGTCGTAGGCAACGCCGTTGAGTGCCGGAATCGTCGATAGAGCGCCGAAATCGATGGCCCAGGCATCGGTGTTGCCGTTGGTTGGACCGTTGTTGTAATTAATCCGATCCTCCGGCAGCCAGCGTGCTTGTTTTTGTGAGCACGCCTGAGAGGTGAACCTGCTTGACGCCCGCAGCTTGGGTGGACGAACCGCTCGCGATGCATTGGCGGGCGATACTGCTTGGCCAGGATGGGCCAACCGCGACGCGAAGTGCGGCATTTTCGCCGCCTGCACCGCTGTCGGTGGAACTGAATTCTGCGCCCAGGCGGGAACCATCGCCACTGCCATCACCAGCGTAGCGATCACCGCCAGGGAGATTGTGCGTAACAGTGAACTGAGAGATTGTTCTTTGCTCTGCATCGGCTTGTCCTCCTGCCGGCTCAAGTAGAAGGTGGAACTCAGGGTAAGGAGCAGGTGCGCCTGGGCACTGGGAAGAAGGAGCGTTGCGGGCCTGTTTCTCACCGCGCGGCGTTGGTCGGAGGGGGAGGGAAAAAGGCCGAGAAATCCTTTTCCACATGCATTTAGCGCCTGCGGCGCCGGTTTGTCAGTGACCGCTGCCGCTTCGGGATGTGATAGCCCAAACGGAGCCTATCGAGGTCATCTCTGCCACGCGGTGGAGCGCAGGACCTAAACTATAAGCCGGTTATAAGCATGCCGATTTGTGAAGCGACAGACGCGAGCACAGCGCGAAGCGGAGATACTGGAGCGCATGGCGAACAGGCGGGCGCGGATACTTAAAGGCCGTTCACTTGGGGACAACAGGGCAGCGGTGGGTGACTAACAAACCGGTAGCCAGGCTGACAGGAGTGGGCCATCTCCGCCCTTAGCACGATATAACCATCTTCGTTTGCGGCAACAAACAGGCCGCATGTTAGGCAATAGGAGTGGATCACAATTGACCTCTGCGGGTCGCGGATGCGTTCAAAACGTGGAACTGATGTAGTTTCTGCCATATATAAATACGAAGCCCGCAGCGGCCTGTCCAGGACGGAGTGCATATCGTCCCTCTAACGAGTCGGCTGCGGGCTTTCCTACCAACTGGGCGGAACCAACATGTACCCAATACTTATTCAGTGTGACGCATTGGCAGGTCGATGTATGTGACGGAGGTCACCGGGTAAGTGAAAT
This sequence comes from Candidatus Korobacteraceae bacterium, assembly GCA_049516475.1. GTDB lineage: Bacteria > Acidobacteriota > Terriglobia > Terriglobales > Acidobacteriaceae > Bog-257. The sequence goes on along the minus strand of JBEKTC010000132.1, from coordinate 4,134 downwards.
TTAAGGCCCGCAGGTGGAAGATGAGTCTGCATGTAGACCCGTTTTTCCTGTGCGGGTCTTTTCTGTGACCATCCCTTAGCGATAGAAGTCACGGACGACGGCCTTGCGATTTGATTCACACTCGTATGAGTAGCCAAGACGCCCCCGACAAAAAGCCAGACTTCAACCGCCGATATGATACGGAGAGCATCTGCATGTGAACGCTCATCCGCATAACCGTGATTCGCACCTGCGAAACATGCCGACCGTAAGCTGCATTGGATGATGACGGAGCGGGGAGCTAACTGCAATCAAGCGAATGCGCCCCGATCCTCGGAGTGTCAGTAGTGACAGATGGCGTAAGATCGCCACACCCCTCGGGATGCGCCTGCCGGTATTCTTCCCACACCAACTGCAGGGTCAGATGACGATGTTGTTGCAGTTGCTGATGAATGGTATTCCAATCCCGGAATTATCCCTTTCACAAATCGGGCGCTTTAGTGCTACGTCGAACAGTAAAAAGGTTGGGAGGGGATAAATTAGTCCATCGCAGAGATTTACAGCCTTATGGGTAGTGTCCTAAACTTGCGTTTCTCTATGGCACGCAAGCAAACCGATCTGAAGGCGCTCCGCAACCTCATCGGCGAAGCGCACGACCTTCTCCGCACGACAATCCTACCCGACGAACGAACAGAGCGAGCGTCTAAGCTGCTGACTGGTGGCGTTCGTCTTGCCGACGCTCTGCTGGAAGAGTCTCCCGCTGCCAAGCGAAAGAGGCACGGCGGAGGAAGGCCAAGCAATAAATCTAAGCCTAACTAGCTCATGGTGGAAACGGTAGGCTTAGAGGGGGATCTCGCACGAGACTCCTGTCGCCACCTCAGTGAGCCCCCCTCAGAAACTCAAATCCGAGATCCATTAGGAGACGTTGCAGAGAATCATCTAGTGGTCAATGGGTCAATGTGCGCTTCTCGAAAGACAAAATCTGGTCGAGAGGCGCACAGGCGCGGCAATCGTAAGCTGCTGAAATAAAGCTGGTTATCTATACAACTTTAGGCCGAGAACCTGGGTCCCGAACCAGGTGCCTTACGTGCCGATTCACTGCAAGGCAATTCAGATCGCTGCAAGGCAATTTCACACATTACTGCAACTGAATTCCAACACTTACACAGAAAGATGAGTCACGGCAGTGGCCTTCCAGCAGTTGGCTTTTCGATGCATCTGTTCGCGGCATTCGGCACACAGCGTGATTAGATTCTGTTCCTCATCGTCACCTGACTGGCTGCGGAACTTGAGATGGTGTACCTGCAGGTTCTGCATGCTCCCGCAGACCTGGCAACGCCAGCCGTCGCGTTCTAGCACCTGCCGATGTAGTTCGCTGTAGCTTTGCGAATCGAGCCTCAGTCGCGGGTTCTTGGTGGGGATCTTCTACATGAGCCCTGCCCAGCGACCTCGGATCGAAAGGCTTCCTGTTGTTCGCCGGGCAGAAACTTGTAATAGCGTGACACGAATTGCAACAGGATCTCCGGATTGCCGCCGTCTATCGCGGCCCCGGCCAGAAAATCCGCACAGATCATTTCCAGGCAGTAGCCTCGAGACTTGTCCGACCCAAGCATCAAGGCTGCGGTCTCGATCGCCTGTTCGATGACCGGGATCTGGCTTTTATAGACCTTGAAAAAGATCAGTTCCGAAGGCTCACTGTCCTTGCCCGTCAGTTCTTTCTCGACTTCTCGCTGGAATTCCGCCTTGGGCATATGTCGGGCTTTGTGCAACCAGGTTGCACTTTCGAAGTGCTGACCCTGCTTCCGGGCCAGCTTTGCCAACTCCAGTCCCTTGGTCCATCCCACCTGTTTCAGTTCCTTCCGCACCTGCGATGGAAGCTGTTCGTGAATCGACATCAGGTAGTACGCCTTCCTCCTAGACTCCGGAAACCGGCGCTCCAGGAACTCATCGAACGACTTCAGCTTCTCCAGCCGCCAGTACCGGCCGGCCGAACTTCGCACAGGTATTTACCAGGTTCCAACTAACAACGGACCGCTTTGTGTTCTACACGCGCGGAGTCGAGGATGTGTTCGCCGGAACCTGTGACTTCGCGCAGCTCGTCAAACTGTTTGGTGACTACGGCCAGCATGACGAAGGGCGCTACTCCCCACCACGAATCATGGAGGTTATATCCAAAATTCGTGACGGGCGACCCGACCTAGATCACATCTGCACATCGCACGTGGAGAGACAGAACCTCACCATGCGGATGTGTATGCGGCGATTCACGCGGTTGACGAATGCTTTCTCGAAGAAACTGGAGAACCTGAAAGCGGCTTGCGCTTTGCACTTTGCACACTACAATTTCTGCCGGGTTCATTCATCGCTGCGCGTAACGCCTGCAATGGCCGCTGGACTGACCACGGAAGTATGGCCGCTAATAGCCTTGCTTGCGTGAGCAGGTGAGAGTAAAGGGTATGAAGATATATGGCTTCCTCGCGTGAGGCATTCGAGAAATTTTCCAAGTGGAAGAATTCCAAAACCGTACTGAGGCTGGCAGTGTACGAAATCTCCCACCCAGGAAGGTAGAAATGGATTCGATCAAGGAAAGCGGTGTCCTCACGAATGACATCCGGCATCGGAGCGAACAAATGGGATGATCCCACCATTACGTCGATAGGCTGCGGTCAGCAGTTGCGGGACTCGCGTTGGGGCACACAGGACCCTGTGCCGCGCCCTGGGCCCGCCAATAAAAATAATTATCCGCAGGAAGCTCCGAAAGGGTATATAGTCCTTGTCCGCCGCCCCTAGAACGAAAATTCTGATTGAAAGAGGGCACCCATGCCCACCCGTCCGATTCGCCCCCCCACCAAAGCAAATTCCACTAACAGAAGAGACTGGCGCTGCTATGCCCTGGCGCTTGGCGTTCTCTGCATCTGGGCGGTGCCGGTAGTCGCGCAAAGTTGCATGCCGAGTCCGAGCTGCACGAACCCCCAGTTCAATCTCAGTGCTTACTACGGGGGGCAAAATATTACCATCAATGAATGTATGGATCCGAATTCACCTTCCTGTGCGTGGGCTGACGCGGTCGCGGTGCCTACTGCGCCCGATGCGGCAAAGTACTTCCTTGCCTGTAGCCTGCCGGCAAATGATAACCCAATTGCGCTTTGCTACTATTCCGGAGTGCCAGGGGCACCACAGTACACTCCAAGTTGCACCGTGTCGCAGGACAGGAATGCCGCGGAATGCAACTGTTACGAAATTACTGCGAAAACTGCCGGTGCAACTGGGCAGTACAGCTACTCATACGTAGAGATTACCAGCATTCTGAACCAGGATGTTTACAACCAAACTATCGCAGATTGCCCCGTCGGCAGTGACGGCAATTACACCTGCCTGACTCTCGCGGATGTACAGGCGGGGAACACCACGAAAATGCAGGCACCGCATTTATGCACTGCGCTCACCAACCAACCCAACGGAATATTCCCTGGTGCAGATCTGGTCTCCGACTTCAGTGAAATCGGGAACAGCCCGGACAATCCCGGGATACCGCCTCCGCTTACGAAACCGTACGCGTGTCCGACCAACGCACCACCAACGGGCAACACCTACGCTGCGTGCATGACGGCCCCCTGTACGCATACCGGCAGGATAGATCCGTTAACCAAGCTTCCTCTCGCTCTGTGCACCTGCCCGACTTACGACGGTCCCAATCAGGTGGGAAATCCCCAAATAGAAGGACCGCCTCCCTTTTCATGCAGTCCAACTGGCCCTCCCTATGGTCCAACTGGCCTCCCCTGGGTCTGGTCTTCCGCCTACATCGAGACCACTAACTGATTCAGATCGTTACTTGCGCGCATATGGGGGATCGGGCGGGAGACTATGCGAAAGCTATGCATGCATGAGCCGGGTGTGATAAAGATTCGCATGGGCAGGAAAAAGCGCCACACCATCTATTCCAGACGCCGCCACAAATTCCCTAAAGCAACTTGATTCACAATTGCGGGACATTCCCGCCAGCTGGTTTGACTGCGGCGAAAGAAGATTTCCCGGAGGGGTGTTCAGGCTGGGATCTCCGGGCGAGCGTGAAGAAACCTCGGCTGTCTGCGGAGTCTTGGGGCTTATTGCTGGACCGCCTTACTCGCAGGACGGCAATCAAGCCGCACGCTCGTG
>JBEKTC010000131.1:0-11104 GCA_049516475.1 Candidatus Korobacteraceae bacterium | reverse complement strand
AGCTTTCCGCAAGAGGTCGTTAACCAGATCGCGGAGCGAACCGGTGGCCGTCCCGTCACCGTGGAAGTTCCCAGTCTGTGTGACGGCGAGGTGGAAATCGACTCGGAAGGGCGGATCTTCTTGATTCAACCCTTCACCCCTGCCGATGGCCAGGTCGTTGAACGCCTGATCTTCATGGCGCAGGTCACGAAGACGGGAGAAGTGTTCACCGACCGCGACGAGAAAGGCTCGCCCGTGGTTCTGGAGCGAGTCCGGAAGTTCCCGATCAAGGCGGGACGCAGCGAAGTACGCAACGGGAAGGTGACCTTTCCCGATACTCAACGGCGGCCGCAACTCCCAGCGAGAAATGTCGCGCCGCTGCTTGAACCAAACTAACCACACCCGTCCAGGAGACTTCGGAGGGAGTCTCCTGGACGTACAACATTGGAAGCAACGAAAGGAAAAAACGATCCATGAGACGCGTTGTGTTGATGTTCGCTGTGCTGGCCGCGGTATTTGTCCCGACTCTTGCGCAGAAGATTGAAACCCAAACGAGTGACCGCACCCGCATCGTCCATCTGAAGACGGCGTTGAACCACCTCACGGTCATCGAAGTCGCAGAACCGGTCGTACAGGTGGCGGCCGGAAGCCCCTCGTTCAAGGTCGAGTGGCGGGAAAACAAGGTATTTGTCCAGCCCACAGAAGCAGACGCCGCAACCAACTTGTTCATCTGGACGGCCAATCAGCGCCTGAATTATGAGTTGGAACCGGCCGATTCAGTGACGAACATGGATTTTGCCGTCGACCAAGCGCCAGTTCACCTGGAGCCGGTAAAGCCGACGGCTGCGACTACGCCGGGTCCGGTGACGCCATCGATCACTGAACTGCTGCTCACGGGAAAGCCGATCAGGCTTCTGCCGTCGAAGCAGCGTGCCTCGAAACCGGTGGAGGTCTGGATCAGCGACCTGTATGAGAAAGATGGCCGCCTGCTGGTCCGTTACACCGTGTGTAATCACGGCACCGAACCATACGCCATTGACACGCCTCTGGTTTACCAGTTGGACGGAGTGCGGTCTGCCCAGACCCTCTACGGTCTCCAAAACTCGCAGTTGGGCGACGAGCAAGCCGCCAAACTCAAGATCAAACAAGAGACACCAGTAAAGGTGTTGGATGGACAGATGCAAACGGCGCGAATTGCTCCTGGTGAAGAAGCGGTTGGCGTGGTGGCCATCGAGATGGCGTCCAGCACAAACCCGACGATTCTGCGCTTTCAGTTTCCCAGTTCCAAACAATCGGAAGGCGGGTTGAGCAATGGACGACAGACTCAGATCGCCGCATTTCTCGTGCGATAAGCGCCAAAGCGAAAACATGAAAGATCCGTTCACCGTCAAACCGGTTTACAAAACACTGAGCCAATACATCGGCAATCGAGCGGACATTGGCGCGGGCAAGGCCATGGGTGACGGTGTGCTCGAACCTTCCAACCCGTTTGAACGAAACGCCGCGAGGCCACCCAGGCGCTGGTTTGTGCTCTTCTCTCTGGTGTCCGCTCTGGTTTTCGGCTGCTTCAGTTACTTCAACAATCTGCTGTAAAGGCGAAGAGTATGAATGAACAAACCGATGCCAACGAAGTAAAACCTCCCGCCCCAGGCGAGATGGGCAGCGATGCGCGAGAGCTGATTCGCGACTGGGAGGTTCTCTTCTGGGCTTTTCTGCTGTTCGGCTTGGCTCGCCTGGCGTGGCTGTATCTTTACCGGCCGGAGAATCAAGGCTTTCACTTGGGCCTCTCCTGCGGATTCGTGTTCTGCGGCGCCCTGGGGTTTCTGATGCGCTGGGTGTTTAGCCCGAAGAGGACGTAATAATAATGATGCGCGACTCTTACGCCAACCGGCAGCAGACCCCGCCAGTCCTGGAGAGCCTGGAGATCGTGGTTGCTCTGGTCCTGATGACGGTGTGCTGGTTCGCCTGGTACGTGGCCCGCGAGCGCTTCTACTTCACGAACCGCCAGATTGCCGAAGTGGGCTGCTACCTGGCTCTCGGCGGCCTGGCCATCGGCGGCTCCACCATACTGATTGCCACCGCACGGTCCCGGCGGGAGAAGCAGTGGCCCCATCCACCGATGGTTGTCGCCCGCAAACGGGACGAGCAGTTTACGGCCGATGCCTGGAAACAAGACGCCGTGGTTCTCGGCTACGACATCCATGGCCAAGCGTGGTATTGGCCAGACAGAGTGCGCGTCATGCAGGGCATTGTGCTGGGCATGACCGGTTCCGGCAAGACCACGCTTTTGAAGAACATCATTACGCAGGACATGGCCCGCGTGGTCGGCCCTCCAGGCGATCCACACCGTTTGCCAATGGTGATCTTTGATGGCAAGGGCGACCTTGAGTTCTTTTACGACCTTCTGCCGCATGTGCACCGTGCCGGAAGGCTGCACCAACTCCGGGTTCTGAATCCCGCACGCCCAGACATTTCCGTCCGGTATAACCCGTTCTACTGCAGCGATGAAGATTACATGTCGGTCGTCAACATGGTCTTCGGCTCCTTCAACCTGCATGACGAGTTCTTCGCCAAGCACCAGTTGAACTACCTGGCCGACATCGTTCGCGTGCTGGTGCACACCGGCCAGAGGTTCAATTTCTACGACGTACTCGTGATGGCAATTGACGAACAAGTGCTGCGGGAACAGGTCGAGAAGGCGCGCCAGCGCCTGGAACATGACACGTCCATCCCCGTGCAGCGACGCCTGAACTTCGAGATGTCGGTCAAGAATCTCTATCAGTCGTTTGGAGACCGCGAACGGGTGCCGAAAATCCAGGGCCTGGTCAACGAGTGCATGACATTCTTGGACGATGAACTGAGCGTGATCACTGGTCCGTATGAAGAACTGTTGTCGCTGGATGAAGTGATCGAGCAGGAGCTGATCCTGTTCGTCACCTTGAACGTCAACAAGAACACTGAGCCGGTGCGGGCCCTGGGAAAGATGCTGTTACAGAACCTGCAACTGGTCGTTGGCAAGCGGTACGAGAGTGAGGAGCAGAGACGGCGTACCAACCGGCCGATGTTCAGCGTGGTGCTGGACGAGTTTGCGCCATTCGGATATAGGAACTTCGCACAGATCCTGCAGACCGCGCGCGGAACACACACCGCGTTCCTGTTCTCAATGCAGAGCCTGCCGCAACTCATGCAGGTCGGCCGGGGCTTTAAGGAAGACGTGACCTCGGCGCCAAATACGACTCTAACGTTGCGTACGCGTGACGAAGAAACAGCCCGCTATTTCCTGCGGGCCTCGGCGGAACACACCGTGACACGCCGCAGCGTATCGATGCACCGCTGGCGCATGTTTGGTTACGAGAAGTATGAGGCGACCGACCGGGCCACCGAGAGCGAAGACCGCGAGACCCGCGCGCTCGATGAGCACATCAAGAACCTGCCCAAAGGACAGATGGAGATTCTGATGACGGATGATACGCGCGGCACATTGCACCAGTTGTTGCACGTCCGTCCGCCAGAAGATGTCACCTTCCCAAACTTCGAGCCGGAACTATTCGCGCGAAAGCGGCAATCGCGGGAGCAGTCCGCCGGAGCAAATCTGCGATTCAAAACTCCTGAACTGGCGGCAACCACCCGTTTTGCGCGTCGTGGATAAGGAGAGTTGAAACGACCATGAAGCGAACGATCGCTATCGGCACACTTGCAGTGGTGGGACTGATCACAGCCGGTCCTGCCGTTGCACAGCAACGGCCGCAATCTGCGGTTGCGTTATATGGGCAACGACAGGCGCAGCCTCAGGGGCAACAACAAGCTCCGCCGGCGCGTCCGATGTACCAACGCGGTGACACTTGGTACGAATTCCTGCTCAAGCAGTTCAATCCCAGCAATTTCGATTACGGCGCGTGGATGGAGGAGCGGCGTCAGATGTTCCTCGACGCAAGCGTGCGGAACCCATACTTCAAGTACAGCTTGGGCACGACAATTGCGCTGCTGGTGTTGGCCATGCTGTACAGCAAGCAATGGATCGACCACCGTCGCGCCATGTGGATCACGGCGGAGATGATGACGGACCTGTACAACCACGACGCCTATTCCCGGGGCGTGGCGCGGGAAGCGATCCAGAAATACAACGACCACATTGAACGCTGCAACCGTGCGATTGAGGCGGCTAACGATGGCATGTCCATCTCCGGAGCAGATTCGGACGCGACCAGCCTCAAGAGTGAACTGTTATCCGTCGCCGAGCAGAGGGACTCTTATAAACGCGAACGAGATTTGGTTAAGCGTGACTTGCAGGAAAAGGAAAAGCTGATTGCAGAGATGTCCTTGCGGGTTGACGCGATTGGAAAAAAGACGGATCCAAGTCACTCTGTTGCGAGTTCCGTCGATATGAGCGTGGCAGATCCGAAGTTGGTGCAACTCATCAACAATCTGCAGGAGCAATTGTACGCAGAGCGTCGGGAGAACCGCCGGCTGAAAGGTGCATAGCAGAGTGTTGGTTGCGGTGACCGATTTTGGTAGCGTATGGCGCCGGAGGTTTGGCAAGAACCCGGATGACCCACGACGTTTTGCAAGAGGCGTGTATTACAACACTACCGGCATCGACATCGCGGGAACTATACGCCAACGGCCCCAGATCGTTGGCTACGCCCGATTCAACGGATGTGGCGGATTCAACCCGAACCGTCCCTCGCAGATGATCGGCCGTGTCTTTGAATGCGCGGAACCGTGCGTTTGGCAGAGACAGAACAAACTCCTTTTCAAGCGTCTCTTGAACGCCCCAGAGAAGCCGGATGGTTTCTTGGTGGTAGCGCGGGCCCAGCTAGTTGGCAAGCTGAGAATCGGCAGGACCGATTGGAGGTCAGCTGGCACCTGGCTCATCTCGTTCAGTGAATCTCACGGCCTGCAGGAAGCCATGCTGTTGATGCCGGAGCACAGCTGGATGCAAACCGACTTGGGTCGCTTTGTCCTGGAGCCGGAAGCACGGCGGCCATGGGTTGCACGGCTTGTGCTGGCATCCGCGTAACAGGATTCAATCTCATGCGGTATCGCAAAGGCATGATTGCGCTCAGTGAGGTAAGGGATTATCCACTGCTCCGCCGCGTGCTGCACAGCAATTTCGTCACTCCCGCGCAGTTATACGAATTCATGAAGCTGGACTACTGCGTGTCGTCTCGCAATGCGTTTGACAACCGGCTACGACGGTTGCTGACGCACGACCTGCTGGTACGGCACGAGATTCCAACTATGAACCGCGGCGTCGTGTATTCGATATCACGAGCTGGAGCGTCGGAATTGGTTGGCAGAGGAGAGTATTACTCCGGGTCCACGGACATCGGCAAAGAGTCCAACGGTCACGTGCAACACGCGCTGGAATTGAATGACATTCACCTCGTGCTGAAGCAGAGCCGCACACTCGTTCGTTGGACGCCGGAGTCTGACATCCGATCGCGCAACGAATTCACGGAAATTGGATACGTGAAAGATTATGACGCAGTGATCGCGGTTCGCTTTGACGAGCACGAACATCGCTTCGCCCTCGAGTATGAACGCACCCAGAAAGCAAATGGGCGATACCAGGAGATCCAGAAGAGGATCCAAGCTGAGACCGACTTTCGCCACTTTTTGTATCTTGTTTCGAATTATGACCTGTTGCTATTCCTCGTAAAGAAGTTCGAAGGCTGCCGCCGGCCCGTTTACTTCGGCCTACGGCAGGATTTCCTCACTGAGGGGCTTTGCCTGTCAGTCCAAAGCAATCTCTCTCCTGTGTCTACCACCTTTCTCGCCGTGCTAAAGCATGGCCTCTCCCGTCCGAGCGGAGGGCGCATATCCGCTTCGTAAAATGGAGCCCGATTTGCCTATTGCAGTGGGTTTGAAGTGGAATTGGAGTGTAATTGGCGTGAATCGAGCCCTCGCAACCTGCTGATAGCGCGGCGGTTATCGGTTGACTATACCCTGTTGATATCCTCAATCTCCGAAAAACGACCGAGGAGTTATGACACTGGTGTCGCGCTATTGCGATACGTTGTGTCCAGTTATGGTAACGCAGTCCTTGTTTCTGACGTGCGCTCGTTTCGGTTCGCTGTTCCGGCGGTTGCGCGAGAGTGCACGAGCGAGTTGGTCATACTGTTCCGCGGTGCGCGCAGGTTGTGGGGTACAGCGGGTGGAGCCCGGCGCTTGGATATCCAACACATGGATCAGCTTGGATCTTTCTGATGGTCTGGAAATAGCGTCGCTATAATGTTGTAATCCGGGACAGCGTCGCATGGCGTTGCCAACTGACTGCGGCGGGGACAGTGCCCGGCGAGACTTGGAGCAGCAGGCCGAGGGCGCCAGTGAGCCACTTTGAACGGTTACCGACTTGGGTGGAAACGCAGGAAGAGCGAAACAGTCAGCGGACCAAACTCTTGGAACGGTGCCAACTCGTGTTCAGCGCACCAGCGGTAGCATTTCTGGGCGGCGATCTTGCTGTGCTCGTAGGTGGGTGGGCCGTCGGACAAGCCCTTCCGCTTCGAGTCTATGTAGGACTGGAATTGCGGAGTCACGGGAAGCAGTCTGTCGAGTTCGACTGTCGTGCATGGGATTATAGAAATTACAAGTACGTTGAAGAAACGCTATTGCACGAAAAGCCGATCGCCGATCTTATCCAACTCTTCCATTTGAAAGACAAGGCTATCTTCCACATCCTCAGTGACTACCCTGCCAAAATGGGGGGAGCGTGGGCGGGAGCAGTGTCGGCAGCTTTAGCAGCGACACTGCTCAACCGCCGCGACGCCTCAGATTTAGCAGAGATACGTGGTTGGCCAAATTTTGGTGCCAACCAGTTGCTTCAGGACGCCAACTTCAGGAGGTGCTTCGAATTAGCGCTAAAGTTAGAAGGGGGGATCCACGGCAAATCGTCCGGAGGCGGCGCATTCTGTAGCATGGTTGGTTCCAGCTACCCAGTTTGGTTCAGAAGGCTCGATTGCCCCGCTGCTCTCAAAGGCACTCCGGAAGCGCCGCCAAACTACGAAGGCGGCACAACGGTTGAGACTTTGAGCGCTTTGGCAAGCGAAACGGTTGATGTGGAGCTTGGACTCGTGTCCTCCGGCGCACCACGGGACACTGCGGATGTTCTTAGGGCTGCGATGCGGCGACTGGAGCACAATAAGGACATTCTTGTGCAAAACTCCAAGAACATTTATGAAGCGGTCTGCAAAGTTCTAGAGTCCCCTGAAGCACGAGATCCAATAGACCGCCTTATTCGGGAAATGAACTTCGCACGCTCACTGTTCGACTACTTGGATTTGGGTTGGCATAGCGCCGATCAAATCGTCGCCACGTGGATCCACACTATGTTAGAACTCCATCTGCGCGGCGAGGTTGGACTCAAGCCTACGGGAAGCGGGAGTGGCGGCTTCATGTTATCCATCGCACCCGCTTCCATGGGCGAGTTTCACGAGAAGGTTTCCGAAGCGCTCTCGAGAGGCCCCAAGCCGGACGAACAGAGTCCTGCTTGGCAGACCGGCATTCTGTGGCACGGAACCTTCCCAGTGGAGGCACACGGATTGCATGTTGAGCCGTGGACGCAAGCCACTGAAACCCTGGTTATGGCAGCGAAGGAGAACTTTCCTTCGTGCGATTCGGACGTCGCATTCCGCTCATCGAGCGAGTTGACACCGCGTGCGGCGACAACCGCCGCGCCAAAAGAAGACGTGACCCAATCCGCAAACCCGATCCACGAGCGGCACGAAAATAAACAAAATCTGGAGCCTGCGGCACCGCAACTGAAAGAAATGCGCATGAAGATGTTGGCAATGGCTCAAGAGAGATGGCGTTCAACAGTGACATCTGAGATACCTTTTGAGTTGATCTGCAAGGCTGCCAAGGTCGATCACAAGGACGGTTACAACTGGCGCAACGGGAAGTTACCGTCCGCCTCGGTTATGACCCTCCGCATAGAAAAGGTTCTGCAGGATCCAAAGCCCCCCATCCACAGAAAATCCCCAATCGATTAGTGGGACAGATTTTCCCACCATTCCCACCAGTTCTCCACTATTGCGGCCCCACTACAGAGCAATGCGACGATTTCCTCTAGGGGGGCAGTATGAGTATGCCAGCTGTATTGTTATCCAAGGCCGCGTGGTGCGAACCGGTTCATGTGGTGCTTTTCTGCGGCGGTTCGGGTAGCTCACCAATCATCGCGGAACTAGTGCGCCAGTTCCCAGATGTGCAAACCACGCTGGTGGTTAATGGTTTCGACGATGGTAAATCAACCGGCGCCCTGCGGTGCCTCATTCCCGGGATGCTCGGGCCGTCGGATTACAGGAAAAACTTCTCGCGCCTCCTCGATTTCAGCGTTGCCAAACATGCCGTTGCTCTGAAGAAGATTCTTGACTACAGGCTGCCTGCCTCCGCAACGGTCGGCGACTTAGCGAACCTAACGTGTGCCAGCGGCTGCAATAAGGTGAGCAGTGTATCTCAAGGGGAACTGGCACACCTCCTGAGCGCCTTGCCCAGGGACTTGCGCTTTCGTTTACAAACCTACATAGCGCTGTTTCTCCAGTACTGTCATTGCAAATCGCAGTACCCGACACTCACCGACTGCTCGCTGGGAAACTTGCTCTTCGCGGGGGCCTACCTGGCAAGCGGCTCGGAGTTCAATGCTTGCGTCAAAATGTTCGTCAGCCTCTGTCCCGTGGGCGCTGAAATCGTCAATGTGAGCCGTGGAGAATGCCGCGTGCTTACCGCCTTGAAAGAGGACGGCACACTGCTGTGTAGTGAAGCCGAGATTGTAAGCCCTCAAGGTCAGTCTCGCATTCTTGACGTGTTCTTGCTGCCGCGCACCTTATCGTCTGATCAGATTGCGGAGCTTGAGCCACTCGCAGTCTCTGAAAAGCACCTACGATTGAAATCGTTGCAGGCGCAGGCTCACATTTCACCGGAAGCCGAAGTCGCTCTTCGGAACGCCGACCTTATCGTGTATGGCCCCGGTACGCAGTTCTCATCACTGTTTCCTAGCTACCGGGTTCTTGGTGTTACCGACGGCATTCGCCACAGCGGCGCTTGCGCAAAGGTCTTTGTTGCGAACCTTGAGGTAGATCATGACATCCAGACGTTAAGCCTCACGGAGCTAATTGATAAAGCATTGCAGATGATGAATGACAGCTGCAACGAGTCCGGTCTGATAACCCATGTCCTCTATAACCAAGCTAGCGCCCTCAGGCAGAGAGGACTGAAGTGGTTTAACACGGGGTTGGCTACAGCCTACAAGAATGCGCAGATCATCTCAGGGGACTTCGAAAGCCCAGCCACGCCCACAGTACATAGCGGACTCCCGGTTGTGACGAAACTGCTTGAGTTGCGCTTGGCCAGTGCACGTTCGACAACTCTTAGATCAGTGGAGAAGTAGCGTGCTAAGAGAGAAAAACGCATTCCTGTTCGATCTAGATGGGACGCTCGTTGACTCCGACTTCCTACATGCGGCCGCCTTCGGCGAGAGCTTGGATGCTCATATGCCTGAGTTAGCTACGGGATTCTCGTATGGACTGTTAAGAGGCTTATCAACACGGGATGCATTCAGGTCCATGGGTGTAGCCGACGAGGAAGTGCTAGACACCCTTGTCGCCTCAAAGCGCTCATGCTACCGCACGCTGGTCTCGCGCGGATTTCTCAAGCCGCTCCCCGGCTCTCTGGAATTACTTACTCATCTCCAGCAAGCAGATCGCCACCTTTGTCTCGTCACAGGGGGGAGCCGCCTCTCGGTCGAACAGGTGCTGGTGGCCACGGGCTTATCCGTTTTCTTCCGACATGAACACATAATCACGGCAGAGGATGTATCGCGAGGTAAACCGGCCCCAGACCTGTACACGCTTGCCATTTCGCGAATTGGACTTGATACCCACCAGTGCGTGGGAATAGAAGACAGTCTGCTGGGGATGTTAGCTTGCACAAGGGCAGGCCTAGAATGTGTAGTCGTAAATGACTCCGTTGCGGTATGGCCCAATGTCCCGGTTTACCCAAGTCTGATGGCGCTCCTTAAGGTGCTGCGATGAACATATGCGCGGTAATTCCGGCAGCGGGTCAAGGGACAAGGTTGGGCCTTCAGATTCCTAAGATTTTATTACCGATTCGCGATGAACTGAATGTTTGGTCGATATTACGTGACAAGTTGATTACAAACGTCAACCATATCGCCGTTGTATTGGCACCCAGTGCTGTTCCAGCTTTCGAGAGCGTGCTGGACCGGGAGTCAGTTTCGGCGAGGGCCGCGGTTTCCGTGGTAGTGCAGGAGCGCCCGACGGGTATGGGCGATGCTATATTCCTGGCTTGGCCAGTGTGGCGCCATTTCGAATCCATCCTCGTTGTTTGGGGCGATCAAGTTAATATCTCTGACCACACCATTCATGCGACACTAGCTACCCACCTTGTCCACCAGACAGGCTGCACGGTACCGGTCGTCCGGATTCAGGATCCATATGTGCAGTACGATATTTCTCCTGACGGGCACCTTCGAGACATCCGTCAGAAACGAGAAGGCGACGAATTGGATGTAAATGGATTAAGCGATGTTGGCATATTCGCACTGTTCACCACGGGGCTGAATGAAGCATGGCATGACTATGTTCTTACTTGCCGAAAAGGCGCCTTGACCAACGAAGTCAACTTCCTGCCATTTCTTGTCTTTATCGCTGCTCGTGGCTGGCCTGTTCGAGTGGTTTTTGCTCGAAGTGCTATTGAGACGCGCGGCATCAATACGCTCAGTGATTTAGCATTCGCACGTCGCGCATTCGCCAGAACTTGACGAGGCCGCTCTTTTGCCGAATGCCAGCCGATCAATACTCGTGTTTGCCAGAACGGCAAGGTGCATTTGAAGCCCATCAACCGATCTAGACTGCACTTCCACTACGCGTAGTTCGAACAGATTGCCAAGTACTTCCAACAACAGACCCGTTAGCGGACTCGGCCGTTTCCTCGCGCCGGATGGGGTTTGCGCCATTGGTCCCGACTTGACTTTCAAAACAACACGACATGGGCGGATTGCCCGGAAAGGATAACTGCGATGTTCGGACGAATGACGATTGAACCCCTTGTGCAGGTCGACCCCGGTGTCGATCTGCAGACAGCGATGGCTGTACTTGTGAAGGTCACC
>JBEKTC010000130.1:0-11126 GCA_049516475.1 Candidatus Korobacteraceae bacterium | reverse complement strand
CCTGCGTGATCTCACGTTCTTGCTGCTGGCGTTGGCCATAGTCTTTTCGCCCGGGCTTTCTCGCGCCCAGACAACCGGTTCGTCGTCAATTACCGGAACGGTAGCGGACCAGTCTGGCGCGGTCATCCCAGGCGCAACCGTCGTAATTTCTAATCCCGTGAGCCAATACACGCGATCGACCACCACCGACAGCACGGGAAAATTTACTTTCGCAAACGTGCCCATCAATCCCTACCACATGACGGTGAACATTACCGGTTTTGCACCCTACGCGCAGGACGTCGACGTTCGTTCGTCCGTTCCGTTGAGCCTGAAGGTCACGCTCCAGATTTCATCCACTGCCGAGAACGTTACAGTGCAAGGCGAAGCGGGCGACTTGGTAGAGAACGACCCGACATTCCACACCGATGTTGATCGCAGCCTATTCGAAAAGCTCCCCTTGGAAAGCACCTCGTCAGAGCTTAGCTCGCTGGTCACCTTGGCATCGCCCGGAATCGCCGCCGATTCCAACGGCCTGTTTCACGGACTGGGCGACCACGCCGAGAACTCGTTTTCTCTGGACGGCCAGCCGATTACCGACCAGCAGAGCAAGGTGTTTTCCAACCAGATACCGCTCGATGCCGTGCAGTCGATGACCGTCATTGGCGGTGCTCCTCCGGCGGAGTATGGCGACAAGACCAGCTTGGTGATCGATGTGACTACCCGTTCGGGACTCGGCTCCACGACCCCTCACGGTAATGTCACCTCTTCCTATGGCACTTTTGGCACATCGAACCTGGATGCCAACTTCTCCTACGGCGGCAAAAACTGGGGCAATTTTATTGCCGCCAACGGGCTTGATACCGGTCGCTTCCTCGACCCGCCTGAGTTCGTCGTCTTCCACTCGCACGGCAATGAGGAAAACATTTTCGATAGAGTCGACTACGTACTCTCCAGCAACGACTCGTTGCATTTGAACTTTCAATATTCCCGTTCCTGGTTCCAAACTCCCAATTCATACGACCAGGAATTTCACGATTTCAACGGCACTCCTGTCTTGAATCCCTTGACAGGCGTTCCCTTAGGGCCGACCGATCAGCGATCTAAGATTCAAACCTTGGACATCGCACCCACGTGGACTCACACATTAAGCCCGAATGCTGTTCTGAACGTTACCGGCTTTGTGCGGCGCGACGCCTACAACTACTACCCCAGCAATGACCCGTTCAACGATCTTGGCCCACCGAGTCTCCAGAGGGAAAGCGTCGCCCAGCAGCGCACACTTCTCAATGCCGGAGCTCTGGCGAACGTGACCTACACTAAGGGCATTCACAACATCAAGGCCGGTATCGCCTACGAACAGACATTCCTGAACGAGAATGATCAGCTCGGGATCGTCGATCCTACGCTCAATGCGCCTTGTTTGAATAGCGGCGGCGCTCCGGTCAATGGCTTTACCAACCCCGGGCAGTGCGCAGGAGCTGGATACCAGCCAAATATCGCTTCCAACCCAAACGCCCCTAACACCCCTCTGTATCCCCTGTTCAACCCTGTTCTGCTGCCCTATGACCTGACGCGCGGAGGAATTCTCTTCCCGTTCGTCGGTCACACCGACATCAAGGAACTCTCGATGTACGTAGAGGACACCATTACCAAGCGCAATTGGAGCTTCAATCTCGGGATACGAGGCGATTTGTATAACGGGCTTATCACGTCCGACCAACCGGAGCCACGCGTGGGAATCTCGTACAACGTCCAGAAGACGAACACGGTCTTGCGCATCTCGTATGCGCGCACGCTGGAGACTCCATTCAACGAGAACCTGGTGCTCTCCAGTACTGGCTGTGGCTCGCCCGTCCTGAACCCTCTTCTGGGCTGCTTGTCTACCACGTTGACGCCGGTGGCTCCCGGCTTTCGCAATGAATTTCATGCCGGCCTGCAGCAAGCCGTCGGGCGCTACCTGGTCATCGATGGCGAATACATCTGGAAGTACACCCACAACGCGTATGACTTCAGTGTGCTGGGCAACACGCCGATCACGTTCCCAATCGAGTGGACCCGCTCCAAAATTCCAGGATTTGCCTTGCGCGCCAGTATGCCGGTCAACCATGGCTTCAGCGCGCTGGTGGTGATGTCCAGCGTCGCTGCCCGGTTCTTCACTCCGCAGATCTCCGGAGCCGGAGCCAATCCCCTGGCGCCCACCGGGGTTTTCCGCATCGACCACGACGAAGCCTACAACATGACCGCACACTTGCAATATCAGGTCCCTTGGAAGCGTGCGCCGTGGGTTGGTTTCAACTGGCGCTACGACAGCGGGCTTGTGGCCGGTGCATCGCCATGCTACGGCGTGGAAGTATTTAACACCTGCCCAGGCTCAGTGCTCATCAACGGCATACCGTATGTGAGCATGATCGCCGCCAACGTAGGAGGAGTTCCCTTGACTGCCGACCAGGAGTTTCAGGCCGGTTTCACCTGCAATGGCGTACACGCAACTCCGACCCAACCTCTGCCCTTCAATTGCCCAGCTTCGCAGTTTGGCTCTACGCTCATCAAAGTACCTTCGCCCAATACTGAAAATGACGATCACAATCCACCCCGCATAGCGTCGCGCAATCTCTTCGACTTGTCTGTGGGCGTTGACGACCTATTCAAGGGTGACCGATATAAGTGGAGTCTGCAATTCACAGCGATCAACCTTACAAACAACTATGCTCTCTATAACTTCCTCTCAACGTTCAGCGGCACGCACTACGTGACACCGCGTGCCCTGACAGCTCAGATCGGATTCCACTTCTAGGTGGAGCTGAGAAAGATCCAACATAGAGGAGCTGGAATCTTACATGTATATTACGTTTACGACATCTTGTTCGATGCCTCGAGGTCAGAAGAAGAATCGCCTGGCACGCAATGAAAATGCCACTCGATTGTGAGTGGCATAAAGGGGAAGTGCGGATGGATGGCCCGGAAAGTACGAGGTATAACGCTACGACTTCGATTTCCGTTTCCGCTCTGCCCAACGCTGCTTCATCATCTCGGAGATGCGCTTACGAGCGGCAGCGCTCATATGCCGGCGCGGACGTGTGGCAGCGCTGCTGACGCTACCTACCGGTCTGCCACGGCGGCGCGCTCCAGCTCCCGGTCCTTCTAGAGCCGTAATGGCCCGATCAAGACGGTCGCGCTCTCTCTTGAGATCATTGAGTATGTTCTGAATATCCATGCTGCTCCTTTCGACGTGCTTTCAAACTTCAACTAGTGTAACAGTACGATTAAAATAATACCGACAATTTCAAGTATTGAAGGGCTTTATTGCGCGATTGCCAATCTTGAGGTGGTAAGCGGGCCTGGCACCTAAGTAAGAGCAGAAGTATCCTTCAAATGTGCGACGTTAATGGGAAATTAGAGACAGCAGTTTTGATTGACGCAAAGCTCGCTTCCCGAATCTTGCCTGCAAGTCGCTAGAAAGAGGAACCCTAAGTGGCGGATAAAAGCTACCACATGACCCCCGAGCAGTTCCGGCAATACGGGCGTGACATGGTCGACTGGGTCGCGAAGTATTATGAAGACATCGAGACCTTGCCCGTATTATCACAGGTAAAGCCGGGTGAGATTCGGCAGAAACTGCCCGGCGCCGCGCCTCAGGAAGCCGAGGATTTCGCCACGATCTTGCGGGACATAGATAAAGTCATCCTTCCCGGAGTAACCCACTGGCAATCTCCCAACTTCTTTGCCTACTTTCCTGCTAACGCATCGGGCCCGGCGATTCTGGGAGACCTGCTTTCTTCAGCTCTCGGAGTTCAGGGAATGCTTTGGGCCACCAGCCCCGCTTGTACGGAATTAGAGACTCACGTTTTGGATTGGCTGGTGCCGATGTTGGGACTTCCGCAGAAGTTCCTATCGGGTAGTTCCGGCGGCGGTGTCATCCAGGACACCGCATCCAGTTCTTCGCTGTGCGCCATGTTAGCGGCTCGCGAGCGCGCCACAAACTATCGGAGCAACCGACGGGGATGCGACGGACGACTAGTGGCCTATACCTCGAATCAGGCCCACTCTTCTATCGAAAAGGCCACCATGGTCGCTGGCATCGGCACGGACAATCTGCGCCTTATCGAGGTGGACGAACGCTTTGCAATGCGCCCCGAGGCATTGGCAATGCAGATCGCGCGGGACCGCGAAGCCAGCCTAACTCCATTTTTTGTGTCGGCGACTGTGGGAACGACTTCCTCCAACGCTCTGGACCCTTTGCCGGCGATTGGCGCCATCTGCCACGACAACCATCTTTGGTTTCACGTAGACGCTGCGATGTCTGGAACGGCTGGCCTATGTCCGGAATTTCGCTACATACAGGATGGGCTTGAGTTCGCCGACAGCTATACCTTCAACCCGCATAAATGGATGTTTACCAACTTTGACTGCAACTGTTTCTATGTCGCCGATCGCAAGGCGCTGATCGACTCGCTAAGCATACTGCCAGAATACTTGCGCAATCAGGCGACGGAATCGGGCGAGGTGTTCGACTATCGCGATTGGCACATTCCGCTGGGACGGCGCTTTCGCTCGCTGAAGCTGTGGTTCGTAATTCGTTATTACGGAGTCGAAGGACTGCAATTTCACGTCCGTCGTCACATCGCAATGGCGCAGCAGTTTCTGGAATGGGTAAAGCAGGACGAGCGCTTTGAAGTAGCCGCCCCGGCGCCGCTGAACCTGGTGTGCTTCCGTCATCGCGGCGGCGACCAGAGGAATGAGGAGTTGATGAATCGTCTGAACAGTAGCGGCGATCTCTACCTCACCCACACGCGGCTGGATGGACGATTCACCTTGCGCTTCTGCGTCGGCCAAACTAACACGACACAACGACACGTCGAGCAGGCATGGAAGCGGATTCAACAAGAGGCCGACAAATTGTGAGCTAAGGCAGACTACTGTTGTGCCGTCCCTTGGCTTGGCTGGGTGACGGGTGCCGGAGTCATCCCCAGGAACGTCGTCCCCATGAACCTTCCGCTGGAACTGAAGTTCCAGGTGAACAGGGCAAAGCCCGCGTGGGCGCATGTCTGGCAGCCGTTGCGAAGCGGATAGCCGATGATGAACTGTAAGCCGCCCTTGGGGCCGGTCTGTGAGTTGGGCCAGGTCTTGCCGTCGCGGTCACCCGGCCACAGGTTGACCTTGGGGAACTGATTCTGCAAACTCTGGAACTGAAAGCTTTGCTGCATTCCTTTCTGATCCAGCAGCTTCAGGTTTTCGGCATTGATGATTCGCGGCTGGCCGTTGACCAATAGCAATCCGTAGGTTGAGCGCAGGGGATATGTTACCCATGCAATGTCGACCGGTCCAACTGCCTGGAAACCGGTCAGGATGCCAACTTCTCCGGCCATTTGCTTGTAGAGTTCGTGGGTGAAGCTCACTGCATCGGCAGAGGCGCCCGCCTTGGGCATCTGGTCGATCACGCATTGGGCGAACTTCAGCGACGGCGATACCTTGTCGCACGCCGCATGGGCGCTGGTCAGGAAGGCGCTGCCCGGCTGCCACACCGCAGATGAGCCAATGTTGACTGGCGTCGTTTGTCCGAAGCCGAATGTGGCCAGCGTGATGACAGCAAGCAACGCGAATAATCTCCGCATACATCCCCCTAAGGCCGGTTTGGAATCGCGAATGGAGTTTAGCAGACGCGCCGGGAACTCACGAGCTAGCTTCACGCTGTCAGCCGCAGCTTGGAAGGATTTCTTCGCCGGCGTCGTTCCGGAAATCCTTGCCATCCTCTTTTCCTCTATGATATGAATATGGATTCAGGTTCATATTATGCATCGTCGTCTCTTCTTTATCGGTCTCGTCATCTGGATCGCCGCCACTCTCGCCTTGCGCTTCGCCGGACAATTCATACTCCGTCCGCGCCCTTGGCCGGCAACGGTCATCCTGTTCGCGGTCAGCTTTGTCCTGATGGCTTGGCTGGCACGCCGTCTCTGCCGACGATTTCAAGTGCCGCCCGAGCGGTGGCCGGACGGCGCTATCTCGCTTGCCATGCCAACCCTGTTGCTCGATCCCTTCTCCAGCGCCTTCTTCCCGGTGGTGTTTCCCAACTTAGCTCCCGAGCTGGCTGGCGTCTTCGGTGGTTGGATGCTGGTCTGCTGTGCTGGCGCGCTGATGGGAGGAACGCTGCACCGCGGCGCACTCCGGTGACCAGCCATCGTCCCAATCTGCTGAAGTTCGAACAATTGCTGCCGGAGCCGCGTCAGGAGCGCAGCCAGGAGAAGCGCAGGCGGCTGAAGGACGCGGCGCTTCAACTCTTCCGCTCCCGTGGATACGAACGCACCTCAATCGAGCACATCGCGAAGCGCGCTGATCTCGCCACGGGCAGTTTTTATCAGCACTATCGCTCCAAACAGCAACTGTTGCTCGCGCTGATGGACGAGCTGCTGGCGGCGATGGGCCGGCTGAGTCTTCGTCCCAATTACAGCGGCGACGTCCGCGCGAGTTTGCGCGAGCTGTTGGCTCGCGGCTTCTCCAACGACTTGCGTTATCTGGGCGCTTATCGCGCTTGGGAGGAGGCCGTGCTCTACGACCCGCAAATGGCCAGCAGTCAGATGGCGATCCGCGCGTGGACGACGAAGCGTGTCGCCGTACTGCTCACGTCGTTGCAGCAGTGGCCCGGTGCGCGACCCGGCGTCGATGTGGCCGCCCTAGCGCAGGTCATCGACACTTTATTTTGGAGCCTGTTGGCGCAGGCCGTGTTCCTGACAAGAGTGGAACTGAATCACTGGATCGATGCAGCAACTCACCTGATCTATCACGCGCTGTTCCTCGATCCATCGAAAGACGGTACGTCGCAGTAGGTCAGGCGAGAGTCAATTCATCGGTGAGGCGAGGCCACCGGCGTGCCAGCTCAAAATTCCGTCTGCGATTGGGCACTGGTTGCGTCTGGCCGATCCCAAGGATGGCGCGAGCGTTCCACGCCCGCGTCACGCCTGAGCCGGGACTTCATTTTAGCCTGCGACTCATTGCTGCGGCGGTGGCGCCGGCTGCGTTGTCGGTGGTGGCGCTGGCGGAGCCTGTGGCTGGCGCGTTGGCCGGGTCAGTTTCGGCGGCGGCGGCGTAGGTATATACACGGTTCGCAGGAACTTTCCGCTGGCGTCGAAGTCCCACCCGAAGCGGGCCAATCCAACGTGCTGGCAGGCATGACATCCATTGATCAGCGGATAACTCACGATGAACTCGGTCCCGCCAGCGGGCAAGGGCTGCACCCGCGGCCACGGCGCGCTGCCGCTACGGTCGCCCGGCCAAATATCGGATTGAGCAAACTTCTTTTTTACCCCCTGAAACATTGGGTCCTGTTGCAGCGCCGCCCGATCCAGCTTTTGCAGATCGTCGACGTCGAGAATCTTAGGATCGCCGTTCACCAGCAGCAGGGCATAGTTGTCGTTGGCGCGCAGCGGATAGAACACTTGCGCCGCGTCCACGGGGCCGTACTTCTTGAAGGCAGTCATGATTCCCACCAGCCCGCCATTCTGCCGATATAGCATCCTGGTAAAACTCACAGCGTCGGCAGGTGCTCCCGCCGCCGCAATCTGATTCATGAAGCACTGGTCGAAGCTCGCCGGCCCCGCGCCTTTTTCGCAAACCGAATGGGCTTTGTTAAGGAAGTCCTGGGGCGGCTGCCATATTGCCGAAGCTCCGATCTTGCCATCGGAAGCCGCCGGCATCGTCGCCTGCGAACTGGCCGAGCCAGCTTGAGGAACAGCCCAAACCAACGTCCAACCTGTCAAGATCGTTACGAGCAACAGTACTGATCGTCTCACCTTAATTCGTTCTCCACTCTGCGAATAAACTGCGTAGCCCATGTCCGGCAGCGCACCAGTATCTCTATTTTTGCCCGTGGTGGTCAAACCCCGGCGTCTGCTAACGGCAGAACGATCACCATTCGCGCAGTGGTCCGTCTAATCGGCGCAGCGTGACGAGCATCACAGACCGCTAGGTAGGCCAGCAGCGACAATTAATTGACGATGAATTCACGACAGCCAGTTCGGAAAGCGGCATCGCTGATGTTGGCGGTCACCCTGTTGTTGTGGGTGGAGATCGGCGTCGCGATGGTTCCTGTTTCTGCCGACAGCGTCCAGTGTCGTGCGCTCATCATGCAGCATGTGCGCCCTCCGACTGCTGCCGCGATGTCATCAGGTTGTTGCCCGCGGCACGCCAGACTCAAACCCACCGCCGCGGCTTTTCGTCCAGCTCAACGCCCGGATTGCTGCGCGTTAAGCAACCCACCCACGCGTCCAGTGGCGTTCCTTGTTGCGCGGAGCGTACCGATTGAACTCAGCGCCCATATACCTTGCGGGCCCGCGCTGGTTCTGTCGCCACCAGACGCGGATGTGTGGCTCGGCGAATCTCCGCCGTTCAGCAAGCTCGTCTTCGAGATGAAGACCGATCTTCGAATCTAGACCTCCTCAGAATCACCCGATCGCTCTCGCGCGGCAGCAACATCTGCGTCGCACCCAGTATCGCTGCGGACCTTTTACGTCCGCATCACCGGAATTCTGAGGACACTATGAAATCGAAAGCTCTCGTAGTTCTAAGCACGTTTGTCATGGCCCTGGCGTTGATGGCCCAGAGCACAACCCAAACAACTCCCGCTCCAACCGGCGACAATGCCAAAGCCTGTGCCTGCTGCAATCATGACCAGACAGATGGGAAGATGGCATGCTGCGGCAAGGACGGAGCCGCCTGCGCCAAAGATGCATCTTGCTGCAAGGGCGGCAGCTGCTGCCAAGGCAAGGATGGCAAGGCTTGCGCAATGATGTCGAAGGACCAGAATGGCAGGATGACCTGCTGTGCTGGCGGCAAGTGCCCGATGATGTCGAACGGCAAAAGCGGCAAGAGCTGCTGTGGCGGCAAGATGTGCGAACGTCCGCAAGCCGGAGCCTGATGGCTCTGGTTGCACTCCCTACACGCTAAGCGGGATAACGGCTTGGCAATCCACGCCCCGGCTACGGCCGGGGCTTCTTGCCTCCATGAACATCATGGGCACCCGCCAAGCCGGTATAGTGACCGCTGTAGGCTGCTACTGATTTTCCCATAAAAGTTCACAAAATTGTCGCTGGCGCGCACTCCGGAAAGGTGTACAATTTGCCCACTGCGAATCGTGGGGCCAGTTCTTCTCTAGCTAATTCCCTCACGATCTACCGCCTGCACTGAACTTCGGGCGCGTTCGGAAGCTTTCTTGGGCAACCCTCGCCCGTCACTCACGAGACCGTAACGTCTTGTCTACGCTCTCGCGGAGGTTACTATGCGGTATGGACCTTGGCTCGCTCCCCTCATCGCTCTTCTCGTCACTACAGCCCAGGCTCAGCTACGCGCTGGAGGGTCAGGTGGACCCAGCTCGGGCGGCAATGTGCACGTGCGAGTCGTCCTGGAAAACGGTCGCAATGCCGGCCCGTATCTTCAGGTCCGCCTGTTGGGCGGAGGAACCAGCACCATAGGTACCACCTATACGAATGATGTCGGCGAAGCTTCGTTCAACGGCATTGCTTTGGGCAGCTATTCCATCGAAGTCAGTGGCGATGGGATTCAGACGAAGTCAACCGATTCCTTCATGGTCGATGAGCGAAAGTCTTCGCAGTCACAGTGGATCACCGTTCGCCGGCTGGAAGAATCAGGGCCTAGGCCGGTGTCAGCCCACTCCAACATGGTCTCCGCCAATGACCTTAATGTCCCCGGCAAAGCCCGCAAGGAACTGGACAAGGCCAACGAAGAGATGGCCATGCAGAATTGGAAAAAAGCGCTGGAACACTTGAACAAATCGATTGCTCTCGCTCCGCAATACGCCACTGCTTATAACAATCTAGGGGTGCTCTACGCTAAGACAAACGACATTCCCCACGAGGAGGAAGCGCTGAAAAAGGCGGTTGCCCTGGACGAACACTTCGCTCCCGCTCTGCTGAACTACGGGAAGCTTTGTATGCGGCAGAAAAATTTTCCGCAGGCGGAAGACCTGTTGCAGAAGGCCAGCACGGTAGAACCCAACAACCCTGAGACGCTGATGTTGTTGGCCGACGCGGAATTCATGGATCGCCATTTTGATGCTGCGATTGCCAGCGCGCATCAGGCACACACATCGGGGCAGGACCATCCGTCATTTGTCCACTACATCGCAGCCCGCGCCTACCAACAGAAAAGCCAGCTACCCGAAGCGCTCGCCGAATTCCAGCTATTCTTACGGGAAGAGCCCAAGGGACCGCGTGCGGATTACGTTCGCGGAGACGTTGCCAAGATACAGCGAGCTAGTGCTAGCCAGCCAGCAAGCCCACAGTAGCTGCAGAAGTACCGAAAGCGCTGGTTTGCGCTCGAGTGTTCCCGCCTAAGCCGGGTTGGCTTTGTAGACCTGAACCCTTTGCGGAAGCGCTCCGGTAGCCCGGGGAGATATTCCGAAATCCGAGTCGGAATGTCCTCGAAACTCAGAACTGCTAGGAAGCTACCCCTCGGCGTTCTTCATCTTGAGCTGGCTCTTGTTCTCTTCCAGAAACTCGCGGATCTGGTCAGCCTGATCCAACAGCCGGATCCACTGTTCGTAATAGAGCGTGACTGGAAAGCGCCCCAACCCATAGACGCTGACTCCACCCTTTTCGCTGACCTTGTACTGCAGTACGCCTCGCCCCCGTCCCTGCGCCTGCTTCTCCAATTCTGCTATTTTGGCTTTCAATTCGTCATAACTTGGTTCCGCCATGTTTTGCTCCTCTATAAGGTCGTGTAGGATACGAGCACGCCCGAACCGAACGGTCGCAGCAGCCATCTTACCCGAACTTGACGATAAAGGATGTGAGCTGTTGCACAGCTTACGTCGACTGAACGACTGCCTCTCAGCCAGAACAGCAGGTACGGCGACCCGCCTTCCGCCGCAATGTGCGACAAACGCTCGCTTACTATTTTTCCGTTCCTGTGGCCAGGTGTTCGCTTTGCTCTGAGATTTGCCGTGCGGCGTCGCGCGCTGGAGGCTGGTTGGCGGGATGCAGGGTATCGAGGAACGAGACAACGGCCGCAACTTCCGCCGGGTTCAGGTTCTTGCCGTAGGCCGGCATGTTGCCACCGCCCTGCACCACCTGGCGGACGAGCTGGTCGTGCGTCATGCGCACCGCGACGCTATCCAGGTTAGGTCCGCGCAGGCC
>JBEKTC010000129.1:0-11173 GCA_049516475.1 Candidatus Korobacteraceae bacterium | reverse complement strand
ACGGACGAGACTATCTATCACTTCAACGGCAGCAAGTACAAACCGTGGAAGAAGACAAGCAGGGAAAACCTGCCGTAAGATACTGGCGCGAAATCATTACATAAGCAACCGGCTACGTTCGCGCGTCCTCACTGCCCACAAGCGGGGACAGACCCAGTCAGGATCGTCTCCGGCAACGCCTGCAAATGCTGCTCGGTGAGTTGCGTGTTCACCGCGGGCAAATCCTGCTTCATCAAATCGGACCACTACTGAACCAGCTTGGTGAGGTCTTGGCTCTAGCCGTGATAGGCGCCTACGCCCGAGATATCTGGCGGTGCTGTAGAAGGCGGCTTCCGATCATTCGTGGCTCTGAGGGGGGTTGCCGTGCAGACGATAGACCATCCCCGTCTTCGTCGTGCCCAGGGAAATCCAGTCCTGCACGTCTCGTTGCAGGGTAATGAAGAACTGCTCCGACAGCTTCCTGGGCTTTTCGTGGACCTCTTCCATTCGAGTGAACTTGAGTTGGTACGCGAACTCGCCGACCAGCGGAGTGTGCTCTCCTCGGGTCCGCCACAATGCCACGTTGCAATGCCCCACCACCCCTTTGCCGAAGTCGAGGTCGCCCAACTCCAGCAGGACTTCTTCGACGATGGCCTCGTTCACCAGCTTCACTTCTTCGTCCTCTGACTTCTTGAGAACGGACAGCGCGGGAAACACGTGGACAAGCCCCCACATGCCCAGGCGATCGCCTTCGTGCATCTGGCTCAGACCGAACTGACAGTTATGGGAATACAGCAGGCGAAAGCCGCCATATTGGTCTTTGAGCGGAAGCGCCTCGGCCTTGAACTTGATTTGATATTTGCCGGCGATATTGGGTCGCACATCCAGTTCCGCGGCTTTTTTCTCATCCGAGTGACGGAACTTGAAGACGATTTCCGGATCGCCAATAGGAAAGCCATCGATGTAGGTGATTCGCCGCCGCAGGATGAAGGCGTTGTTGTAGAGGCGGAAGTCCGGTGTGTCCATGAACACAATCTCCCGGATGTCCGGGCGCCGGCCAACTTTGGGATCGGTGACGAATCCCACTGCGAGGTTCTTCGCCGTGCGCTGCACCTGCTTGCCAAAGTCGCGGAAGCTTTCAACGGAAACGAAGCGATCGGGCTTCAGAATGAGCTTGGCTTCCAGGTACTGCACACTGTCGAGCGGATGGCCATCGCTGTACTTTCCTGCGAGCGGGGCTTGTTCGGTCAGCCAGGAATCCCCGGTCGTCACATCACCAGTACCGCTTTTGCTGGCTTTCTTGTTGTCCTTCTTATCGTCCTTGGACATGGCGGCGCCTCCTGATCGGTTCTATTAAACCAGCTGATTATTCACTTTGGAATGACTGTACGCTACTACCAAGAAACGCGGATTGGCACCGGAAAAATGAAGGTGCGCCGAGGAAGGGAAGGCCTGATCAAGTCGAGGCGAAGTCCCCCAGCGGCTAAAGCCGCCGTAATATTGCGGCGTTCACGGACGGCCTGAAGGCCGTCCCCTTCAAAACTCGACTTAATCAGAGCTTCCTTAGATCTTTACGACTTCGGCCTCGCCGCCCTCAGGTCCATAGAAGAAGACCCAGGTGGCGAAATCTTCGGTGAACTCGACAAAGCGGTGCTGCTCGCCGGCGGCAACGAAGAGCACGTCGCCCACACCGAAGGATATTTCCTCGGCACCACGCAGGAAACGGCCGGTTCCGCTGGCGATGACATAAATCTCATCACGGGTGTGCGGTGTCTGGGGATCGTTGCCGCGAGGCGCGTACAACTTCACCGTAAGCGTGCCGTGCCGGAACAGTTCAATCGAGCGCTCGCCATCGGCACTGGGAAGCTGGTCCAGTCCGCTGAGCGCCTTGAGATAACCTGGCACGATATTGCCGTCAATCTTCTTTGTCATATCGAAGCTTTACCGCCCAAGTCGGGAGTCCGCTTCGGCTTCCATGCGCCGATAATAATGCCCATCAGGACGCAGCCCACCAGCGGATAGCCTGCGGAGATCAGGACGAATGGACCGGGGCGAATTTCGAAGACCGTTTCGGTGACCATGGCCATGGCCGCCGCCAGACCGATCAGCATGCCCACGATGATTCCGCGGAACAGACTATGTGAGGCGGACCCTGCAATCACCGAGGCAATGACGTAAGCCATCAGGAGGTCGCACAGGAAGGCGACGAGAAACGGCCAGAAGTTGGGATGAGGCATGTAGGTTTGCAACTCCGCCGCAGGCATGCTCATTCCCATCCGCCACTGGTTGGCGAAGACGGTAAACCACACCGCGCCAAGTATCCAATCCGCAACTCCCGCCAGCAAAATTGCAGGCCAGTTCAAGCGCACAGCGGTGTTCCTCCTCATCAATGGCAGACGATACACTTCTTTCAACGTATTGTGCAATTGGATTGCTACGAAGCGCGCATCGTAAGTACATCCTGCGGGGTATAGCCTTGTTCGCGCAGAGCGCGCAAGCTGAGCGCGTCGTGACGCTTTGCCAGGCGCGCTCCGGCCTCATCGCGTATCAAATCGCAATGATAATAGGCGGGAACCGGCAGCCCGAGGGCGCGAATCAGCAGCAGTTGCCGCGCCGTCGACTTCAGCAGATCGGCGCCGCGAACAACCTCAGTGATCTGCATCGCGGCGTCGTCAGCAACCACGGCAAGCTGATAGGCGGGCACATCATCGCGCCGCCAGATCACGAAGTCGCCGAAGTCCTGGCCGACAATGAATCGCTGCGGACCCCGGCGCAGATCATCGAAGGCGATTGTCTCGCCGTCGGGAACCAGGAATCGCCAGTTCACGCCTCCCGGCGAATCATGGAGTTTCGCTTCGCCAATCTTTTCGCGGCAGCGTCCGGGATAGAACGGCTCGTCGTCGCCCTCATTGGGCGCGGTGGCGGAGGTGGCCAGGTCTTTGCGTGAACAGGTGCAGGGGTAAATGAATCCGCCGTCCCGCAGCCTGCGCCAGGTTTCGAGATAGAGTGCGCGGCGTGCGCTCTGTTCATACGGCGCAAATGGGCCGCCGACGTCAGGTCCTTCCTGCCAGCGGATGCCGAGCCAGCGCAGGTCCTCGATCATGGCTCGCGCGAACTCCGGCTTCGAGCGCTGCGAATCGAGATCTTCGTTGCGAAACACCAGCGCGCCATCGCGCGCAATTGCACGCTGATAGGCCGTCCAGAATGTGCCGGCGTGGCCAATGTGCAGCAGCCCGGTCGGCGAGGGCGCAAGCCGTCCGCGATAGGGCAGGTGCTGCGTGGCTGACACTGCGTCCATGTAAGGATTGTAGAGGCCGGAGGATTCACCACAGAAACACAGAGAGCACAGAGAAGAATATTTTCAAGAAGGCGATTCCGTGCGCTCTGTGTTCTCTGTGGCGAAACTTGGCGGTGCGATGCAGGCTGCCAATCGCGGCGAGGGAAAGCGCTATAAGTGCGCCGCTGTGCCCTTGAAAGACCTGGACATTTAAGCCTTGCGAAACCACTCAGACTTGTTCCAGCCGACGCGCTTGTTGGATGCGTTTGTGACCCGAATCACACGGGCCAGTGAGGTCCGGTGCTACGATAATTGTTTATGTCTGCCCCCGATTCTCTCTTCATACGTGCCTGCCGGCGGCTTCCAGTCGAGACCACTCCGGTCTGGTTCATGCGCCAGGCTGGCCGCTACATGCAGCAATACCGCGACGTTCGCAAGCATTACTCACTGGTCGAAATCTGCAAGAAGCCCGAAGTGGCGGCCGAGGTCACCATCACGGCGGCAGAGTTCCTGAAAGTTGACGCGGCCATCATCTTCGCCGACCTGCTGCTGCCGCTGGAGGTCATGGGACTGCCATTTCACTTTGCGCCGGGTGAAGGTCCGGTGATCGAACGCCCAGTACGCACTGCCGAAGATGTCAACGTGCTGCGGACCGACCGCGCTGCCGAACTGGGTTATGTCGCCGATGCGGTGGCGCTGGTGACGAAACACTTCGGGGCGAAGCTGCCGGTCATCGGATTCTGCGGTGCGCCATTTACGCTGGCCAGTTACATGGTTGAGGGCGGCGGCTCGCGGCATTATCTGGAAGTCAAGAAATTGATGTACAACTCGCCCGAGGTGTGGGACGAACTGGTCAGCAAGCTGGTGGACGTCCTGGCCGAGTACGCGGTCGAGCAGGTGCGCTCCGGCGCCGATGCGCTGCAAATCTTCGATAGCTGGGTCGGCTGCCTGAGCGTGGAAGACTATCGCCGCTACGCGCTCGTGCCGACGACCCAACTCATTCAGCGGCTGCAAAAAGAGACGAAGGTCCCAATTATTTACTTCGGCACCGACAGCTCGACCTTGTTGCCGTCCATGGCGGAGACGGGAGCGGAGGTGATCGGTCTCGACTGGCGTATCCCGCTCGACGCGGGCTGGCACACTGTGGGACACGACCGTGCGGTGCAAGGCAATCTCGATCCGGTGCTGCTGTTCGCCTCCTGGCGGGAGCTGCAACAGCGAGCCGAGCACATTCTGCGCCTGGCCGACGCCCGCCCTGGCCACATTTTTAACCTGGGACACGGCATCCTGCCGCACACGCCTGTGGACAATGTGAAGAATCTCGCGCAATTTGTGCACGAGTTCACGGCAACCGCTGCTCCAGCGAGGAAGCCATGAGCAAGCAAGCGGTGCTGCTGATCGCGCACGGCAGTCCAGAGTGTGTTGAAGACATTCCCGAGTTTCTGCAGAATATATCGCGCGGCAGACCGATGTCTGACGCTGTAGTACGTGAGGTGCAGCATCGGTATTCGCTCATCGGCGTCTCGCCGCTGACCTGCATGACCGTAGGGCAGGCGAACGGTGTGGCTCGCGAGCTTGGCATCGCGGCATACGTTGGAATGCGCAACTGGCATCCGTTCATCGCCGATACGTTAAAGCAGATGACGGCGGATAGCGTGGAGCAGGCAGTCGCCATCTGCCTTGCGCCGCATAACTCGCGCACCAGTGTGGGCCTTTACAAGCAGGTGTTGTTTGGAGCAGGCGCGCCGTTCGCCATCGACTTCGTGGAAGAATGGCACGATCACCCCTTGCTGATCGAAGCTTTCGCAGATAGGCTACGGACGGGCTGGAAGCGGGCCTGCGAACAGCATGGCTCGCTGTTACCGGTCCTGTTTACAGCCCATAGCGTGCCACAGCGCACCATCGCGGAGGGTGATCCGTACGAAGCTCAGACGCGCGAGACCGCTGCGCTTGTTGCCGCGCAAGTTCCAGAGATTGGCCCGTGGCGCTTCGCGTTTCAAAGTCAGGGAATGTCGGGCGGCGAATGGCTGGGTCCCACAGTGGAGGACACGGTCACCAGCTTGAGAGATGAGGGTCAGAACGGGATCTTCGTGCAGCCGATCGGCTTTGTCTGCGATCATGTCGAGATCCTTTTCGATGTCGACATCCTGTTCCGCCAGTTTGCCGAGGCGCGAGGGATGAAGCTCTACCGGGCGGAGTCGCTGAATGACTCGCCGCTGTTTGTGCGGGCGATTGCCGATTTGGCAAGGGCCCGATTCGCGGCGCTGGAGCGCCCTTGCAGCAGCGGGATTGAAACTGAGAGAATCTCTTGAACCTAGCTGCATGAAGCGGATCGCCATCATCGGCGGAGGCATTACCGGACTGAGCTCCGCCTTCTATCTGGAGAAGGCGCGAACGGCGGGCGCTGAACTGGAATACACGCTCTTCGAGAGTGGACAGCGGCTCGGTGGCTGCCTGTCCTCCGATCGCATTGAGGGCTGCCTGGTGGAAGCCGGCCCCGATTCCTTCCTCACAGAAAAACCCTGGGCGGCCGCGCTCTGCAACGAGCTCGGTATCGGCGATCAACTCATCGGGTCCAATGATGCACAACGCAAGACCTACATTGTGGTACATGACCGTTTGATCGCGATGCCGGACGGGCTGATGTTCATGGTGCCCACCCGGCTGGTTCCTACCGCGTTGTCGCCGCTGTTTTCGTGGAGCACCAAGGTCCGCATGGCACGCGAGTTGCTGCACCCGCCGCGGCCCATGCAGGACGATGAGACGGTGGCGCAACTGGTGGAGCGTCACTTCGGCCCGGAGGTCGTGGATCGGCTGGCTGATCCGCTGCTGTCAGGTGTCTATGGGGGCGATGCGGGCAAGCTGAGCGCGCGTGCCGTGTTGCCGCGCTTTGTCGAGATGGAAGAGAAATATGGCAGTCTCAGCCGCGCCATGCTGGTCGCGCACAAGAAAATGGCGCAAGCTGCCCGGAAGCAGCCGCCGCGTCCCTTGTTCACCTCGCTGAAAGACGGAATGCAGCAGATGGTGGACGCGATCGTCGCCAGGATTGATCCTGAGGCCATTCGGTTGCGCCGTCATGTTCGGCGCATCTATCCCGAAAACAGCGGCTGGCGCGTTGCTATCGAGATGAATGGCGACGAGCTTTACGATGCCGTCATTCTCGCCACCCCCGCCAATGTTGCCGGCGAGTTGCTCGACGGAGTAGATCGCATTCTGGCGCGAAATCTACTGGACATCACCTATAGTTCATCGGTGACGGTCACGCTCGGCTACTACAAGCAGCAGCTCGCGAGACTGCCCCGCGGTTTTGGATTTCTGGTGCCCCGAAGCGAAGGAACGCGCATGTTGGCGTGCACGTTCGTCCACAATAAATTCCCCCACCGTGCGCCGCCGGACAAAGGCATTCTGCGGTGCTTTCTGGGAGGCGCGCGCGACGAAGCGGTCCTCGGACTCAGTGACGAAGAGATGCTGGAAACTGTTCACCGCGAGCTTCGCGACATCGTCAAACTGGACGCACGTCCCATCTTCTCGCGCGTGTACCGCTGGCGGGAAGCGATGGCGCAGTATGAGCCCGGACATCTTGCGCGGGTCGCGAAGATCGAGAAGCTTGTAGCGGAGATCCCCGGACTGGCGATCGCTGGCAATGCCTATCACGGCATTGGAGTACCCGACTGCATTCGCTCAGGGATGGAAGCGGCGAATAGCGTGGCACAGCTCACGCCTGAGGCACAGCCAGCGAGGGGGTAACCCGAAACATCGTGTGCGTCGGCAAAACACCACTTTTCGCGGCGCAGCTTCATTTCCACTTCCCATTTCATTTTCCCGTGTAGCTGACGCGCCAGATGGAGTTGGATCCATCATCCGTAACCAGCAACGATCCGTCAGGCGCGACGGTCACGCCTACGGGACGTCCCCAGACTTTGCCATCGGGAAGCACGAAGCCGGTCAGAAAGTCTTCGTATTCGCCGCTGGCGTGGCCTGTCTGGTGCAGCGGCACGCGAATGACTTCGTACCCGGCGCGCGGGTTTCTATTCCAGGAGCCGTGCTGCGAGGAGAAGATATCGCCCGCATACTCCGCGGGAAACTGGTTGCCTTCGTAAAACGCCAGCTCCAGCGATGCGTTGTGCGGCTGCAGCAATACATCCGGGACAAGCACTTTGCTCTTTAGCTCCGGATGTTTGCCCTTAAGGCGCGGGTCAGGATTGCCGCCGATGTAGTAATAGGGCCAGCCGTAGAAGCCTCCCTCTTGCACATGGGTGATGTAGTCGGGAACCAGATTGTCGCCCAGTTGATCGCGTTCGTTGGTCGAACACCAGAGCTCGCCGGTCTTGGGATCGATGGCGAGGCCGCCGCCGGCGTTGCGAATTCCGTAGGCGTAAATGTGGCCGCCGGAACCATCCGGATTCATCACCAGGATGTCGGCGCGAAACTTCTCGGCGGGATGAGTGTCGGGATCGTCCGCGTTGGAAGCCGATCCCACGGCGACGAACAGGCGCTTGCCGTCGGGCGAGAAGACAAGATCGCGAGTCGAGTGGTTGCCCCCGCTCGGCAGATTGACGAGATGCTCTGGCTTTCCGGCGGCCTTCAGGTCTCCATTGTGATAGGGGAAGCGCAACACGGCGTCGGTGTTGCCGATGTAGACGTACTGCGGGTTCGGTCCTGGCGGATAGAAGGCAATTCCGTAAGGCTCGGTCAGTCCGCTGGCGAAGACCTTCTGCTGCTGCGGCTTGCCGTCAGGTGTCACGCCGCGGAAGATCTTGATGTCGCCGCCGCGCATTTCGGCCACGAAGAAGTCACCGTTGGGAGCGGTAACAATGTTGCGTGGATTCTGAACGTCGGTGGTGTACAACTCCACCTTGAAACCGGCGGGCGCTTGCGGCCAGGCATTCTTTGGGCGATCTACCATGTCGGGCCCGTTAGTCGCCGACTTCGTGGCATAAGGCGCGGGCAGATCCTGTGGCGTAATCTTGTGAACGGTGTCGGGCTTCTCGTAACGGTAGTCCGTGAAGGGAGCCGTTGGCGGCGGCGCGGAAGCTGGATTTTCGGCGCAGGCAGAGCAGGCAAGAACCAAGAGAAGGGCAAGTGGCGTGAGCGAATGACGGGCTTTCTTCATCAGGGCCTCTCAGGGCTAGAAAGATTTTGCAGCGGAATGGAGCGCAAGTCCACATCTTGCTGCACTTAATCGTCTCCGTTAGATGATGCAACCGGCTCTGCGGTATGTGAGAAAGCAGCGGAGTTTTCATTCTTCTTGCTAACATCAGAGGGTGACCACTCCTTCCCCAGTCCGCGTCCGCTTCGCTCCTTCTCCTACCGGCCAGCTGCACGTCGGCAATGCGCGCACTGCGCTCTTCAACTGGCTGTTCGCGCGGCAGGCGCGCGGTGTGATGGTGCTGCGCATTGAAGACACCGACGTGGAGCGCAGCGAGGCGCGCTTCGAGAGCCAGTTGCTGGACGACCTGAAGTGGATGGGGCTGGACTGGGACGAGGGACCCGACGTCGGCGGCCCATACGGGCCCTATCGCCAGAGCGATCGGCTGGCGACTTACCGTGAACATGCGGAGCGGTTGGTGCGTGAGGGCAAGGCGTATCTGTGCTTCTGCTCGCAGGAGGAGTTGGAGCGCGATCGCGCGGAGAAGCTGGCGAGCCAACTGCCGCCGGTGTATTCCGGCACATGCCGGGCGCTCGATCCCGCTGAGGCGGAGCGCCGTCGCGCCAGTGGTGAAGCAGCGGCGATACGGCTGCGCATTCCCGAACATCCGATTCGTTTCCACGACATCGTGCATGGCCCGGTGGAGTTCGCGAGCGAGGTGGTCAGCGATCCCATCATCGTGCGTTCCAGCGGGATTCCTGTTTACAACTACGTGGTTGTGGTCGATGACGCGTTGATGAAGATCACGCACGTGATTCGCGGCGACGATCATCTCTCCAACACACCCAAGCAGGTGGCGCTGTACGAGGCGCTGGGTTGGCCGGTGCCGCAGTTTGCGCATCTGTCAACGATTCTGGGCAGCGATCGTGAGCGCCTGTCGAAGCGGCACGGCGCCACCTCGATTGCAAACTTCCGCGAGATGGGCGTGCTGCCCGAGGCGCTGATGAACTACCTGGCGCTGTTGGGCTGGGCGCCGAGCGGTGGCACGCGCGAGATCTTCACGCCGGAGGAATTGAAGAAGGAGTTCTCGCTGGAGCGAGTGACGCCGTCGCCGGCGGTCTTCGATATGGAGAAGCTCTACTGGCTGAATCGGCATTACATCAAGACGAGCGAGCCGGAGCGGATCGAGAGGCTGGCTGAGCCGTATTTCATCCGCGCGGGATTGTTGCCGGAGAATCCTGATGAGCGGATACGCGCGTGGTTCGGCAAAGTGGTCGCGTTGCTGGCGCCGTCGGTCGACAAGCTGGAGCAGTTGCCCGAGCGGGCGGCATTGATCTTTCACCCTTACGCCGGCGAACTGGTGAGCTCGGTGGAAAATGCGGAAGTGCTGGCATGGCCCAAGTCCGCCGAGGTGCTGGCTGCATTTTCTGACTTGGGGGACGGAAAACACCCAGGTCTCGAAAAGCGCAAGACCTGGGGCACCCCCGAGGCTATGACGCCGGAGTTCTTCAAGGCCATCATGAACGAGGTGAAGGCGAAGACGGGCGTCAAGGGTAAGGATCTGTTTCATCCCGTGCGAGTGGCGTTGACGGGATCGCACTCGGGGCCGGAGTTCGACAAGCTGATCCCGATTCTGGAGGAAGGATCGCAGCTCGAGTTGCCGCAGCATGTGATGAGTGTCAGGGAGCGGCTGGCGGCGTTTCGCTGGTGAGGGGCGCGAGGCGAAAAGCAGATTCCTCGCGGCCTAAAGTGTGTGCGTGAGAACCGTGCCGTCCCTACGGGACTCGGTTACTTTTCCCACCTACCCAGGACTCCGCTACGCTCCGTCCTGGGCTAACTACAATTCCACCCCTTCGGGGTTCTATTTTCGCGGGTAGTACTCCACCGACGAAGATCAAACTTAGTTCTCACGCAGACTCTAAAGGCCGATTCCTCTTCGCGGCGTGACAGCGGGGCTAAAGCCGTACCCTAATACAAGGCATTTATGAGGTGGCTTGGCTCTATCGACAATCCCATGTGCCGCCCCTGAAGGGGCTCAATCTCTTATTAACCCGCCAACCCAGCGCTGAAGCGCTGGGCTATCATGTGTCGCGCCTGCGGCGCTCGATTTTCGAGCTTCTTACTCCACTGCCCAAAAGAAAAGTTAGTTCTCGCGCAGACTCTAAAACAGTGCCCTGATACAAGATATTTTTGAAGGGGCCAGTCAGTCGCCGGCTTCTTCTACCCCACCGTTGGGTCCGACGCGATGCTGGACGTGCGACCAGATGAAGTAGCCCACAGCCAGCAGGATCACGGCCAGGATCAGGGCATCCAGGCGATGGAACCACATCTTCAGGCGAGGATCGGTTTCCCACTGCCGGCCCAGCCTCATACCGATGTAGGCCAGCGCGAAGCACCACGGCCAGGATCCGACGAAGGTGTAGATGTGAAACTTCAGCCGATTCATGCGGGCGATGCCGGCGGGCAGCGCGATGAAAGTGCGGATGACGGGCAGCAGACGTGCGATGAGCACGGCGATGGAGCCACGACGCTCGAAGAAGCGGTCTGCAATAGCGAGCTCGCGATGGCTGAGGAAAATGTAGCGGCCATAGCGTTCCACCAGCGGGCGTCCGCCGAAGTAGCCGATCTCGTAGGCCAGAATCGAGCCCAGATTGCAGCCCAGCGCGCCCCAGGTGGCGACGGCAACCAGCGAGAAGCGGCCGGTGTATACCAGATAGCCGGAGAACGGCATGATGATTTCCGACGGCAAGGGAATGCAGGCTGACTCGATGGCCATCAGCAACATGACGCCGGGATAGCCCGCCGCCGAGATGACGCTGATGATCCAT
>JBEKTC010000128.1:0-11179 GCA_049516475.1 Candidatus Korobacteraceae bacterium | reverse complement strand
GCGCGCAGTTCGTCGTCGCTGCTCACCACCTTGCTCCAGATCTTGCCGTTGAGGGCAGCGAGCGTGTCTGCCGGAGCGCCTTCAAGCAGGAGTTCGCCGGACGCGATGATGGCCATGCGAGGGCACAGCTCGCGGACGTCGTCGACGATGTGAGTAGAGAGGATCACCGTCACTTCGCGGCCGATCGAGCTGAGCAGATTCAAAAAGCGATTGCGCTCGGCAGGATCGAGGCCGGCGGTCGGCTCGTCAACGATGATGAGCCGAGGATTGGCCAGTAGCGCCTGTGCTATCCCAAAGCGTTGCTTCATGCCGCCGGAGTAGGTGCTGAGCGCCTTTTTGCGAACCTCCCATAGATTGGTCTGCTGCAGGAGAGCGTCGATCATTTCCTTGCGTTCTTTCGCGGAGGTGACGCCCTTCATCACCGCCAGATGATTGAGCATGTCGAGCGCGGAGATCTTGGGATAAACGCCGAACTCCTGCGGGAGGTAGCCCAGCAGCTTGCGAACCTCATTCTTCTGCTCGAGGACGTCGATGCCGTCGAGGTGGACCGATCCCGAATCAGGATCCTGCAAGGTCGCGACGGTGCGCATCAAAGTGCTCTTGCCTGCTCCATTCGGACCGAGAAGCCCAAACATGTTGTTACCGATTTGGAGAGAGATATTCTTGAGAGCTTTGACGCCGTTCGGGTAGGTCTTCGAGAGATTTGAAATCGTCACGGCCAAGGGAGTGACCCTCCTTAGGAACTGGTAAGACCAGAGCCGTGGCGGGAAATGTATCACACAATCGGGTTTGTCCGCAGCAAGCCATCCTGAGCAACAGCCGATCAGTGAGTCCGCCTTCCCGAAGACTGGTCAGAGGTCCCGTTCTGGTCCATCACCCACCTGCAACTTCCTCATTTACAATGTGTTTTCTTTTGCATAGTTCTAAATTCCTCCGGCAAGGCCGTGGCACTTCGGCAAGTGGGGCTTGCAGGAAGACCGGGCGGACAGGAAAGCGCGGGAATACATTGGCCAACCCGAGCTTCTTAACCCCGGGGCTTGCACCTAAGATTTGAGTCTTATGCGTCCAGCGCACTTCGTGATGAACGTTGTGGCGGCTTTGATCTGGCTGCTGCTGCTCGCGCTCGCGCCGGCGGCTGACGCGCAAAACACCGCCATGGTCACCCTTGATCAGGCAATCGATTTAGCGTTGACGCACAATCACGCGTTGAAGGCGACTCGCACGCTCATCCTCCAGAACCAGGCGCAGGAGATCACTGCGAATCTGCGGCCCAACCCGACCCTGAATTTTGACTCCCAGTTCCTGCCTGTGTTTTCGCCGTCGAATTTTAACTCCGACAATTTGAGCGAGACCCAGCAGTTCGACGCCGGACTCGGATACCTGTTTGAGCGCGGGCGCAAACGACAGCATCGCTTACAAGCTGCCCAGGACCAGACGGCTGTTACCCGCGCCCAGGTTACCGATGCAGAGCGCACCCTAACATTCAATGTCGGCCAGCAATTCATCAGCGTCTTGTTGGCCGAATCGACTCTTCGCTTTGCCCTGCAAAACCTGGAGAGCTTCCAGCAGACGGTTGACATCAGCGAGGCGCAGTATAAGTCGGGCTACATCAGCGAGGGGGACTATCTCAAGATCAAACTGCAGCTGCTGCAGTTTCAAACCGACGTGTCGTCCGCGCGGCTGGCGAGGGTCCAGGCCCTCGTCGACCTGCGCACGATGCTGGGCTATGATGCGGTGCCCGCAAATTACGACGTGGTTGGTGACTTGGCGTATGAGCCTCTCCCGGCGAAGCTAGAGGATTTGCAGACGAAGGCGCTGCAGGACCGTCCCGATTATCGTGCCGCCGCATTGGGAACCACGGCCGCTCAAAGTCAGATCTCGCTGGCTAAAGCGAATGCCAAGGTGGACGTAAATGGCGAAGCTCTTTATTCGCACGCGTCAGACCAGAGCAGCGCTTCCTTTTTTGTGAATTTCCCGATCGCCGTTTTCAACCGGAATCAAGGCGAGATCGCTCGCACCCAATATGCTCTGACCCAGGCCCAGGAGACCCAGGCCTCGACCAGCGATATCGTGCTGTCCGACGTTAACGATGCCTATGAGGCGCTGCGCAGCAACGACGAAATCGTGCACCTTTATACTTCTGGCTACTTGAAAGAGGCACAGGACTCGCGCGACATCAGTGAGTATGCTTACAAACGTGGGGCAGCAAGCCTGTTGGATTTTCTCGATGCCGAACGCAGCTATCGCGCAGTTCAACTGGCCTATCGCCAGGCGTTGTCCTCTTACATGACCGCATTGGAACAGCTCAAGGAAGCCGTAGGAACGAGGAATCTGCCGTGAAGATGTCGCGCGATCGCCGGCAATACCGAGTTGCGTTAACCGTCGTGTCAGCGATCATGTTGGCGCTTGCCGGCTGCAGCAGTGGGGGATCCGGCAACGCCGCCAAGGAAGAAGCGAACAATGCTAATACGGCCGAGCTGTTCACGATTCCGCCCGACCAGATGGCCCACGTGCAGGTGCTGCAGGTTCAGCCCACCAGCCTGACGCGAACCTTGCGGCTGACCGGCGCCGTCGCCTACAACAGCTTTCATACCACGCCGGTGATCACTCAGGTGAGCGGGCCGGTGAGCCGCGTTGTGGTCGTTCCCGGCCAGAGGGTAGAGCGGGGTCAGCCCATGTTGTACGTGGCAAGTCCCGATTACTCCCAGAGCCGCACGAATTATTTGAAAGCCAAGGATGCCTATGCGCTTGCGCAAAAGGCTTACGCGCGAGCGAAAGACTTGTACGATCACCACGCCATTGCCGAACAGAATCTGGAGCAGGCCGAGTCGGCCGAAGTGCAGGCGGGCGGAGATTTGGCCGCGGCGGAGGCTGCTCTCAAGGTGCTGGGAGTCAGCGATCCGGCCGCGCTGGTGAAAGCCCCGCCCTCTTTCGAGGTCCCGGTGAGAGCTCCTATCAGCGGGGAAGTGGTTGAGCAGGATGTTGCGGCTGGTCAACTGCTCCAGCTCACCACCACCCAGTGCTTCCTGATTTCCGACGTCAGCACGGTGTGGGTGTTGGTCAACGTCTATCAAAAGGACCTGCCCTACGTGAAGGTGGGCGATCCAGTCACCATTCAGACTGAGGCTTATCCCGACGTCTTTCAGGGCCGCATTGCGTACGTGGCCGCTTCCTTGGATCCGAACACTCGTACGCTGCAGGCGCGCATTGAGACCAGCAATCCGGGAGAGAAGTTGAAGAAGGACATGTTCGTTGCGGCGAACGTGGATGCCGGGACGATTCAAAATGCGATTGCCGTACCCGATTCGGCGGTCTTGCGCGACAGTGAAAATCAGCCTTTCGTTTATGTCGAAGCAACGGCCAATCAGTTTGCCAGGCGGCCCGTCACTCTGGGTGAGAGCCTGAAGGGACAAACTCAAGTTACCAGTGGACTAAAGGCTGGCGATCGCGTCATCGGCGACGGCAGCTTGTTCCTGCAGTTTGCGAATTCGTTGCAGCGTTAGCCGGCAGCGAATGATATTCGATTAAGGAACCGTGATCAGGACCATGTTGTCCAGCTCCGAATGATTCATCGAATCGTACAAGCGGCCCTTCGTCAGCGGTTCCTGGTGCTGATGCTGACGGGTTTTATGACGGTCGCTGGGATCATCTCGTTCCAGCGAATGCCGGTGGACGCTTATCCCGATCTATCTCCTCCCCAGGTCGAACTGATCACGCAATGGCCGGACCATGCGGCGGAGGAAGTGGAACGCCTGGTCACGCTTCCTCTCGAGCTGGAAATGAACGGTGTGCCGCATATGGTGGTTATGCGGTCCATCTCGCTCTACGGCCTCTCCGACGTGATCCTTACCTTTGACGAAAAGACGGACGACTACTTTGCGCGGCAGATTGTCTTCCAGCGGATAGCGCAAGCCAACTTGCCCACCGGAGTCACGCCGTCGATGGCTCCGCTGTTCAGCCCCAGCGGCCTGGTGTACCGCTATGTTCTGGAGAGCCCCGACCGCAGCCCGCAAGAGTTGAAGACCTTTGAGGATTGGGTGGTCGAGCGGGCCTACCGCTCCGTTCCAGGTGTTGCCGATGACTCCGGTTTCGGTGGCACGGTCATGCAGTACCAGGTGTTGCTCGATCCTGCCCGGATCTACGGCTACCATCTGACGGTCCCGCAAGTGGAGGCAGCGCTGGCGGCAAACAACGCCAATGCCGGCGGAGGGTTTTTCTCGCAGGGAGGGCAGTTTTATTACGTGCGCGGTATTGGCCTGGTGCGCGACACCAGCGATATCGGCAACGTCGTGGTTGGCAGCAATAATGGAGTACCGATACGAATCAAGGATGTCGGCGATGTGACGATTGGCCACGCGCCCCGGCTGGGTGAGTTCGGTTACGAAAAGAATGACGACGCGGTTGAGGGCGTCATTCTGATGCTGCGCGGCGAGCAGACCCAGAATGTTCTAAAGGGAGTGGAAGCCAAGACGGAGGAATTGAACCGGAGGATCCTGCCTCCGGACGTCAAGATCCATCCTTACTATGATCGCAGCGACTTGGTAAGCCTGACCACCGATACCGTGGAAGCCAACCTGTTCCGCGGCATGATATTGGTGCTGATCGTTCTGATGTTTTTCCTGGTCAGCTTCCGGGCGGCCATCATCGTAGCGCTCACGATTCCGTTGTCGCTGTTGTTCGCGTTTATCGTATTACACGCTCACGACGGCGCTGCCAACCTGCTTTCCATCGGCGCCATCGACTTCGGCATCATCATCGATGGCACCGTGGTGATGGTGGAAAATATCTACCGCGAGCTCGCCTTGCGGCAGGGCAAGAACTACAAACTGCACGAAGTTATTCTCCTGGCCGCAAAGGATGTCGATCGGCCTATCTTCTATTCGGTCGCAGTGATCCTGGCGGGCTACCTTCCCATCTATGCTCTCAGCGGCCCTTCGGGAAAGCTATTCCATCCCATGGCGGAGACAATGTCCTTCGCCTTGGTGGGTGCGCTGATCCTCACTCTTACTCTGGTGCCAGTACTGACTTCCTACTGGTTCAAGAAGGGAATACGCGAGCATCAGAATCGTGCCTACGACTGGATGAAGCGTGTATACGCAACCCAGTTGGATTGGGCGCTGGCGCGCCCCAAACTTATTCTGTTGATCGCCACGTTGATTTTCGGTGCGAC
Organism: Candidatus Korobacteraceae bacterium; assembly: GCA_049516475.1. Classification (GTDB taxonomy): domain Bacteria; phylum Acidobacteriota; class Terriglobia; order Terriglobales; family Acidobacteriaceae; genus Bog-257. The sequence goes on along the minus strand of JBEKTC010000128.1, from coordinate 6,009 downwards.
CTTACTGCTGGTTCCGTTCATTGGCGGGGAATTTATGCCGCATCTTGACGAAGGCGCGCTCTGGGTGCGGGCGACCATGCCCTATACCATCTCCTTTGAAGAGGCGAGCCGCATCGCCCCTCAGATTCGCGACATCCTGATGTCGTTCCCGCAAGTCACCACTGTCGCCTCTGAGTTGGGTCGTCCAGATGACGGTACTGATCCCACCGGGTTCTTTAACTGCGAGTTCTATGTAGGATTGAGACCCTATAAGGACAAGGCCTGGAGCGGCAACCTCGATACTAAGGCCAAATTAGTTGAAGCTCTCAACAATAAGCTGACAGCCTTTCCCGGAATCATCTTTAACTACACCCAACCCGCGGAAGACGCCGTAGACGAAGCGTTGACCGGACTTAAGAGCTCCTTGGCGGTGAAGGTCTATGGCGACGACTTAACCGTTCTTCAGGACAAGGCTGTGCAAATCAAGAACACACTGGCCAAAATACCCGGCTTCACCGACTTGACGGTAGTGCGGGAGTTGGGTCAGCCCAGCCTGCTGATCGATGTGGATCGTGACAAGATTGCACGCTACGGAATCAACGTCTCCGATGTTGAAGCGGTGATCTCCGCGGCTGTGGGAGGGCAGGCCGTGACCCAGGTGATTCAAGGCGAGAAGTTATTCGACCTCGTTGTCCGCATGCAGCCTCAATTCCGCAGCAGCGCGCACGAGATTGGCAACCTACTGGTGGGAACACCGGATGGCAAGCAGATCCCGCTCAGTCAACTGGCCGATATCAAACAGGGAAATGGAGCATCGTTCATTTACCGCGAAAACAATTCCCGCTACATCGGGGTTCAGTACAGCATTGAAGGGCGAGACTTGGAGCGCGCCGTGAGAGACGGCCAAAGGGCAGTCGATAAAGCTGTCACTTTGCCTCAAGGCTACCGGCTTAATTGGGGCGGCGAGTACAGCCAATTTCTGGAAGCTAAGTCGCAGCTCATTCTAATTGGCCCGCTGGCAGTGGTACTTATTTTCATGATTTTGTTTGCGCTTTATGGAAACTTTAAGTTTCCCGTCACTATTGCCCTGGGCGTCATTATGACGGAACCAGTAGGCGCGCTCATAGCTTTGAAGCTTACCCATACTCCTTTCAGTGTTTCGTCAGTTCTAGGATTGCTGGCGTTATTAGGTGTATCGGTGGAAACCGCAGTGATTCTGGTTTCCTATATCAATAAGCTTCGCCTGGAAGGAATGGACATTCCCACCGCAACGCGGGAGGCCTCGCTGCTACGGCTTCGTCCGATCATGATGACAGCGCTCGTAGCCTGCCTGGGACTGCTCCCAGCCGCGCTCTCAACCGGAATCGGCTCAGACACGCAGAAACCCTTCGCGATCGTCATTGTGGCAGGTTTGATCTCCCGGCTCTTTATCGGATTCTTTGTTAATCCGGTTTTGTACCAAATGGTTGCCCGCGAAGGTGATGTGCTTCAGGTATAGCGTTTTTGCGGGCGCAACTGGGGCTCGCTTGCGGAAGAGAATGCGCGGCCTCTACTTCGTAGTCACCAACCTCCACCATATCCTCAGCAACACGCGCCTTATAAGGCCGACTCGTCAACTACTCGGAAGCTGGTGGAACCTAGTTTTGTCTTAGTTGAAATCGGCTTCTCGTGAATTGAGCCTAGTTCAACGACTCTGAATGTATGGGCCAGGGCAGAGTTCCGTCAACGCGGGCCAAGAAATCTTGTTGTGGGAAGTTGGATAGGTAGATGCCGTTCGAATGCCATATGCCATAGAGGCTAAGCCCTGGGTTAGGCACCGCCGAGATTCGGCCCTTTTCACCAGGTCGCTTTTCAGATTCCGCACATTCTTGGAGGTCATTTCTTGGGCTCCGCCCTTTTCCTTGGCTGTTGGAGAGAGGTTTTCGCCAGCATTGATAGGTATGCACGGGAATGACAGCGGATTCTAGGCGGCGTTTGGCTCATCGGAGGTTTATACAGACTTTCTGCCGGAGAAGGGACCTGGATGAGGGCTTACGGCGGAGAGATTCGGGCCCGCAAAAACCAGAGCCCTGCCTCGTGGGTTTCCGCTTGAGAGCTTGGAGTTGGAGGAAGGTCGGGTCCGCAAGACACCAACCTACCCGTCCGATAAAACCTAAGGGAACAAGCCGATCTCCACCGGCAACGACGTAGAATCATCCGCTATCCGCCGACCGGGCACTGCCTGGTTGTCTGCCGCTGGCCGGCGAAGCCATAGGGGCCGGGCGACTCCCCTGAGAAAGAGGTCAAAAGTCTCGATAATCGGGCTTGCGGAGCCCGCTGAGCGATATAATCCCTTGCTATCGCTCACTATCTCGCGCAATATGAGCGATAGAAGTATGCCCTATCGCTCATGACTTGGAATTGGCAACAACCCGACTGGCCGCATTTCACCTGGGAGGAGGGTCGCCTCACTTTAGCGGAGCAGCAATTCCTCGTTGGCGGCGGTGTTCTTCTGGGCACAGTGAAGCACCTGGGTGAGGAGGAGCGCAATCAGCTTACCGTGGAGGCAATGAGCACCGAGGCGCTGACGACATCCGAGATTGAGGGTGAGATTCTCGATCGCGCCAGTGTGCAGTCTTCTATCCAAAGACAGCTTGGATTCGCCGCAGACAATCGGCGCGTCGCCCCGAAAGAGCAGGGGGTCGCTGAAATGATGGTCGATCTGTACCGCACCTTCTCTGCCCCGCTTTCCGAAGGAATGATATTCGGCTGGCACCGCATGTTGATGGGCGGCAGAACGGACATCACGGATGTCGGCCGCTACCGAACCAGCGATGAGCCCATGCAGGTCGTCTCAGGGGGCATGGGTATGCCGAAGATACATTTCGAAGCGCCGCCTTTCGCACAAGTTCCCGGCGAGATGGCGGGATTCATCGACTGGTTTCAGCGCACCGCTCCTCGCGGAACAGAACCACTGCCCGCGCTCACAAGGGCAGGGGCCGCGCATATGTATTTTGAAACGATCCATCCGTTTGAGGACGGCAATGGCCGAATCGGAAGGGCCATTGCCGAAAAATCCATGTCCCAGAACCTTGGGCAGCCGACACTCATCGTGCTTGCGGCAACGATCCTTGCACGGCGGCCGAGTTATTACAATGCGCTGGAAGCGGCGAGCAAAGGAAACGAAATTACCGACTGGCTGGCGTGGTTCGCCGGAATAACGATTGAAGCGCAGCGGCGCACACTGGCCCTCGTAGAATTTCTGATTGAGAAATCAAAACTATTTGACAGGCTCAAGGGCCAGCTCAATGAAAGACAGCAAAAGGCATTGCTGCGGATGTTCAAGGAAGGCCCTGAAGGATTCGAGGGCGGCCTCAGCGCGGGTAAGTACAGCACGATTACCGGGGCCTCGCCGGCAACCGCGACGCGCGACCTCGTGGACCTGATGGAGAAGGGGGCGCTCGTGAGAACGGGCGAGCTCAGACACGCGCGCTACAATTTGTCGGTGCCTTTGAAGCCCGTGCTGCGCTTGACGATTGGCAAGAACGGGGAACTAGTGGAATCGAAATAGCAGTCGAATGGAACGTTGACATGAGGAAGCCAGCTCAAACCGTTAGTAGTGACAGCCGCCGCAGCTATGCGGCCTGAACGGGCAGTGTCACTGGTTTTGTCACTACAGAGTGGTCAATTCCCGTGAAATCAAATGGAGAGCAGTGAAGTGCCGGGCAGGCAATTCGCTTGGCTGGCACGAGAATTTGCTTTGATTTCTGCGGGTTGCAGGCCCTTGAAAAGTCTGGCGGAGAGGGGAGATTCGAACCCCCGATACAGCTTTTGACCGTATAACGGTTTAGCAAATTCAACCCGCCCCGCTCCTGTTGCTAGGAATCAGTCGTTTAGAAGCAGCATAGGCCTTCCTGTTCGGGTGAAATTAGGTGCCTCGGCACCAATTTATGCACCCGAATATGCACCCCAAAATACTCTTTTCCAGCGACGGTCTAAACAACGGTTTTTTGGTGAGAACCGTATGAGCGGAGACTCTTCCCTCTGCGTCGCAGACCCCTATTCCTATCGAGTCGTCGCACCCTGGGAAGAAGCCACGGCAGACATTCACTCGGCTGAGGAGGCTGCGCCCACACCCTCTTTCCAATCTCGGATGACAGAGCGGCGAGTTGACCATCTTCACCCGCACCCAGCCTACGTTCGACATCATCTTGGGATCTCAGCCTCCAAACTTTCCGCACTTTTGGAGGTTGGGAAGTTTGCGTTTCGCGAGCCGCTTGTTATCACCAGCGCCGGCACGATTATCGACGGGCGTGCTCGTTGGGAACTTGCTCGACGGAAAGGCCGCGCGGTGCTCCCGTGCATCGAGTACGTTCTGAGCGAAGAAGAAGCTCTTCAGTGGCTGATCCAGGGGCATGGCCGATCTGACCATCTCAATGCTTTCTGCCGGATCCTCCTCGCTTTGGAACTTGAGCCTTGGCTAACAGAACAGACACGGTCACACCAGAAGGCCGGGGGCGAGAACAAGGGTTCGGCAAAATTGACAGAAGCTGACCGGCTGGACGTAAGGTCGAGAATTGCCGCTGTTGCAGGAGCGTCTACCGGTAATGTAACCAAGGTCAAGCAACTGATCTCGGCTGGAGATCCAGAAATCCTAGAGGCGCTGCGCCACGGGGAAATAGCGATTCATCGAGCATGGCTTTGTCGTGCGATGCCGTTACAGGAACAGCGACGACTGTTGCTGTCTTATCGCGGCGAGAAGGGAGTAGGGAAGACAATACGAGGTCTCCTCAGGAAACATGTTTCGAAACCTCCGGCCAATCCGGTTGCCGCCGTCGAAATGGCAGGTTTGGTTCGTCGTTTTTCTCAACTTGATGCTCGTGAGCTAAGCGCCCTGGCCGCGGCAGTGCTGAAGTTTCCTGGAAAGGCGATTTTCATCACGGAAGAACTGCTGGATAGCCTGCCGGCACAAGAGGAATTGGCGCTGCCATGAAGTTGAAGGAACCAATAAAAGAGATTTTGATCGCTGCGCGGCCTTTTTGGGATCATCCCGGTACTCGATCCTCAGTCCGTGGAAACTTCCAGCGAATGATCGACTGTAGGACTTCCGCTCTCGGAGCGGAAATCTACGCTTCGGCTACCGAGGAAAAGGTGGGTTACCACACTTGCAAGTCCCGAGCCTGCCCAAGTTGCGGTCATCGAGCCACTCTGCTATGGCAGAGGGAGCTATGGGCCTCACTGCCAGACATTCGGTATGCAGGCATCGTTTTTACGATGCCTGACGTTCTGTGGCCAATTTTTCAACGGAATCGCCACCTTCTTCATGATCTACCTGCGTTGGGTGCTGCGGTTATCAAGCAATGGGTGAAGATCAAATTTGGTGTCGAGGTCCTGATTACCGTGATACCGCATACTTTCGGGGCATGGCTCAACTTCAATTCGCACCTGCATATTCTGGTGTCTGCCGGGGGGATGAAAACCTCTGAGGGAACCTGGATTGATCGCCTGTATTTCGACAGAAAAAAGCTAATGCACATGTGGCGATTTGCCGTTCTTACTTTCCTCAGACAGGCTTTGAAAGCGGGGGTAGAGTAAGAACTAGCTCAAAGGATTTCTGGCACTTCTTGCAGATTGGTCTGCCGTCTCCTTTAACAAGGGTCGCGATAAGCCCAATCCCTGCCGACTGGACCGCTACGAGCCACTTGCACCATTCGCTAATGAGCTTCAAACCTTCGGTCTGCGCGTTATCTGCCAAGTCTCAACTCCTTAACTTGCTGGGCGGATGCCAATGCATTACGTGGGTGTCCAATTCATCGCGTCCTTGTCGTGCGCGATAAGTTTGCTTTGGCGGCAAGTGCAAACCCGCCGCGTGCAGGAATTCTAGCAGCGGGAAACGTGGTGCTTGTTAAGTTCTAGTGAGGAGCACAGGCGAAATGGACAATATCAGTGTTCGAATTCTGGATTTATCTAAGCAGCTAGGCGATGTGGTGGGTAACGCCCGGCTGAATAGAACATCGCTCCAAGGACAAAACAGGCTGACCGAAGTCAGCC
>JBEKTC010000127.1:0-11250 GCA_049516475.1 Candidatus Korobacteraceae bacterium | reverse complement strand
GCCGGGAGATTTATCGGGTTCCTCAGGCACGGCTCGCCCTCCTCATGTTCTCTGCACCGCGCATCATCGCGGTCAGGATCTTGTCGTAGTCCTGGCACCGGCACAGATTGCCCGACAAGCCCTGCGCCAGTTCGGTCCGCGTCGGATTGGGATTCGTCTTCAGGAATGCCACCGCTGCCATGATGAAGCCCGGCATGCAGAAGGCGCACTGGAAGCCTTGTTCATCGATGACGCCTTGCTGGACTGGGTGCAGAGTGCCGTTGGGGCTCGCCAACCCTTCGATGGTGAGAACTTCCTTGTCGCGGACTGTGTATGTCAGCACCGAGCACGCATAATGTGGCACGCCGTCGATCAGAACGGTGCAGGAGCCGCATTCGGCCCGGTCGCACCCCAGCTTCGTGCCGGTGAGTCCCAGTTTGTGGCGCAGCGTCCACGCCAACGTCTCTTGCTTCATGACATCGACACGACGCTGCTGGCCGTTGATGTTGAGAGTAAGCAGCCGTTCGCCGCCGCCCCCAGCCGACTGCTGGCCATGTAGAAGAGACGAGGCTCGGAACAGGTAGCCTGCCGAGGAAACTGCGGCGCCGCTGGCGATAACCCCTTTGATGAAGGCGCGCCTTGTGAGAGCTTTTGGCGCGTCGAGGCTTATCTTGAATTCTGCCTTGTCTGCCATCTTGCCTTACCTCTTATCACAGGAACCGGATTCGCCACCGCAAATGGAGCAGCGGCGATCCGTACGTTCCGCTCCTACCCTGGCCATTGCGGGGTGGCCACCCCGCCATCGAAGGGATGACCAACTCTCTTTTCCCCATCTGATGAGCATTCTGCGTGCCAAGTCGCACGGAAGACATTTCAGGTTAAATGACTCACTGGGCAAGCTTTACTCGTCCCCAGAAACAGTCGGTTCTCCAAGTGTCCGCAACGGGACAGACGCGTCGAAAGATTGACACTTTCAGTGACGGACGACATATCTGCTGAATCAGCAAATTAGGGGACGCCCGGGAGCTTGAGCTTGAGACTAAGTAAGTATCTCGGAGATAAACGGCCTGTCGGATTGGCAATGAATATGCTCTAACCGGTACAGAGTGTAAGCCAAGTTATTTGCACTCATGGCAGCGACATCCGATCGCCGAATGACTCGTGCCTCAGCCGGTGACAACATTCGGCGAAGTGGATCTGTAAACAGTTAGCAAAGGTCGACGAAGGAAAACTCTAACCCACGGTACCTGCTCATATTTGCCGCAGGAACACCAACTGCGAGTTGAGATTGTACTGGGAAAAGGTGACGTCATGCGGTGGAAACAAATCGAGGATGAACCGAAGACCTTTGCTCTAATCTTTGAAACCGGTGACGAGATCGCAAGCGTGCTGCAAGAATTCGCGAAAGGGCAGGGTTTGGCGGGAAGTAGCTTCAAGGCCATCGGCGCTCTTTCTTACGCGAAGCTGGGCTGGTTCAACTGGGAGACGAAAAAGTACGATCCAGCCTGCGTTTTCGACGAACAAGTGGAATTGCTTTCGCTCATCGGCGACATCGCCCTCAAGGACGGAGAGTCGCAGGTGCACGCGCACGTGGTAGTAGGACGCTCTGACGGAACCGCCCACGGCGGGCACCTGCTTGAGGCTCGCGTGCGTCCGACTTGCGAACTGATTTTGACGGAGAGCCCGATCCACCTTCAGAAGAAATTCGATCCTAAGTCAGGAATAGCGCTGATCCAAGTCTAATGGGCGGCTGGGCGGGCGACGAGCATGAGCACAAGAAGAGAATTTCTCAATCTGGCCGTCAAAGGGTCGGCCGTGACCGCGGCTGCGGCCCTCTCGCCTGGGAGTGCACATGCGCAGAACAATACAAGAGATGGCAGGAGCATGAATAACATGATCAACAACACGAGCAATGGCAGCAATGTCCATTACAATCCGCCTTTCAAATTCGGCCTGGGAGGCGTTCCCTTGGGAAATGAATTTGCGGTGGTGCCTGATAAGGATGCGTACGCGATCCTGGAAGCTGCATGGAGCGCGGGCGTTCGCTATTATGACGTCTCTCCCTGGTATGGCCTGGGTCTCGCCGAGAGAAGGTATGGCGGCTTTCTTCACACCAAGAAAAGAAGTGAATACGTCATCTCGTCGAAAGTGGGCAAACTGCTGAAGGCGTCCAAGACAGCAAAGAATAGCGAACTGTTCCCTTTCTCGCCCTCTCCCAACGACGTAATCTTCGATTACACATCCTCCGGAGTAAGGCGTTCGATCGAGGATAGCTTGCAGAGACTTGGCATCGATAGCCTTGACATCGTCTTTGTCCACGACATTTCCCCGGATAATAAGTTGTTGCCGACGAGTTGGCAGGAACAATTCGACATCGCCGCAAAAGGTGCTTTTCCAGAACTAACGCGTATGCGGGAAGAGGGATTGATCAAAGGATGGGGAATTGGCGTCAATACGCCCGAACCGATTCTGCGAGTATTAAGGGAGGCCGATCCAGACGTCTGTCTTATGGCATCGCAGTATTCCTTGATCGATCACAAGAATGCGCTAAACCAGCTTTTTCCTGAGGTCCGAAAAAAGAATGCCTCTCTGGTGGTTGGCTCCTCACTAAACGCTGGATTCATCTCGGGGAGTCCTCGCTACAACTATGGAAAAGACTCCTACAAGATACCCACCGAATTTCTGGAAAAACGAAAACAACTGCGGGAAGTGGCGGCGAATCATGGGGTAGACCTTCGCACAGCAGCGCTTCAGTTCTCTGCGTCACCGGACGTGGCCGCAGCTGTGGTCGTCGGCGCCAGCAGTGAACAACAGATTCTCGCAGACTACACCTCAATGCAAACCAAGATTCCGTCTGAATTCTGGGCTGACCTGAAAGCTCAGAACTTGATAGAGCAAAACGCACCAACTCCAACCTAAGGAGCCTAGGCGGGATTTGTGAGGGAGAAAAATCGGGTGACTGACCGAGCGCCAGCCACCCGATTTGCTTACGGAAGGTAGTACCGGAAGGATGTGAAGAACATGTTGTCGAGAGCTGTCGGGCTGTTGTTTGCAGGTACAGGAAGCTTGGTGCCAATTCCTGCCCACGCAGTCTTGGTTACGTAGGAATACTGGAGTCCGAACTGCAATCGGCCCTTCGGGCCGTTGTACGGCTTGTACCAGAAGCCGAGGGTGCCTTCCCAGATGTCCTTGGTGTCGCCCGTGCAGTCCGCTAAGGCACCGGGGTCGTAGCCTGCACCGTACGAGGTGCTGGGCAGGGTTTCGAGGCCGCAGCCGGTGTTGTTGGAAGCAAGCGCGCCATAGCCAATCGCCGGGACGCCCTTGGAGTTCAGGAACTCGGTCTGGCCGTCATACTCGATACCGCCGTAGCCATACCAATCCCACTTGGGAGAATGATATTCGAGCGTCAGCAGCCCCTGGCGGCTCGCGATCGGAGCCACGTAGCCGTTCGAGCTGATGGTCACATCGGACAAACCGGCGGTTCCGTACCGTCCCACACCTTTACCCGCCAGGGCGTGTATCCCGAGGTCAATATGCTTCTGGAATATGGACCAGCGTGCGTTGACACCGCCGCCACCGCTCCAGGTCGAGCTATTGAAGGCGCCAGCTGCACTGGGCGTCTTGGCGCCCGCGTCGGGGAAGATGCGATCGCGGAAGCCGCTGCCAATGCCGAAGATCTCATAATGTCCAAAGCCAGGCTGGAATGCCAGCTTGGCGATGAAATCCGGTGACGGATTGAACGAGTAGTTCGCCAGGGCCGTGCAAGTCCCTGTGTCGGTGCAACCGCTTACCGCGCCGTTATACAAGCCGGCCGAGAGTCCCGGCGAACCGAGCAGGAATGAACCAGCGGTATTGCCGTGTGCGGTTAGCGTTGCCTCTGAGTTTTCCACCGAGAAGCCCAACCAAACCTTGTTGCCCCAATCCTTCACAACGCGGAATCCGTACTGACGCTCCCAGCTAAAGCCCACGGCATATTGCGGGTCGATCGTCATAGGCAATGCTTCACTACGGTTGTCCTCGCCCACGGTGGTTTCTGTCACCAAGCTCCACATCTGGCCGCCGGTGAAGCTCCAACCGCTGGCTAGAGAAGCCTGAGCCCACGTCTGCCGCTGGCGGAGAACGTAGGAATTGCTTTCGTTGTTGTTGGAGGCGGTGCCAGAACCCAGGAAGTCGGCCTCGACATAGCCGGTCAACTTCATGTTATCCAGCTTGCCTTGCGCCAGCATGGAAATACGTGACTGACGACCGGATCCGTAGAGCTCGGCCATGTTGGCTTGCGAGGAACCGGAGTAGGGAATGGAGTTGAATGGGGTGTCGACGTCGGCCGCGAGTGCGTGCTGCCGCCATATTGTTTCACCCGCCAGGAACCCGCCCGGCGTAATGGTTATTCCCTTATAGTGGATCGCCAGCGGGCTTTCCAATCCGGCAACCTGTTTCTGTGTCTCCTGCAGTTCGTTCACAGTGTTGCCGGAGACAGTCTTCAAATCGGCGACGTCGTGTTGTAGTCCGCTAATCTGGTCGGCACTCAGCGTACTCTGCGAGTTGGCCGCTGCCGTTGCTGCCGCCTGCGCCTGTTGCGCGGCCGATTGCGCCGCCGTCACTTGCTGCTGCAGGCTCTGAATGGCCTGATCACGAGTTGAGATCTGTTGTTGCAGCTGTTGGATCTGCTGTTGTTGCGCCGATATGGCGTCCTTCATGTCCTCCAGCTGCTTCGAAACCGGAGCCGAGCTATGGCGCGCTGGTTTCGAAGTTTGGGAGTCTTTTTGCGCAAATACGGTTGTGGCAATCAGAACCGCAAGCGCCAGGGCAAGTCGACGTTTCATTTTTCTCTCCTGAAAGGCAACAGTTGAGCGGAACGTTATCTACAACAAACCAGTGACTTATAGCCATCCGTTAAGGTCTTCAGAAAAGCAACCAGATCATTCTCTTCTTGATCTGTCAGCTTAAGATTGCCGAGTTGCTTCCTATTGAGGTTGCTGGCATCTTCTGGTGGCGGCCAGCACCCTACCTTTTCCCGAGGATCTTTTTCATTGCACCTCGGCAGGACGTCGCGCGTGTTGTAGAAATGGACCACTTCTTTGAGGCTCTTGAAGTAACCGTTATGCATGTAAGCCTTCACGAAGTCAGGTGTCGGACGCATGTCGACGTTGCGCAACGTGGGTACCTGAAACCTGGCATCGAACTTCGGAGCCAGCTCTACCCATTGCGAATCGGGATTCAGTTGACCGCTATCGCTTTGCAGGGTGCGCAAGAACGATCCCACACCGGTGTCGATGAACGCTTGCCCCACGGGGTTAGCACTATAGGCGCGCCGGTCGGCTTTATCTTCGTAGTAATACTGCAGTGCCGGGTTCCTTGGTACTCCAAGGTTGCTCGCAGTGAAGTCGGTGAATAGTGGTTCTTCGCCAGGCCCGCCATCCCGGTGACACTGGTTGCATTTGGCCTTACCTCGGAACAAGTCATAGCCCCTCGCCTCCTCCGGAGCGAATTGGTCCTTGCCTGCCTGTACATAGTCATACTTCGACGTGAATGGACTCACTTCCGGCGAAGCTTCATAAGCGGCGGCGGATAGTCCGAACTCGTCATATACGCGATCAGAACGCTGCCGGTCGGCCACACTGAGGTGGACAGGGTACGGGTCGTCGCGAGGGGGAGGAGCCGGAGTTGCACAAACCTTCTCGACGTTTGCAGGCCAACGTATGGCGAACGAGTCGGAGCCCCAGACGGTCTCGAAGAGCTTACGGTAGGGAGCCTTCGAGAGCCGATATGTCAGACAAGCCGAGTCAGGCAGCCCCATTTCGACGTCCCTTGTCGGTGGACCTTGGGCTTGTTCGGCGCTCGGGTTTTGCAACCGATACCCGCTAGCCCGCATGTCCCAAAAATTTCCGCCCACAAAATCGCCTTGCAGCGCGTTGTAGTGAAGCACGGGCGCAAAGGTCGCGTACATGTAGCTCTGTGGCTTCCTCTGGCTGAATCGCGTTCTCACCGATCCTGGATACGACACCGTGCTCAAATTCAAGGATTGAATCGGGCCGGTGAATCCGGTCTCGGGTGTATGGCAGAAGCTGCAGGCTTCGTTCTGATTGACGGAGAGATGCTTGTCGAACAGCAGCAGTTTCCCCAGCGTATGAATCTGGCCCTGAGGGTCGAGCGTGGTCTGATCCATCTTTCGCAAGGTGTCGGCCTCGATTGCGTCGATCTCATTAACGACCCGAGCGACATCCTGGTCGAAACCTGGCGGCATCTGTCCCGCTAAGTCCTGCGAAATGGCGCTGGTGGCGTACGCACCCGAAGGGTTTTTCCCAGCCAACACGAGGAGCGCGCCAAGCGCGAGAAAGCTGATCAGCGATAACGTCCGATTTCGATCGTGCATGGCCTCGTGACCTGTCTTGCAAAGTTAGGGAGATGTATTGCTGGCTAATTTCCCGCAGCATTCCGGCCTTTGCGGCAGTTCTGAACTATCCCATCCCCCGCCAAGCGCCTGAATCAGCAGTACCGTGTTCGCCATGCGACGTCCGAGGATATTGACGGCTGTTACCTCATCCGAAAGCGCCGCGCTTTCTGCGACGGTCACCTCGAGGTAGCTCGTCACTCCGCCTGCGTATCGAATATTTGAAAGCTCAAGAGACCTTTGCGCCGCTTGCACGGCGGCATTCTGAACGGCTGCCTCGTGCTCCAAAATCCGCAGCGCCGCGAGATTATCTTCGACCTGCTGAAAGCCTGTGAGCACGGTTTGGCGATAGGATGCGACGGTGTAATCGTAACCTTGTATAGCCTGATCGGTGACGGCGCGACGTCGTCCTACGTCAAAGACCGTTACCAGGGCCGATGCTCCTATTGACCATAGTGCACTCGGTCCTTGCACCAGTGTCGTAACGCTGCCGCTTTCCAATCCTCCCGTCGCCGTCAGATTCACCAGGGGATAATAAGCTGCCTTGGCAACACCGATCTGAGCATTCGCTGACGCCATTGTTCGTTCAGCAGCAGCAATGTCGGGACGTCTTTCCAGCAATTCGGAAGGCAAGCCGATAGGAACGGATGGCGGGGGGGCAGTGAGCGGCAGCGGAGGAAGCGAAAATTCCGCCGGAGGTTTACCCAGCAGGACAGCAACGGCGTGCTCATACTGTGCCCGGGCTACTCCGACATCGATGGCTTGGGCGCGAGTTGTTTCCAACTGGGTCCTAGCTTGCTCGACCTCCACCTCGGAGGCTAGTCCTCCCTGATATCGGTCCTCATTCAACTGCAATGCACTTTCGTATTGGACGACGGTATCTTGCAGAAGCTTCTCTTCTGCATCCAGGCTACGGGCTGCGAAGTAATCAAAGGCCAAGTTAGCGTGCATGCTGAGATTGACGCCTGCGAGGTCAGCCGCGCTGGCTTGCGCCAGATAGCGGGACGATTCGACGGTCCGCCGCACCCGTCCCCAGATATCAGCTTCGTAACTTATCTCAAGTGGCAACACAAAATCGTTAAAGGTCACGCCGTCGAACGTCGTGCTGGTGGGAGGGCGATGGTTCGAGTATTTCGTCCGGCCAGCCGAAGGATCGGCGGTCACGGTCGGATAATAATCCGCCCTGTAGTATCGAAGCACCGCCCGAGACTGCTGGTACTGCGCGAAAGCCGCTTTGAGGTTTTGATTCGAAACCTCGATCTGCCCTTCGAGATCGTTGAGTTGAGAGTCCTGAAAAATTTCCCACCATTTAGCTGCCAGGCTCTGGTCGCTGGGTTGCGCGGTCTTCCAGTTCCCCATCTCTTTATAGGAGGGTGGAGTTTCTACCGGGGGCCGGTGATAGTTAGGACCCACGGTGCACCCACAAAATGGGAGCACCGCGACTTCCAGAACCACGAATAGCAAGACTGCTTTTCGGGCATTCTTCGCCGTAGCGATTTTTCGCGGCTGCTTCACTTGGTATCTCCCGGCAAAGATGCCTCAACAATCCGGACCTCCTGTCCGGAGACAAGGGAGTCGGGCGGATTGACGATGACTTGGTCGCCCGCATTGAGGCCGGCGACAATCTCTATCGTGTTGCCGAAATCGTGGCCCGGCGTCACAGCAGCAAGCGCGACTTTTCCGTCTTTGACAACGGCGACACGTAGGCCCTCCGAGCGGAATATCAAGGTATTTACCGGAATCACGAAAGTGGACCGATGGGTCGGGATCGCCAGGTGCACCTCCGCGTAGGAGCCCGTAAGCAGCGTACCCGTAGGATTGTCCACATCGATCTCGATCAGTAACGTACGTGTGGTCATATTGATGGCGTCGGCAGTGCGCACGAGCTTTCCCTGAAACTTGCGATCCGGAAACTCAGCCAGGCTGATGTCCGCCGTCATGCCGTCTTTGATCCCTTGCGAGTATTCCTCTGGGACGTTTACATAGACACGCAGTATCCCGGGTTGAGCGATGTGGAAGAGATCGGTCTTGACTCCCCCGGCGCTCCCGGAATTAACCAGGTCGCCAATATCGGTGTTACGGGCAGTGACAACGCCGTCGAACGGAGCGTAGATCTTTTCAAAAGACTGCAGGGCCTGAAGCTGTCTGACATTGGCTTGATCCGCCTCAACGATTGCCGCGTTGGCGCCATAGGTGCCCACTGCATTGTCGACATCCTGCTGGGAAACGGCATGCTTCGTAAGTAGTCCTTGGTAGCGGGCTTTGGTGATCTCCGCAAGCGATAAGTTCGCCTTTGCAGTGTCGAGATTACTGATCGATTGCTCCACTTGCTGGTCGACTTCCGGAGCATCGATGACGGCGAGCAGCTGTCCTTGCTTGACCCGAGTTCCAATATCGACATACCACTTTCTCAGGTACCCGTTAGTCCGTGAGTAGATTGGAGAAGAGCTGAACGGCTGTACATTTCCGGGAAGAATGATCTCCTGCGCGGGAGCGGCTTGCTTTGGCGATATAACCGACACTGGTGTCACGGCCGATTGAGCGGCCTCCGCGTGTATGGCTCTCGCGTCCCTAACGCGTGACCAGATTCCCCAAGAGAGCACCGCGGCAACCACGGCAAACGCAATCGTCAGTACAAGCCACGTTTTGCGCGTCGGTTTCCGCCTACCAGCGTTCTTCGAGGCACGAGCGCTTCCCCGGGATGGTGCTCTATCTTCGGTTTGAGGCAACATAGCTAACTCCGATGGCATGACTCAGCCCTCGCTCTTCGCTTGGGCTGGATACCGGCGTGAACCGTGCAGTACGCTAAAAAATGCTGGGACAAAGAACAGCGTGGAAACCGTCGCGAAAATCAGTCCACCTATTACCGCCCGACCGAGCGGAGCATTCTGTTCACCGCCGTCGCCTAGTCCGAGAGCCATTGGTACCATCCCAATAATCATGGCTAGTGCAGTCATCAGCACGGGGCGAAAACGTGTGAAGCCTGCTTCAAGCGCAGCACCCACTGAGTCACTTCCCTGCATCATCTTTTCTGTCGCAAAGCTCACCACCAGAATGCTGTTCGCAGTCGCGACTCCCATACACATGATGGCTCCCATAAGCGCGGGAACACTCAGAGTCGTGTGCGTTATAAACAAGAACCATGCAATCCCGGCAAGGGCAGCAGGAAGAGCTGAAATCATGATGAAAGGATCCAGCCACGATTGAAAATTGACCACGATCAGCAGGTACACGAGGATGATCGAGAACACCAGTCCACTCAGAAGACCCACGTAGGACGATCGCATGGTCTGGACTTGTCCCCGGACGACAACGCGAGAACCGCGCGGTAGTTGCGGGCCCGCGTCGTCAATGATTTTGTCGATGTCGCTGGACACGCCGCCCAGGTCACGCCCGGCAACAGACCCGAAGATGTCAATAACCGGCGCTACGTTGTAATGGGAAACTACCGCCATGCCTGTTCCCCGTTTGGTCGATACCAGGCTGGCCATCAGCGATGGTGGAGCGTTGGGATCGGTTCCTGTGACAGGAATGTTCTCCAGGTCCTGCAAACTGTCGGTGCGGTATTCCGGCGTCTGCGCCGCAATCTGGTAGCTGACATGATTCTTTGGGTCAACCCAGAAAGTGGGTGATGTTTGAAAGCTACCGCTCAGTGACACCAGCAGATTCTGAGCAATGTCATGGGCAGTGAAACCCAGTTCTTCAGATTTCGTGCGTTCGACCCGGAGACGAAGATACGGCTCGTCGAAGAGTTGCTGAATTCTCAGATCAGCCGTCCCGGGAACATATCTCATTTTTGCGAGCAGCGCATCCGCGTAGCGACGGTTGCCTTCGAGGTCCTGTCCGACGACCTGAACATCGATCGGTGCTGGTAATCCAAAATTCAGAATCTGGCCGACCATGTCAGCGGGCAGAAAGTAAAAGGTCGCTCCGGGAAATTGTTGAGGCAGGACCTGGCGAAGCTTACGCATGTAGTTGGCCGTCGGATGATGACTGGCGGACAGGGTGACAAGGATGTCAGCATCCTCTGTGCCGACCGGAGCCGAATTGCTGTAAGAGAGATTGATGCCGCTGTAGGGCAAGCCTATGTTGTCGAGGATGCTTTGGACTTCGTCCGGCGGAATTTGCTGTCGAATCGACCGCTCCACCAAATCACACAAGTTCGCGGTCTCCTCAATGCGCATTCCGGTGGGAGCACGTAGATGAAGTTTGAAAGTGCCGCTGTCTACGCTGGGGAAAAAATCCCGGCCCAGCCACGGAATCAGAATCGCCAGAGAGCCAAGGGAGGCTGCGAAGAACGCAATCAGCAAAACCCCGCGGTGGTGGAGACAGCCTTCCAGTAGCCCGCGATATCTGTGACGGAAGCTCTCGAATGCGTCCTCAAATCCGTGCTGTAGCCGGACCAGCGGATTACGGCTTGGAGCTGGGTTTTTCTCGTCTCTTATCGGATCGTTTCGCAGAAGATACTTGGCCATCGTCGGCACGATGGTTCGCGAGAGAAAGTACGATGCCAACATCGCAAAGACTACCGCTTCTGCGAGCGGCACAAAGAGGTATCGTGCGACGCCCGTCAGCAGAAACATGGGAGCAAACACAATGCAGATCGAGAGCGTGGAGACGAAAGCAGGGGTCGCGATCTGAGCTGCACTGTCCAGGACAACCTCGTCCATATCTTTGTCTGGTTCAGCAGCCCGGTTGCGGTTTATGTTCTCTACCTCCACAGTGGCATCGTCCACCAAAATTCCAACCGCCAGCGCCAGTCCACCCAGCGTCATGATGTTGATCGTTTCTCCCAGCGCGCTAAAGAGAATGATCGAGGTCAGGATCGCCAGAGGGATTGAGGTCGCGATGATCAACGTGCTTCGCCAGCTGCCCAGAAA
>JBEKTC010000126.1:0-20812 GCA_049516475.1 Candidatus Korobacteraceae bacterium | reverse complement strand
CGTTTCCGCCGGGAGCTTATCAGATCCAGGTTGTGGGAGGTATGGTTCATAGCAATGGCGTGACGCTCACCGTAACCGCGCCGAAACTTGCTCCGGTTTCGATCTCGCTGCTGTATCCCAATGTCGGAGTTTTACCGGGCGATACGATCAGAGTGAGCGGTAAAGGATTTACAGCCACCGGCAACACGGTAACCATTGGAAGCGCTGTGGTGAGCGACGTCCCTTCTCCTGATGGTTCGACTCTGGAATTCGACGCGCCGCATCCCGCCGGCGACAGCTTCATTCGCGGTCAGTATTACTTTGAAGCGTTCGTCGCGAATGAAAAGGGCAAGAGCAACTCAATTGCCTTGAGCTACCAATACGCCAACTACACCAACCCGAACGGGTTTAGCTGGGAGAAGATGCCAGGCTCTCGCTGACGCTCACTCCTTCTTCCACTGGTAGGCTCCAGCTTGCGTTAGACCGACGTGGGCCAGAACGCGGTTGGCGAACTCGCGGGCGATCTCGTCGGTGGAGGCGGGGTGAAAGTAGAACGCCGGGATGATGGGGAAGATGGTCGCACCGGCTTCGGCTGCCAGCGTCATGTTGCGCAGGTGAATGCGGTTGAAGGGCGTTTCGCGGACGCAGAGGACCAGAGGGCGGCGTTCTTTGAGGCAGACATCGGCGGCGCGCTCGATGAGGTGGATCGCCATGCCGTTGGCGATGCGGGCCAGCGTTCCCATGCTGCAGGGCAGGACGATCATCGCGTCGGTGGCATACGATCCGCTGGCGACGTTAGCGCCGATGTCGTTGTTGTTCTGCTGCTGAATCTTGTTGGCGGCGCGGCCCAGCAGCTTGGTTACGATGTCGTTGCGGCCGGAGACGCCGAGCTCCTCGGCCATCACGCGCAGGCCGCTGTCGGAGAGAATGAGGTTGATAGTGCCAACGCGTTCGTCGCGCTCCAGGGCGTCCAGCAAATGTTTGGGAAAGATGGAGCCGCTGGCGCCGGTGACGGCGATGGTGAGGGTGCGGGGAGTTAGATCGGGCATGGTGTCGTCCCTACGGGACTGCGATGATTCTATCTGGATTGCGCAGCACTCCGCCTGCGGCTGCGTGCTGGGGGTTAGCGTATGGAGCGCCTACGGCGCTGGATTGTTCGAGCTTCCTTTCCGGCTGTCGACGCGGAGCCGTACCTCTCACGGAGACTTGCCTGTTGGCCCACGAAGAGTTTACGTGGGAACTGTGCCGTCCCCAGGGGACTCAGGTGTTTTTCCCACCCTACCCAGGACTCCGCTGCGCTTCGTCCTGGGCTATCATGTCGCCGTCCCGCTTTGCGGGACTCGATTGCAGGAATTCCACACTCATCCGCCGACCTTGCGGTTGTTAGTCATTGCCAAGAGGCCAGCAAGGCCAAGAGGGTTCTAACAAGACATATAGAGTCAGTTCCTAATCAAAGGTCGAAACTAGGTTCTAACCAAACATGGATATGGCATCGCTGAAGAAACTTTTCGAGCAGGTGAAGCGAGGCAGGATTTCGCCCGACGAAGCCGTGCGGAGACTACGGCATCTGCCCTTCGAAGACCTGGGATTTGCCAACGTCGATCACCATCGGGCGTTGCGGGCGGGAATGCCGGAGATTATCTTCGGGCCGGGAAAAACTCCGCAACAACTGGCGACGATTTTTTCACGCCTGGCAGAGCACGGCCGCAACGTCTTGGCCACGCGGGTCGCCCCGGAGCAGGTCCGCGCGGTGAAGCGCAAATTCCGCAAAGCCGAGTTTCACGAGTTGGCGAGCGCGATCACTCTGACGGGCGACGCAGCGATTTATGGCAAAGGCAAGATTGTCGTGGTCTCGGCGGGCACGAGTG
This sequence comes from Candidatus Korobacteraceae bacterium, assembly GCA_049516475.1. Classification (GTDB taxonomy): domain Bacteria; phylum Acidobacteriota; class Terriglobia; order Terriglobales; family Acidobacteriaceae; genus Bog-257. The sequence continues at coordinate 18,965 of JBEKTC010000126.1, read as the reverse complement.
ACATTCCAGTCGCGGAAGAGGCGGTGGTTACCGCGCAGATCATGGGCAATGAGGTGCAGCATGTGTACGACGTGGGAGTGGCCGGCATTCATCGCTTGCTGGCGCGGCGGGAGGCGTTGACGCAGGCGCGAGTTATCATTGTGTGCGCGGGAATGGAAGGTGCGCTGCCGAGCGTGGTGGGTGGGCTGGTAGGCGTGCCGGTCATCGCGGTGCCGACCAGCGTGGGCTATGGAGCTTCGTATAAGGGAATCGCGGCGCTGCTGGGGATGCTGAACTCATGCGCGTCGAATGTGACCGTGGTGAATATCGATAACGGCTTCGGAGGGGGGTATGTGGCGTCGGTGATTAATCGGCTGGAGTAAGGGGAGGGGCTTGGAATTGGCCTCCGAACGAGCGTTCGTTCACTAGCACCAAAGTGCGCGCGTCTCTTTGTTTTCAGGCGGTTGGAAGGTTACTTTGTGATATTTTGCAATTGTTCCACGTGGAACATTTTCGGCTGAAAGGGAAAAGGCCGACTGCGCGGGGCAGGCGACCTCTGTGTTTTCTTTGAAAGCAGTTCTTCTTCGGAGGAAGTTCTGCGACGCTGCTCGACTACAGCAACTCCTCATTCCAGTTCTGCAGGAACTTCTTTACCTCATCCATGAACTGATCGGCGACGGCGCCGTCGATGATGCGATGATCGTATCCGATGCTGAGGTGCATCATCGAACGGATCGCGATCGAGTCGTTGCCATCGCGGTCCGTGACCACGACCGGCTTCTTGGTGATGCCGCCGACGCCCATGATGGCGACCTGTGGCTGATTGATGATCGGCAGTCCGAACTTCGCGCCGAAGATGCCGGGGTTGGTGATAGTGAAAGTGCCGCCCTGAACTTCATCAGGCTTCAGCTTCTTAGTGCGGGCGCGTTCGCCGAGGTCGCTGATCGCCCGCTGCAATCCGACGAAGCTGCGCTCCTCGGCATTCTTCACGACGGGAACGATGAGCCCCCAATCGAGCGCGACCGCGATGCCGAGATTGATGGAGGCGTGATAGTGAATGTTGTCGCCTTCAACCGACGAGTTGATGATGGGCCATTTGCGAATGCCGTGAATCACCGCGCGCGCGAAGAACGGCGTGTAGGTGAGCTTGTTGCCGGTGGCCTGCTCGAATTTGGCTTTCTGGCTCTCGCGAATTTTGACGATGCGCGTGACGTCGACCTCGAAGATGCCATGCACATGCGCGCTGGTGCGCTTCGACATCACCATGTGCTCGGCAATTTTCTTGCGCATGACGGACATGGGCACGACTTCGCCCGGGGTGACGCCGCCCGCGGGCTGCAGGGGCGCAGTGACTGCGGGCATCGCCGCCGGAGCAGCAGTCGGAGTTGGCGCATAAGTTGGCGCAGCTGCAGGCGCGCCTGCTCCGTGCTTGGCGATGAAAGCTTCGATGTCGTCTTTGGTGATTCGCCCCCCGACCCCGGTACCAGAGACCTTGGTCAGGTCAACGTTATTGTCTTTGGCCATGCGACGGACCAGGGGACTGGAGCGAACGCGCTCCTGCTCGCCGCCTGCAACATCTTCCTCGACCTTACCCTGCTGTTGCCGCTCCAAACCAATCTTCTCGCCCTCGGAAAGATCGGCTGGAATGGTCTGCGCGGCCTTCGGCTCTTCGGCGCTTGGCGGCTGCGGAGCTGCGCTCTGCGTTGCACTTCTTCCATCGCCTCCGGCCTCGGCCTTGGGCGGCTGTGCGGCTGCGGCCGCAGGAGCTGCAGCACCCGTCGCTGCGCCCTCTTCTGCGATGGTGCCAACAACGGTGTTGACCTGGACCGTGGCGCCGGCCTGCACCTTTATGTCCTGCAAAGTGCCGGAGGCGGGCGCTGGGATCTCGGCGTCAACCTTGTCGGTCGAGATTTCAAACAATGGCTCATCGCGCTGAACTTTTTCTCCCGGCTGCTTCAGCCACTTGGTGATGGTCCCTTCAAAAATCGATTCCCCCATCTGGGGCATGATGATGTCTGTCGGCATATTTTCCTTCCGCGGGGTCTTCAGCTGGAACTCGAGATTGCAGCAAACTTCTGATTATATCGCGGACAGACGCACGGCATCGCGACGTCACTCCTGTTGGTTGCGCGATTCCTGTATCTTATTAGCTACGCGATGTTGGATCCTGCCCAGATCATCTGTGTCGCTGTCTTCACGCTGGCCTGCGCGATTATGTTTTACGCGCTCTTTGGCTATCCCCTGCTGCTCGATTTCCTCGCCAGGCGCGCCGACAATCCCGTCCACAAAGACGATAAGCTGCGCACCGTCTCCTTCGTCATCGCGGTTTACAACGGCGACAAATTCCTGGAGCGCAAACTCAAGGACATCTTCGCGCAAAACTATCCACGCGAGTTGATGGAGGTCCTGGTTGTCTCCGACGGTTCCACCGATCGCACCGACGAGATCGCTCAAAGCTTCGCGAAGGACGGCGTGAAGTTTCTGCGCGTTCCCCACGGCGGCAAGGCGGCTGCCCTGACCGCTGGCGTGCCGCTGATGTCGGGCGAGATCCTGGTCCTCAACGACGTGCGTCAGACGCTCGATCGCGACTGCCTGCGCAACGTCATCGCCTGCTTCGGCGATCCCAAGGTCGGCGCAGTAAGCCCGCAGACCATCATCGTGCAAGGCGAGACTTACGAGGAGGCGACGACCAGCCTCTACTGGCGCTACGAACTGTGGATCCGGCAGCGGATGACCCGCGTCGACTCCACCTTCGGTTACACCGGCGCTTTCGCGGCCATACGCCGCTCACTGTGGACACCATTGCCGCCTGGAACATTGCTGGATGACGTTTACGAGCCGCTGGTCGCGTTCTTCCAGGGCTATCGCATCCTGCTGGAGCCGACTGCCACAATGTATGACTTCCCCACAGTGTTGTACTCGGAGTTTCGGCGTAAGGTGCGGCTGCAGGCGGGTCTCTATCAGATGTTGAAGATCATGCCCGGGCTGCTGAGCTCGCGAAACCGCATGCGATTCCACTTTGTCTCCGGAAAATATGGCCGCATCGTCATACCGTATTGCATGATCGCCGTCGCCCTGGCGACGATTGGTTTGCCGCCCTACTGGCGAGCGGCCGCTTTCTGGGGACAGGTGCTGTTCTACGGCCTGGCGGCGGTGGATGGCATGGTGTCTGACAATGTGGGACTTAAGAAACTGACCTCGCCGATACGCACGTTCGTAGTGCTGATGGCGGCTTCGCTCGCCGCGGTGCAAGTTTATTTCGTGCAGCCCACCAGCTTATGGAAGGACGTTTCGTATCGCGCTTCAATAGCGGAGCAGTCGCCTTCATCGGATCCCAAGGTACCCAGCGGCACCGGGGTCTAGACGCAGGGAATGAGAGGTTATCTCATAAATCGTTCTTGGGTTGTTTCAGGGCGCGGCCTTCAGCCCTGCCGATGGTTTGGGTTTGTAACAGGGCACGGCTTCGGCGGTGCCGAAACGGGCCGCCAAAACCCTGGGCTTTAGCCCCTGCAATCGCCCGCCTCGCGCACCGCGAGATCTATGAGATGGCGTCGAGTCGCGCCGTTTCCGCTGCGATGAGCTATTCCTTTTTCTGGGCGGTCCTCTTTGACGAGACACTCGTTAAGCCCGGTTCTACTTTCGCCAGCGGTCAAACAACTGCCACCAGATCAGCTTCTGCCACTCCGTGAGATAGGTCTTCGCCCACTCCCGATTGCTCCACCAAGGCTGCCCGAAGAGAAAGTCGTTCCTGGCTGCGGCCGCGCTCCACTGATACTGCGGCAGTCGATTGCGCAAGATCGATAACGCGCGTCGGGTGTGATAGTCGTCGGTTGCCACGATCACGGAATGCGGCGGCGGCTGCAAACGCTGCAGACACTCGTTCACCTGGACTGATTCTTCCTTGGTCGAGTCCCCGGTGATAGAGCACACGCTGACTTGTGCGGCGTTTGGCCCCGCCGTGCGGCCCACAAAGTCAGTTGCCAAGTCTGCATACGAATGTCCGTAAGCAACCCCAGTCGTGGCATCCAGTAGGAGATGCTGCCCGTAGCCGGAGCGGAGCAACTCCATCCCGCGCCAATATCGGGCGTCGGCCGCATCCCCCGCCAGCACCACAATGGCATCCGACTTCTCCGGATTGTTCACTACCAGGAAGCCGCCGGGCTGGAAGAAGAACAAGGCGCAGATCAGGATGAGAATGACAAGAACGACGAGCAGACGTTTCATGTTAGATGGCGCCTTGGGAGCATTATTAACACTAGCACGGCGCGAACAGGCTGCGGGAAAAGTTGCTTCTGGAGTGCTTTGTGTCAGGGCACGACTTCAGTCGTGCCGATAGACCATTTATTTCTTGTCATCCCGAGCGGCCTTCAGGCCGCGAGGGATCTGCTGTTTTCAGCCGCCAGGCGAAGCCATGTATGAACCTGCCTACAAGTGCGGCGGCAAAGGCTCCGGCCATTCCACCACCACGACCTTCCCGTCAGCTTCGCGCTCCAGCACGGGCGCGTATAACCCGAGCAGCTTGCGCCGCCACCACATCCCCGTGCCACGCTTTTCTTCCATCGTCGTAAACCAGTATTGCCATAGCACCGCGCGCACCTGTTTGGGCGGCGCTTGCGGAAAAGGATTTCCCCCAAACAGCGCCAGCACATCCGGCGCGCCATCCAGCAAGCGCTCCTCGGTACTGGGCACAATAATGTTCTCGCGCCAGGCGCCCAGCGATGCAAACCACAGGTTCCAATCGAAGCGTGGCTGGTAAGGCGCATAAATGCGCGGTCTGCCGTTCAGATCCTGCGGCTTGTAAAGGAACGGATACGCTTTCCAGTTTTGCCCGTCGTCTGAACCTTGAAACTCGATCTCGTATCGCCCGCGCGTCATCACCGCAAACAATCCGTAGCGGTTGGCGATTCTGGATGGCTCCAGCGCCGCAACCGGCGAGACCGGAAACGGCGCGTGGGGCCACAGCATCCAGACCATCTGCACGGTGGTTGCGTAGAAAATCCAGATCAGTATCACGCTGGCGAGCGCGAGCCGGAACGCGGCAACCGGTTTCGTCCTTTTGTCGGGCAGCGAGATCTCGGGCCGCTCAACGTCAGGCTCTGAGTCAGTGGATTGGACTATCGTCTCCTGCGGAACCAGCCGCTCTTTCCAGCGCTCGGGCATGAATCGCAAGATGAAGCGATCGTCCAGCAACAGAAATCCCAGGACAAGAACAAGGTAGTTCAGGAAGGTGTAGTTCGCGGTGAGTATCACCGGAATCTGCCACAGCGTCACGATAAAGAAACATGCGATGCGCCAGCGCCGCGGCAGAAACAGCATGAAGACCAGGCCGAGTTCGAGCACGAGAGTCGCCCCGGTGGCAAAAGCGTGAACCCCGTGCGGCAGGTGTTGCACATACCAGCCAACCCATGTCGGCAGCGGACCATTCTGGTAGTACTCGTCCATGGCCGTGAAGTTGCGCCACTCGATATCCCCGCTGGCCAGCTTCACCACGCCGGATTCGAAGTAGATGCGGAACCACTCCCATTGCAGCAGGAAAAGGCTGGCGCGCGACGGCGGGCTGCTCCTGCCCAAGCCCGGCCATAGTCCCGCCGGAGCAAAGAACAGCGAGATGAATCCCGCCTCCAGCAACATGCCGTCCGATTGATAGCCGGAGAAATCCTGCGCCGCAGCTACGAAAGAGAGATAGCAGACGAAGCAGATCAGAAGCATCGCTCGCGGCCACACATTCAGGATGAGCAGCAGAGACGCAAGCATTCCAACCCAGCACATCGCCATCAGCATGTGTCCGCCGCTCGAGAGCCACAGCACCGTGGGAGCAAACCAGAATCGCGCTTGGCCAAACTGACGCGTCACCGCTTCAAGGTATTCGCCGGCGGGAAGAATTCCGTCGGGGCCGATCAGTCCGCGAATCTGGAAGACCAGCGCATAGAACGCCGAAAAATAAATGAGGCCGAGAGCGCGCAGGAAAATCCAGCGGGGAATGAGCCGGTCGGAGGCGCCCACAGCCGAATCGAACAGCCAGCGGATAACGGATGCGGGACTCCGACTCATGGGTAGTGAATTATATATTTCCCGGCGCTGAGAATCAGGTCGGGCAGTTTGCTGAAAGGAGCGAACGCATCGCGTTTTGAAGGGGCGCAGCTTTAGCCATGCCCTGAGCCTGCCGAACGGGTGCGCCGGCTCAGCCCTCTATTTCTTGTCATCACGAACCGGCTTCAGCCGATGAGGGATCTGCTTTTCCGGCTTTTTCAGCAAGCCAGCTTTGGCACGCTACTGAATGCGCGCCAGCTCAGTCACGTAGAGTTGATTGTTGGGGAATTCTTTGGCCAGGCCCGCCAGCAGCACTCGCGCAGTTGGCCGGTCCTTATCACGTAGCGCCGCAACCGCCAATAGCAATCGCGCGAAGGGCGCCAGGTAGTGTCCCTTTTCGGCAGTCAGGCGAAGCCTTTGCAGTCCCTGCTCCTTGTCGGTCTGCGAACCGGTCACGCGCAGGAACCAGCGCACCGGCGCGGGATTGAGTCCAAGAAGATAATTCTCCACTCCCACCGCCAAGTATGCGTCATAGCAGATCGGATCGATAACCAGTAGCTTCTCCGCAATCGTTCGCGAGGTCTTCATATAGCCAAGACTGGCGAGATTTCGTTTTTCAATAAGCGCGGTATAGTCGCCCCTTAATCCATTGGCAAGGACTTGCGAGAACAAGGCGTTCTTGTCGTTTGGATTCTGCGCCAGAATTTTACTGGCCGCTGCATCGCTCTTGGCCAGCTCGCCGTCGAACTCCGTCTTCACCGCCGCATCGGGGGCCAGCTTGCCGCGCTGCTCGAACCTGTGATCGTCGGTGAACAGATCCGATTCCAGAATGTGCAAACGGTCGAACTCAGAGAACAGATACGCAGCCGCGTTGGAAACGTATCCCATGGGATCTTGCGGAGTCGCCTGTTGGTAGGCGCGAAACGTCTCGTGGGCAGCAGGGAAGTCCAGGTTGTACATCTCCTGGAAGCCGCGATCCAGATTCGGCGAATCGGTTTGCTTCGGAGGCGAAGCGAATCCCACACACCCGAGCGCCAGCACCACGCTCGTCAGTAATGCGCTCTTGCGAATTTGCTGCGATAACTTCATCTGCCGGTCGTTCTTCCCGGGCACTTCTTTTGATTCATACTAACCCTGCTCTTGCCCCGGTGTTGTGTTCATTATGTCCCAGGTGTCGATGCCGCTATGTCAACGGGATGTGTCAACGCCAAAAACCAGTCGCAATTTAGTAACAACGTTAAGACTTAAGGAAACTTTGATTAAGTTCAGCTTCTTGAAGGGGACGGCCTTAGGCCGTCCGTAAACGCCCCGTAATGAATGCGGCTTTAGCCGCTGAGGGACCTTGCCGTGATGGCTTTTCTCAATGCACGGTCTTCGTCTTGCGCGACATGTAGTCCATCAACAGATACTGGCCCAGCGTGTAAGGCGTCGTGAAGTAAGCCTTGCCGCGGCACATCTCCGTCACCTTCTGCACAAACTGCACCAGTCCGTAGTCGGAGGCGAGCATGAAGGTATTGATCAGCACGCCGGCGCGCTTGCACTTCGACACTTCCTTCAGCGTTTCGCTCACCACCAGCGGATCGAGCCCAAAAGCGTTCTTGTAAATCCGGCCATCTTCCAGCGTCAGTGCCGACGGCTTGCCGTCGGTGATCATCACGATCTGCTTCATGTCCTTGCGCTGGCGTTGCAGAATGCGCTGCGCCATCCGCAGACCCTCGCGCGTGTTGGTGTAGTACGGCCCAACCTTCACCCGCGCCAGTTGCGACAGCGGCAACTCTTCCGCCGAATCGTGGAACAGCACCAGCGACAGCGAGTCGCCGGGATACTGCGTGCGAATCAGATGCGACAACGCCATCGCAACCTTCTTCGCCGGCGTGAAGCGGTCCTCGCCGTAGAGAATCATCGAGTGCGAACAGTCGAGCATCAGGACGGTCGCGCAGGACGACTGGTATTCGCACTGATGGACCTGAAGGTCGCTGTACTCGATATTGAGCGGCAGGCTCAAGCCCTCACGCTGGATCGCACTGGAGAGCGTCGCGGTGATGTCGAGATTCAGCGTGTCGCCGAATTCGTAGGTCTTCGAAGCGCCGCTGGCTTCGATGCCGGTCGCGGTGTCGCGTGTGTCGTGACGGCCGAAGCTTGATTTACCGAGCGATCCCAGCAGATCGCGCAGGGCGCGGAAGCCAAGGAAGTCGAGACCTTTGTCGGTGATCTCGAAGCGCGTCTGGCCTTGTGTCTCGCCGACCTGTCCGCCGGCGGTCGAAGAACGCGATGGATCGTGTGGCTGATCGACGTTAATATAGTTTTCCTGCTCCATGCGCTCGATGAGCTGCTCGATCAATTGCTCCAATTGCTCATTGCTCATGTCCTCGATCTGCTCGCGCATCTGCTCGTCCAGCATGTCGCTGTTCAGCAGCGCCTCGGCAATCGCCTGGCGCAGGTCGTCGAGCGTCTGCTCGGCATCGTTCTGATCGTGGAAATCCATGTACTGCTGCTGGAAGCCGCTCTGCAGAAGGTAATTCGAGAGCGCGCCGAGCAGGTCCTCCATGCTCATCTCGGAGGCGGGCTCGGGAACGTATTTCTTGTACTTGATGAATCTCATGAGAAAGTAATTAGCAATTAGCAGTTAGCTCTTAGCAATTGGCTCTTAGCTTTCAGCTCTCAGCCGTCAGCCAAGAATGCAGTGCCGGTTATGTCGCTCGAACTAGTCTCCAAACCCCTAGCCCCTAATCCCTCGCCCCAGCGCCCCTAATTGAACGGCCTTCTCTGCCGCCGAAACTCCCGCTCTTCGTCCTCATCCCTCATTCGCGGCTTCTCGCGCTGCGGCTGCTTTTCGCCCCCGGTGAAGGTCCGCTCCTCGGTACGGCCGATTCGCTTGTGGGCATAGAGGCCTTCGAGAATGAACTCCGCTCCCGACACGATCACCTCCGACGGTTCCTTGCCGCTAAGTCCCAGCGCGCTCAGCTTGTCTAGCAGTCCCTGGATTCCGCGCAGCTTGCCCAGCATCTCCTGCGCGCCGGCGGCATCGCGCAACTGGATCTCGCCTCCCAGATCGAACCACTGCACCACCTGGTTCATGTTGCTATTGCCGTGGAAATACTTGTCATAGCTGCGAGCGACAGCGGCGCGGATGATCTCGCGCACTACATTATCCGCGCCCTTCAGCTCGCCCTCGTATTCCAGCTCCAGCTTGCCGGTCATCGCCGGCATGGCAGCGTAGATATCGCCCACGCGCGGCACCACCAGCTTCTCGCCGGAACGAATCGCGCGACGCTCAGCATTCGAGATCACGTTCTCCATTGCGCTGATGGGCAGGCGCTGGCTCACGCCGGAGCGCTTGTCGGGGGTAGTGAGTGCGAATCTCGGAGCCGATACGATCCTTGAGCGGCGTGATGATTTTGCCGCGCGCAGTGTAGTCCTCGGGATTGGCACTGAACACGAGCGCCACATCCAGCGGCAGACGCACTGGATAGCCCTTAATCTGCACGTCGCCTTCCTGCATGATGTTGAACAGGCCCACCTGTATCTTGCCCGCGAGATCCGGCAGTTCGTTGATGGCGAAGATGCCGCGATTCGCGCGCGGCAGTAGTCCATAGTGGACGGTGTACTCACTGCCCAGTGCGTGGCCGCCCTTGGCCGCCTTGATAGGATCGAGGTCACCGATGAGGTCGGCGATGGTCACGTCGGGCGTAGCCAGCTTTTCGACGTAACGCTCCCCAGGAGTCAGGTACGCAACCGGCGCGTCTTCAGGATTGTTGGCCAACAGCTCGCGGCAGCGGCGGCAAATCGGCTCATAAGGGTTGTCGTGGATCTCGCAACCGAGCAGATACGGCAGTTGCGGATCCAGCAGCGTGGTGAGCGCCCGCAGGATGCGGCTCTTCGCCTGCCCGCGCAGTCCCAAAAGAATGAAATTATGCCGGGAAAGAATTGCATTGACGATCTGGGGCACAACCGTGTCGTCATATCCAACGATGCCGGGGAAAATGGGGCCACTACCGCGCAGACGTTCCATGAGGTTGTCCCGCATCTCGTCCTTCACGCGGCGAGTGCGCACCCGCTCCTCGGAGAATCGCTGGCTGCGGCGAAGCTCGGCCAAAGTTTGTGGGAGATTGCTCAAGGGCTGGTCACCTCCGGGGTTACGGCCGCCGTCTTTCGATGGCAAGCCGAAACAATTACGGATGTCCGTATTCTACGCCAGCCGCTATCACAGGCGCGGGTGACAGAAATCACCATGAGATTGGTTGAGCGTCGCAATGGAGATAGCCACGTGACCATAGGGGGCCTTCGACTCCGCACGGGCAAAAGCGGCCCGTGCTTCGCTCAGGATGACACGCCTTTGTGGCTCGATCACTCTTTGCTGGTTGCGGCGCCTTTCCCTTCGTCGAGCGCCAGACTCGATTCCAACTCATAAGCGGCATTCCTGCTCATCACTTCGCCCGTTCCGTTTGGTCCCAGCAATGTCGCCGCCGCATCGGCGTCTACCGCACGCAGACGGAGATCGCGTTGCGGGAAGGGAATCTCGATACCGGCTTCATCGAGCAATCGCATTACCTCCAAAGCCACTTCGCTCTTCACTTTGGTCGTGTTGCTCTCCTGCATCACCCAGAACTGCGCTTCGAAATTGAGCGAGCTGTCGGCAAATTCCTTGAAAAAGACGGCGGGCGCGGGCGATGTCAGCACGCTTTCGTTCGCGGTGGCGGCCTGATCGAGCAGCTTGCAGACCAGTTTGACGTCGCTTCCATAGGCAACCCCAACCGGCAGGTCCACGCGGCGCAGAGATTCCGACAGCGTCCAGTTAATTACTTTGCCGGAGATGAAGTTGCCGTTGGGGATGATGACCTCGGCGCCCTGGAAGGTCTTCACCGTGCTGGAACGAATTCCGATGCGCGTTACCGTGCCGGTAGTTCCGTCGACATCCAGAACGTCGCCGATGTGAATCGGCCGCTCGAATTGCAGGATCAGTCCGGAAATAAAATTGTTAACAATATTCTGCAAGCCAAAGCCTACGCCCACGCCAAGCGCGCCGGTCAGCACCGTGAACTTGTTCAGCTCCACTCCGCCGGCATTGACCGCAAAAAAGAAGACCAGCAGCAGCAACAGGTAGTGCAGCATCGACGAGAAGAGCTCAGGCAGACCGCGGGACAGATGAAACCGGCTAAGGAGTTCCTCGCGGAAGAGAAAGCGGACAGAGCTGGATATGGCGTATCCGACCAACAGGATCACGAAAAAGCCCAGCACGCCGCCGAGCGTGACGCTAGCCGATCCGCCGGCGATATGAAAGTCGCGCACATCCTTAACACGACCGGCGACCCATTCGCCGAGGCCCAGCAGATCTACCGTGACCCTCAGCCAGATCAGGACTCCTGCCCATTGCAGGGTTCGCGGTACCCAACGGGCGATAGTGTCGCGATGGCAGCGGACCGCAGCCAGTTGCTGTGCGCCAGGCCGGTCAATGCCCTCAAGCAATAGCAAAGTGAACACGCGCACAACGGTGAGCATGCAGACGGCGATAAACGTACTGTACAGGCACAGTATTGCCAGGAACTGCGCCAGTCTGACATAGCCCAACAAGTTTGCTACCAGCGAGACGCCCAGGATGAGCACCGCGAGCCTTATGGCCTGGAGGCGAAGCCAACCGGAGTTGCCGTCTCCCTGCGAACGCGCTGTGCGTGAGGGCCGAAGCAGAATTGCAAAGAAAACGAAGACGACCAATTGCAGGACGAATTGCACCTCCCGCTTGGTTGCGGGCGAGAACGACATCCATGCGGTAAACGCGCTGAGCACGTAAACCCCCGCAAGGCAATACAGGACTATGCGAAATGGCGGTGCGATGAAAGGCGGCAAGAGGACAACAATAGGGATGAAAGAGATCAGGATGACAAGGCCAATCAGCGGCACAGGAGCCATCGGCGCCAGCAGGTAGGCACACAGCATCGGCGGCAGCAGACCGAGCGCAAACCAGTGACGAGCGACATGCAGTATCAGCACGGATTGAACATCCGTCGGCTGGGCGTATCGCGTCACGGTGTGCAGCCGGTAAGCGCCAAACCACGAGAGGAACAAGAACATGGCCAGCAGGATAAGTGCGACGCGCGTCTGCACGGCAAAGGCGCGAATGGCCAGCAGCCGGGTGGAAGCATTCAGGTAAATGTCCTTGCTCTCGCCCTCCTCCCGCCGCTGACTCACTTGCCACAGTGGCAAGCTGTCGCGTTTAAAGAGGCGACTGTCCTGGTCCTGTTGCGCTTTATTCAGGCGGTATAGAACATCCAGCGCTAGCTGGTCCTGGCTGCCGGCGCGCACCTGCAGGTTTACCAGGACACGCAGTTGGTCCTGCACCTGAGCCGTGAGCTTATGCAGGTCGGTGACCGATTGCTCGATGACATCCAAAGTTGGGCCTAAGTCAGGTGTCGACTTGTTTTCTTCAAGCGTGGCAATCCACGGTGGTTGCTGCCCTTGCAATTGCTGAACTGCCGCCTGCGCGGCATTCGCCCACTCCAGTAGCTCTCGCCGCGTGGCAGCCGTCTCTTTCTGCAAGGTGCGCCAATAATTTTCCTCTTCGCGAATCTCCAGGGCGGAAGGAGAGGTTTTCAGCAGCGCATCCGTCCCCTTTTCCCGGGATTGCAACTGATCACTCCGGGTATCGAGGGTGGCTTTGGTTTCGGTCAGTTGATCGGGCGAGGGCAACCCGTCTGAAGTCTCGCGCAGCATGCGCTTGAGATCTTCCGAACGAGCGGCGACATCCGGCAAAGGAATGTCGTGCGAAGCCGGTGGTGCTGGAGCAGCAGCCGCTGGAGCGGGCGATGATGCCGCAGGTTTTGCTTCCGACGTGCCGAGCAGCAGTTTGGCAGCACTACCGGATGCCTGGGCGACAGCCGGCCTTGCGATACAGACCAATGCGAGCAGTAACAACGTACAAAAGACGCCACGAGGGTTGGCTGTGACGCCGCCAGTACCGAAGCTAGATGGTCTTTGGGACATGCTGCCGACATTATCGCCGATCACAGCAAGTTTGAACGAAATCCAAGCGCAGTACTTCAGCTGCGCTCCAACTCGTCTAACATGCTCTCCATTTCGGAGAGAGCATGCTGATTGCGGGTGCGCCGCGCGCAGTCGATGCCTTGCCGCAGCATGGCGCGCGCCTCCTCTGTGCGGTCCGCACGCGCTAGTGTCTGGGCAGCCATGAAGTAGCCGTTCGTATAATCAGGATGCGCAGCCAGCAGTTGTTGAAACTCAGCGAGCGCAGCGTCAGTTTCTTCACTACCGGAATACTCCAAGCCGAGCGCGTAGCGGGCAAAAGCGTCGTCTGGTTTGGCTGCGAGGATCTCTTTGAGTGCGGCTACACGGCATTCGTCAGGCATGGAGCGGTTCTCCCGCAATCGATAATCGCACGCCAGAGGCAGATTCTGAAAGTCTGTCCTATTCCACGGTAGCTGCGATGAAGGTGTGCCAGTACAATTGGCATTTGATTTCGCTTGCGAGGAACTGCGTGGCCTGTCCTTTCTTTATGCCGGATTCTCGATTTGACTCGGATTGGCCGTTTCCGCATCGGCTTCCTTTGGGCACGGGATGGGCGGGTGTCTGTACCGCGCCCGGTCACGAAGGCGTCCGTCCGCGGGAGGAGGAACTCAAGTCCGGCTGCAACCTCGGTTATGCGAAAACTTGCGACCGTCTTCCCGCCGAACGCCACGCTGACGCGGTACGCTTTGTGCTAGGAGAAGAGCGCGATGGAATTGTGCACGTGCTGTTCGTCTGCGAGCGGGCATATCTGCCAGCCAGCCACGGCGAACTATTGTATGTGAAGGCAAGCGGGACTTGGCTCCAAGAGCACGACAACGCGTGCGTACAGCGCATGGCCGAGTGCTATGTGCAGGCGCAGATGGAGCGGCGAGCAAGTTGTACCCCGAATCAGGGCGAGAAATCATGACTAAGACAAGCAAAGGGAACTCGAAACTCGAAACCCAATCGCTATGGACGATAAGCAGAACGATAATTTGCGACCGAGGCCGGTAAGCGAGTCGAAGTCCGAGATGATCGAACTCGTTTTACCGAACGATACCAATCCGCTGGGAGCCCTGCTGGGCGGCCGTTTGATGCACTGGATCGACCTGGCCGGAGCGCTGGCCGCCCATCGTCATTCGCACTCCTACGCGGTGACCGCTTCGATGGACCACATCGATTTCCTGGTGCCCGTGCACGTGGGCGACATGGTGATCCTGCAGTCGGCGGTCAATCGTGTCTTCCACACCTCGATGGAGGTCGGCGTGAAAGTCCTGGTGGAAAACTATATCTCCGGCACGCGGCAGAAGGTCGCGACGGCCTATCTAACGTTTGTTGCCGTAGATCGTCATGGACGCAAGCTGCAGGTGGCGCCCGCAATTCCTGAGACGGAAGAAGAACAGCTTCGCTATGAAGGCGCGCTGCGACGTCGCGAAGCTTCGCAGAACGAACGCGAGCGCAGGAAAGCGGCCAGGAGATAAACATTGCTTCGTTTAACTGCAATCCTCGCCATCGTAATCGGCTTGTTCTCATTCCAACTCGTGGCCCAACAGAAAGAAGCGGAACAGAAAAGCGAGTCAGCCCCCGAACAGACGGTCGAGAAGTCCGCCCAGCTAAAGGCGCCAGCAGAACTACCCAAGCCAGGCGAAGGACAAAAAGAATCTCCACCGATCGTAACTCACCACGAGATCCACATAGGCGGCCGAGTACTGCATTACACCGCGACCACCGGCCTCATGCCCATCCGCAACACCGAGAACGATGAGGTCGAGGCCAACATCTTCTTCGTCGCTTACACGCTGGATAATGCCGGTCCCAATCGCCCGCTGATGTTTTCCTTCAATGGCGGGCCAGGCTCGGCGTCGGTATGGCTGCACATGGGCGCGATCGGTCCGCGGCGCGTAAAGATGCTGCCCGACGGAAGCATGCCACCGCCGCCCTTCGAACTCATCGACAACCAGCAGACTTGGCTCGACCAGACTGACCTGGTCTTCATCGATCCCGTAGGTACCGGATATAGCCGTGCCACGAAGAAGGACTACGCCAAGAAGTTTTACGGAGTAAAGGGCGATATCTCCTCCGTGGGCGAATTTATTCGCTTGTATTTGACGCGCTATCAGCGCTGGACCTCGCCGCTGTTCCTGGTGGGCGAGAGCTACGGCACCACCCGCGCCGCCGGACTGAGCGGATATCTCATCGACAAGGGCATTGCGCTGAGCGGCGTAGTGCTGGTTTCGTCCGTCCTCAACTTCGAAACTTTGGGATTCTCCAGCGGCAACGATCTGCCGTATGTCCTTTACCTGCCGAGTTACGCCTCTACGGCGTGGTACCACAAGAAACTCTCTGCCGATCTGCAACAGCGCGATGTGCAAAGCGTGTTGCGGGAAGTCGAGCAGTTTGCTTCCGGCCCTTATGCCATTGCGCTGGGGAAGGGCGACACCTTAAGCCAGCAGGAGCGGCAAAGCATAGTCGATCAACTGGCGCGATTTACCGGCCTCGACCGCAGCATCATTGAGGAGAACGATGTCCGCATCAAGCAATGGATTTTCTGCGGCGAGCTACTGCGTCAGCAGCGGCTCATCGTGGGTCGCCTCGATAGCCGCTTCACCGGCCCAAGGCTTTCGCAAGGACCGGGAGGGAACTTTTACGATCCCACAATGTCGGTAATCCGGCCGCCATTCACGGCGACGTTCAACAATTACGTCCGCGCCGATCTCGGCTACAAGACTGATCTGGCATACAACATCCTCGACTCTCTTGAATGGGATTGGGGATCGGCTGGTGAGGGATTTCCGGACACCAGCGAAGCGCTGCGGCAGGCTTTCGTAAAGAATCCCTATATGAAGCTGTTCGTGGCTTCGGGATATTACGACCTGGCCACGCCGTACTTCGCCACGCAATACACGCTAAGCCATATGAGCCTGGATCCCCAGCAGCACGCGAAGATTACCTTGGGCTATTACGACGCCGGACATATGATGTACCTCCGAAGCGACTCGCTGGACCACTTGAAGCAAGATGTGTCGGTATTCCTGGCGGGTGCGTTGCATTAAGTTTGAAGGGGACGTCCTTCAGTATCTGCGTCAGAACCGTGCCGTCCCTACGGGACTCAGTTACTTTTTCCTCACCTACCCAGGACTCCGCTTCGCTCCGTCCTGGGCTAACTGCAATTCCACCCCTTCGGGGTTCTATTTTCGTGAGTCATACTCCGCCGCCGAAGATCAAACTTAGTTCTCACGCAGACTCTTCAGGCCGTCCGTAAATGTCGGCATAGCGCTGGCTTTAGCCCCTGAGGGACTTCGCCTCGGCCTAGCCAGAGCCCCTCCTTGGATCGGAGCCTGAAATACATCATCCCGTCGTCTTATCTGCCCTCGACTTCCTTCTGCCCGGCAAACCGATAGGTAATGCCGTTCCAATCGTAAGCGTAGATCACATATTTCAGAGAGCCGTCGGCAGCCGAGGTTGGCACTCGCACGTTGATGACGCCGTCCTGGGCGCCCGCGTATGCGGTGCCGAGTGCAGTATCGCAAAAGCCGGTCCCGTCCGGCGGTCGTCCAACTGACCACAACTTCGAGAACTTGATGTCTGAAAGCTGGTGGAAGACGGTGATGGTCAGGCAGTTTTTCTCGCCGGCATAGGTCACCAGCAGGGCATCGAGGCGTTCCGCCAGTCCAGTCAGGTCGAGGTTCGCAATGCGCGAATCATCATCCTGTTCGTCGGGAACGCTCGAAGCCGCTCGCCATATTTTGTGGACGGTGATTGGATCCAGCCCGGTCGCCTTCGCCCACTTTACGTCGTCCTTCTTGTGAACTTGCTTCCAGTTCTGGGCGAACAGGCAAGGAACAAGCAAGCAGGCGCAACCAATGAGGATGAGAGTACGCATAGCGACGAATTACAGGAATAGCGTGCAGCAGTCAAGTCTCAATGCCAGCGACTAGCGTCGTAGACGAAGTCCACCAGGCCGTCGCGATAGTCGATCTTGAGCTGCAGCATGCGCAACGTTTCGAACCCGAGAAAGCCGGATACCTCGGTTCCCATGTGGCGGCTGATGTTCGACATGTCGTAGGTCACCATATCCTGATTCTTCTGCGCCAGGTGACCGAACACCAGCGTCGCTTTGCTGGCGCGATAAACGTTCTCTACATTTCCACTAAGCCCTTTGACGTATGAATTCGGATCGGCACTGATTTTGGTCACCTGCTTTGCGGCGCGCTGCGAAATCATGTCGATGCTCGCTCCCGTATCGATCATGAAGAGCATCGACGGCGAATCGTTTACATGGGTGGGAATCAGGATTGCGTGGCCAAAGCGAAAGACCGGCGTCCACTTCGCCATCTCCGGAGCGACGTAACGGTCCATTGGCAGGCGGCGTACAGCCGGAGCGGGAGCATTCTTTTGCGCGTCGGTTTCCGCGGGTGCCTGATCGGCTTCCACTTCGGATTTTTCGTCAGAGCCGCCGTGCTCCTCAGTCTTGAGCGCGGGCGTCGTCTCCGGCTCATCGGGCCGTTTGGGAAGAGGCGACAATCGCAGCTTCTGATCGGGAATATCGATGTCGATCAAGTAGGAAGCGAAGACATTGCCGCCGATGAGACCATCTTCGCTGGTGATCGACGCCCGGTCACTAACATGCACAATGCAGTTTTCAAACTCCAGTTCGCCGACGCGAATGTGCTCCGCCAATGCCGTGTATCCGCTCTGTTCCCCTTTGTCGCCGATTCCGACATAGCGTTCCTCGCTGATGCGAGTCAGCCCGGCCTTTTCCGCGAACTTTCGGCCGATCACGATACCGCCGGCGCCAGTGTCAAGCTGCAGGCGAGCATCGTGACTGTTTAGCCTGACGATCAGACCATAGCCGAAGATATGGGTAGGATCTCTCCGCATGGCCTCCAGTTTCGTGTCCGTCTGCTCCACCATGGTCACCAGCCTGCATGCGTGCACTGGCTTGTCCACCATGGCTTTCAGAAAATCGAGATAGCGTTTTAGGTTTGCGGTCTCATCCGCATTATCGGGATGAGGTCCAGCCAGATAGCTTTCGATGGCGGCAATCCGCTCCTTGCGGGGGATCTGGTTGAACCACGCACGCTGTACCTCAGGATCGTCCAGGGCGAGTTCGTGGGCGCGCTGCAATTCGTCATACGCGTGACGATTGAGCGAGTACACCCGATAAAGCCTCGCCAGTCCAAGGTAAGCACGCACTTGCTTAGGATCAATCTGGAGAGCTTTGTGATAAGCGGCCTCAGCTTCCGGCATCTGCGCGAGGCGAAAGTCGACATCTCCCATCACAGCCAGCAGCGGCGGAGAATTGGGCTGCGCTGCCAACGCGCTGGCTGCCGCAGCCTGCGCATCGTCGACTTTTTGTTCGCGCAGTAGGGAGCGGATTAGACCGGCTTGGGCCGCTACCAGCTTGGGATCGGTCTTCAGAATCGCTTGGTAGCTGTCAGCTGCCTCGGCGAACTTGCCCGTCGTGTAAAGCTGATCGGCAGCGGCAAGCGCGGGGTTCGTGGGGGCTGCTTGCGAGTCGCCAGCCTGCGCGGCCGGCAAAAGCCACAGAGCGGAAGAGAGAAACAGCGCAAAACACAATCGTCGCGTCATGGAAGACCAGGCATTCAAGGGAGCGGGAAGTGGATTGAACTCGAATTGCTGCGAAGCTGGCCATGCTTCGGCAAGTTTGGTCAGCGGAGAGATTAAAGATAGCAGAGCTGTTGCAATTGTGCAGTGATTTCCGCGGTTCCGCGCGGGAGCCCGGCACGCAGGTTTTCAGGGTCGCAAGAACGAAGGGGGAGGGTGATAAGGCCGAGGCAGACCGAGCGATGTTAAGCGACAACTTGATACTCGCTCTGCACCAAGCCGCTCGGATAGTGCCGGGTCATCACGTGACGAAGACGAACGTCGCGAGGCAGGATGCCGAAGAGAGGAATCCCATCCCCAATCAGTACAGGTACACGAGTGATGATGAGACG
>JBEKTC010000125.1:0-19601 GCA_049516475.1 Candidatus Korobacteraceae bacterium | reverse complement strand
TCCATCGCGGGAAAGGACGAATCCTGCGGCCCGCGTACTGCACCAGACAACGCCCCCGTGTCTTCTACGGGAAAAAAGCCCTTGGGTATTTTGACGATCAGCACCACATTCAGGCCTATGGTTATGAAGAGTACGACCAGGGTGAGGGTCGGATGGTCGAGCACCCAATGCAGGCTGCCGCGATACAACGACAGCACCCAGTCAAAGAACTTCTCGTTGGCCTTGTAGATGCGGCCATGTTTCTCCGTGCGCTCATTCTTCAATAGGTAGGCGCACATCATGGGCGTGGTGGTCAGGGAGACGACCATGGATACGAGAATGGAGGTCGAGAGGGTAATGGCAAACTCGCGGAAGAGACGGCCAACGATTCCGCCCATCAGCAGAAGAGGGATGAATACGACAATGAGCGAAATGCTGATGGTGAAGACGGTGAAACCGATTTCCTGCGCGCCCTTCAGTGCCGCGGCAAAGGGACTCAGGCCGTTTTCCAGATGGCGTGCGACATTTTCCATCACCACGATGGCATCATCCACCACAAATCCCGTCGCAATGGTGATGGCCATCAGCGAAAGGATGTCCAGGCTGTATCCGAACAGATACATCACGGCAAACGTGCCAACTAGCGAAACCGCAACCGCGATGCCGGGAATGAGCGTGGCGCGGGCATTGCGCAGGAAGACAAACACCACCAGGATGACCAGGCCGATGGAAATGAGCACCGTCACCTCCGCATCATTGACCGAGGCGCGGATGGTGGTGGTGCGATCCAGAACGATCGTGGTGTCGATGCCGAGCGGAATGGTTGCCTGGATAACCGGAAGTTGGGCGCGAATGCGGTCGACCGTGGCAATGATGTTGGCGCCGGGTTGGCGGAAGATGATGACCATGACCGCGCGCTTGCCGTTCAAGTATCCGGCAGCACGGACGTTGGCCACCGAGTCCGTCACCTGAGCGACGTCGGACAGATGGACGGCCGCGCCGTTGCGATAACCGACGACCAGCGGCTTGTAGTCCTGGGCGGCCGAGATCTGATCGTTGGCGACTATGTCGGCAGTCACAATGCCGTCGGAGATCTGTCCTTTGGCCAGGTCAGCATTCTGCAGGCTCAACACGGATTGCACATTCGCCAGGGTAAGTCCGTAGCTGGCCAACTGTGTGGGATTTGCGTCCACACGCACGGCCGGCAAGGCGCCACCTCCGACCGAGACCTGGCCCACGCCCTGGATCTGCGACAACTTCTGCGCGATGACGGTGGAGGCTTCGTCATACATTTTGGCGGGACCGAACTTGTCTGAGGTCAAGCCGAGAATCATGATCGGCGCATCGGCGGGATTGACCTTGCGATAGGTCGGATTGCCCGGCAGGTTGGCGGGCAAATAGGTTCGCGCCGCATTGATGGCGGCCTCCACATCGCGCGCCGCGCCATCAATATCGCGGCTGAGGTCAAACTGGATGGTGACCGATGTGCTGCCCAGCGTGCTGGAGGAAGTCATCTCGGTCACGCCTGCGATATGACCGAACTGTCGCTCCAGGGGCGTGGCGACAGACGATGCCATAATTTCGGCGCTGGCCCCCGGCAAGCCTCCACTGACGGAAATAGTCGGAAAGTCGACCTCCGGCAAAGGCGACACCGGCAACACCCCAAATGCAACCGCCCCGGCCAGGGCAATCGCCAGCGTGAGCAGCGTCGTCGCCACGGGCCGCTTAATGAACGGGGCGGAGATGTTCATGCGGGCCCTGCCAGTTCTCCGTCTCCGGTTGCCGGCTTGTTCGATTTTTTCGTAACACGCTGTGCCAGATTGTCAAAAAAGATATAGATGACGGGCGTCGTGTAAAGCGTGAGCGCCTGGCTCAGCAGCAGTCCGCCCACCATGGCGATGCCTAGCGGCCGGCGCAATTCGGAACCGAAACCAGTTCCCAAAGCCAGCGGTAGCCCCGCCAGCAGCGCGGCCATGGTCGTCATCATGATAGGGCGGAAGCGAAGCAGGCAAGCCTCGTAAATTGCATCGGTCGCGTTCTTGCCGCGCTTCCGCTCGGCCTCCAGCGCGAAGTCGACCATCATGATGCCGTTCTTTTTCACGATGCCGATCAGCAGGACAATGCCGATAATCGCGACCATGTTCAAGTCCTGGCGAAAGAGAAGCAGTGCGAGCAAAGCGCCAACGCCCGCTGACGGTAGCGTGGACAGAATGGTGATGGGGTGGATAAAGCTCTCGTACAAAATGCCCAGCACGATGTACACGGTGACCAGCGCGGCAAGAATAAGTAACGGCACATTGGCCAGCGAGGCGGTGAAAGATGCCGCAGTGCCTTGAAAACCGGCCTGCAGGCTGGGAGGCATGTGAAGGTCGTTTTGCACTTTGTCGACCGCCGTAATGGCCTCGCCCAGTGCGGCATTGGGCGCCAGATTGAACGATACCGTGATGGCTGGAAATTGACCCTGGTGGGTAATGGCCAGCGCCTCCGTCGTATTCTCGAAGTGCGAGAAAGCGCTCAGTGGCACCGCATTGCTCATGGCCGAACTGGTGGCGCCGGCGGAGTTGGCTCCCGTGCTCGACGGCGAGAGTGGGCTCGGCGAAAGCGCGCTCGTTGGAGGAGCAAGGGTATTTGCCGACGGCGTGTACAGTGCCGAAGTCGTGAGTGCGTTGGACCCGGCGGAGCTCGATCCCGACGACGCGAACGAGGTAGAGGCCCCGGCTCCGCTTGCGCCGGCAGACGCATTGGACTGGATGTAAAGATGGTTCAGCTTGTTGGGGTCCAGCTGAAATTGCGGTTGACTCTCCAGCACAACGTGGTACTGATTCACCTGCGTATACATGGTGCTGATTTGCCGTTGGCCGAAGGCGTCATACAGGGTGTTATCGATGGTCGAAACCGCAATGCCAAGTCGCGAGGCTGTGACCCGGTCGATCACCAGAGACACCGCCAGCCCTCCCAATTGTTGATCGGTGGCAACATCTTCCAGTTCAGGCAGCTGCTTCAGCCGGCCGACGAAACGGTTGCTCCAGTCGTTCAGTTCATTCGCATCGGGGTCTTCAAGCGTGTACTGGTATTGTGTTCGGCTCACGCGGTCGTCCACGGAGATGTTCTGCACCGGTTGCATGAACAGCTGTATTCCCTGGACCTGGCTCACTCTGGAGCTGAGCCTGCGGATCAGGTTGGACGCGCTGATCTTGCGCTGGTCGAGCGGCTTCAAATTGATCGATATCCGGCCGCTGTTGGTGGTGGTGTTCGTCCCATCGGCGCCGATAAACGACGAGAGGCTTTCCACCGCCGGGTCTGCCAGAATCGCCTTTGTAAGCTCCAGTTGCCTGGCTGCCATGGCCTTCGAGCTGATCGTTGGCGGCGCCTGCGATATGCCCTGGATGACGCCCGTGTCCTGCACCGGAAAAAATCCTTTGGGGATGATGATGTAAAGGAAAATCGTGAGCAGCAGGGTGGAGATTGCTACCAACAGCGTGATCGTCTGGTAGCGAAGGACAAACTCCAGCGTCCGGCCATAAAACGCGATCATCCGCTCGAAAGCCCGTTCCGAGGCCCGATAGATGCGTCCCTGCTGCTCTTTTGACTTGTGGCGCAGGATTCGCGCACTCATCATGGGCGTCAGCGTAAGCGAGACCACGGCCGAAATAACAATGGTGACGGCCAGGGTCACGGCAAACTCGCGGAACAAGCGCCCCACCACGTCGCCCATAAACAACAGCGGTATCAGTACGGCAATCAGCGACACGGAGAGCGAGAGAATGGTGAAGCCAATCTGCTCCGCGCCCTTCAGGGCCGCTTCCATGGGTGGATCGCCCGCTTCGATGTAGCGCGAGATGTTCTCGATCATCACAATGGCGTCGTCCACCACGAAGCCGGTAGAGATGGTCAGCGCCATGAGCGACAGGTTATCCAGGCTGTAACCCAGGATGTACATTGCCGCGAAGGTGCCGACCAGTGACAGCGGCACAGCCACGCTGGGGATAATGGTGGCGTAGAGACTCCGCAGGAAAAGAAAGATGACCAGCACAACCAGTCCAATGGTCAGCATCAATTCAAACTCAACATCCGAAACCGAGGCTTTGATGGAGGTTGTGAGATCGGTGAGCGTGGTCACCTGAATGCCGGTGGGCAGATTGGCCTGAAGCTGCGGCAACAGCTGCTTGATGCTGTTGACCACGCTGATGGTGTTGGCTCCGGGCTGGCGTTGCACGTTCAGGATGACCGCTGGCGTCTGATTCATCCACGCGGCCTGATTATTGTTCTCGACGCCATTCACGATGTTGGCCACATTGGGCAGCATCACCGGCGCACCGTTCCGGTAGGCAACCACAACTTTCCGATAGTCTCCGCTGGTGACCAGCTGATCGTTGGCGTCGATCTGGTAATCCTGGCGCGAGCCATCGAAGTTCCCTTTGGCGGCGTTCACACTGGCGCTAGTCAGCGCCGTGCGCAGATCTTCCATGTTGATGCCATAGGATGACAGCGCCGTGGGATTGGCTTGAATCCGGACAGCGGGTTTTTGGCCGCCGCTGATGGTTACCAGGCCGACCCCGTTGAGTTGTGAAATCTTCGGCGCAAGGCGAGTGTCCACCAGGTCCTCAACCTGCGAAAGCGGCATGGAACTTGAGGTAATGGCCAGGGTCAGCACCGGGGCATCGGCTGGATTCGTCTTACTGTAGATCGGCGGCGCGGGCAGAATGGATGGCAAAAGGCTCTGCGCCGCATTGATGGCAGACTGCACCTCTTCCTCGGCTACATCAATGTTCAGAGTGAGGTTGAACTGCAGCACGATGACAGAAGTGCCTCCGGAACTGGTGGAGGTCATCTGGCTCAAACCCTGCATCGCGCCGAATTGGCGCTCCAGGGGCGCCGTCACCGTCGTCGCCATGACCGTCGGGCTTGCTCCTGGATAAAACGTGAGCACCTGAATGGTCGGATAATCGACTTGCGGCAATGCGGAGACCGGCAGTTGTGTATAGCCGACCATACCGACCAGCAGGATGGCCGCCATCAGCAAACCGGTCGCTACTGGCCGCAAGATGAACGGACGAGACGGATTCACGGGGCGCTGTTCCCGTTCGCGCCCGCCTGGGTAGGCTGGGTCGGAGGCTTGTTCGAAACGACGACCGCCGTATTGTCCTGCAACTTATCGAAGCTGCTGTTGGCGACAACGTCTCCAGGATTGATGCCTTCAACCTGCGTTACCCCGCCGTTGGTCACTCCCGTCTTTACGCTGCGGATATGAGCAATATTGTTTTGAATCACGTACACGAACGATGCTTGACCATTTTGTTGAATGGCTGAGGCCGCAACTAGCGTCACCCCCTGCAACGTATTCACCAGCAGCCGCGTGTTCACAAACTGGTTGGGGAAGAGCGCATCGTTCTTATTGTCGAAGACGGCTCGTGCTTTTACCGTCCCCGTCGTGGTGTCAATCTGGTTGTCGAGGGTCAATAGCGTGCCGCTGGCAATCGTCGTCTGGGCAGTGCGGTCCTGAGCAACAACGGTGAGCTTGGCTCCCTTGCGCAGTTGAGCTTCAACCGGACCCAGACTGTCTTCTGGGATGGTGAAGATTACGGTGATGGGTTCTAACTGCGTAATGACTGCGAGGGTTACCGTTCCAGAAGACTGCACCACGTTGCCCGGATCCACCAGCCGCAGACCCACCCGCCCGGCAATGGGCGCCGTGATGTGGCAGTACTCAACCTGAATCTCGTCATAGCGCACCGTTCCCTGGTCGTTTTTTACGGTGCCCTGGTCTTGCAGTACCAGCTTTTCCTGGTCATCCAGAATTTGTTTTGCGATGGCGTTGCGGGCCCACGAGGCACGGTAGCGCTCCAGGTCCATCTGGGCTTGTGCCAGCACGTTCTCATCGCGCTCCAGCGCGCCTTGCGCCTGCAAAAGCGTGGCGCGGTAGGGACGCGAATCGATGTCAACCAGCGGGTCTCCCTTACGGACCAGTTGACCCTCCGTATAGTGCACGGCGACGACCAGGCCATTCACCTGGCTGGTAATCGAATCGGTGTAGACAGGAGTGACGGTACCGATTGCGTCAAGGTAAACGCCGATGTCGCCTTTCTTAGCCGTCGTGCTCGTAATCGTGATTTTCGGCGGCGCGGGCGCGACTTTTTTCGCGGCGTCGTGATGGCGCCAAAACAGCACGACTGCGAGCGCAAGGACCAGCAATAACAGAATCCATATGACCCACACTACCGTTTTGTGTCGGCGGGATTGCGAAGCATGGGCCGGAAGTTGATGGCCACGCTCGATGAAACGGGGCTCATTGTTGTCAACGGTCAAAAGGGATAATCCTGTCTTGGCTTAGAGTCGCTCAACATCCGTGACCAGAAGAAAGGGCGAATTTGCCATCGCGACATCCCCTGCGGCCAATATTGCCATTGCCTCAGCGCGTTCCCGCCAGTGTAACGGCGACGACGCGCCGAAAACAAGGCGACGCTATAGCCATTGCCCGAACATGTTGATGAGGAACCTGACACCGTGCCATGGTACGGCTGGCAGCCATGCACCAACTGTTCACAATTGCTCACTCTTCGCTAGTGATTCGGGGACTTTGTAACCGGTTATGAGGAAGGCGCCACCGATGAGGTCCCCAGCGAAAGGAAGATCGCGCACAGAGGGAGCGATCTTCATCTCGCCGATGACGAGGCGTTCACACGCTCAGGACCGGAGTCGGCACTGCGCAAATGGTTCCGTAGCCGTGGATCCGCAGGTTACCGCCGTAGGGATAACACACGGTGACCAGCAGATCCGCCTTTGTCTGCCTTGCTGCTTCGTTCAGCACCTTGGCCGCGTCACCGCTGCCGATGAATACGTCCGCCTTGATGTCCAGCTCTTGTTGAAGCTCGGCGAGCTGCCGGGAGGCGTCGCTGACAAGCGCCTCTTTCCACGTTGCACTGACATAAGTGCCGCCGGGCCCCCAAAGCTCCACCCCGGGCGTGACATGGGCGAGCGTAAGACGGGCACCGAGCTCGGCGGCCATTTGCGCGGCCCACCATGCAACACTGTCACTGCGAGGACCGAAATCCACCGCGCACAGTACGTTGCGGATCGCAAACTCCTGCGCGGGCGATCCTTCCACGTGCGCACTGGTCCAAACCGGGCACTCGCACCCGCCCAGGACTTTCGCCGTTACAGACCCCAGCAGAAACCGATTGAACGTGAAGCCATGGGACGGCATCATGATCAGGTCGGCATCTTCCTCCTGGGCCATCTGCACAATGGCACGGGCCGGATCGCCTTTGACCAATGCGGATCGGATGGCAAGGCCGTCAAGCTCCGGATCGAGAGACCTGTCCAAGGTTTTCCGGGCCCGTTTCGAGATTTCCGCCAGCACATCCCAGGCAGCGAACTCGGCGCCGTCCTCCGGCACGCCGGCGGCATGGCTCTGCGCCGTCACCACGTGGAGCATCACGATCTCAGAATGGAAATGGTGGGCGAACGTCGCAGCCTGATGAACCACCTCCAGCGAGGTGCTCGGGAAATCAACCGGAAGAAGAATCTTCTTGATATTCAGCATGACGCACCAGTCGAAGAGTCGGAATGTTCCTGGCCATCTCGCTTAGCCGGGGCATTCCCAGTTTAAACGTGGCAATAGCGGCCTATACAAAACACTGTCTCCCATCTTAGTGTGGTCAACCCCACGTCCCTGTGAATGTTCAATACAGTGTGCAATTCTATACAGACAGCGGGAAGACCAACGGACTATTTTGCAAAAGACAGAGTGGTGCAGCCCGTCAATATGCGATCGGCCGGCGGCTCACTACGGGGCTCTTGACTAGGAGGATCTAAATGCTAGCCAATCCTGACGCAAGCTTTCAGACCGCAATCTCACCGCCGCTCAGGTTCGCCCATCGTGCGCTCAATGATGGCTCGGTCGATTCAATCTGCATGAACTGCTTTCTCCCAATCTCCCGCTCCTGGGGTCATTTCAAGGTGACCGAAAAAGAACTGCTTGAGATCGAAGCCGCTCACAGGTGTGATGAATCGCCTAAGTCGACACGGTTGGCCATCTCCGCAGGATTCTGAGTTGCGGGGCATATCGAGAATCCTATGCCGGTTTTCGCCATGTGCAATATTGCACAGACACCCGAAGCGCATTGTCCCAGACTGTCATCAAAGCTTAAATTAGTAGTACCCCGTGGAGTTGATCCCAATGGTTTCTCTCGATAATTCCCGCGCAGAACAATACTGCGTCGCTCAGCCTACCACGCAAGACAGATAGCTGCGTCTCTATCCCCCCACCTCCACGGGTTCTATTTTCTATCGACTTGCGCGCCGCCCTCTTCGAGTCACGGGAAGGATTTCGGTTTGACACTGCTCCCGATTGTTTTATACTGATTCTCATTCGATAATCATGCGCTTTACCCATGAACAGTTCCGTGAACTGGCCGCGAAGCACGGTCTGGCGGTCACGCACCAGCGTCAAGTGGTCTATGAGGCCGTTATCGCTTCCCACGGACACCATTCCCCAGAAAGCATTTATGCCGCGGTCCGGCGTCGCATTCCATCCATTTCTCTCGCCACGGTCTACAACAATCTGCGGCTTTTTATCGAGTGCGGGTTGCTGCGAGAGGTCACTCCTCATGCGTCCACGTTGCGCGTAGACGGCAATCTCAAACCCCATCACCACTTGGTCTGCTCCCGCTGCAAGTCGGTGCAGGACATCGAAGGAGAGTTCATCGATTTCAAACAGCTGTCGCGGCAAGCGCCGGGCGGCTTCGATCTGACGCAGCCGTTGATCGAGGTCTTTGGCCTCTGTCGCCGCTGCAGTGCAAGAACCTGAGCAAAACATTGTGTAACCAATGGGGATCTTTATCCCATATTTCGAAAGCAAGAAGCTTGATAAAAGCGCCGATTGCGCACATGGGAAAGCCAGGATGCGCTCGTAGTTCGTCATAGCCTTAAAGAAGGAGCAATCATGTCAACCGAAGCAAAGTGCCCGTTCACACACACCGCGGCTGAGGCCGCGACGAATGCCGACTGGTGGCCGAATCAGCTGAACCTGAAGGTCCTGCACCAACACTCGCCCCTGTCCGATCCCATGGACAAGGAGTTCAACTACGCGGAAGAATTCAAGAGCCTCGACCTGAATGCCGTGATCAAGGACCTGCATGCCCTGATGACGGACTCGCAGGATTGGTGGCCGGCTGACTTTGGCCACTATGGGCCACTGTTCATTCGTATGGCGTGGCACAGCGCGGGCACCTACCGCATCGGCGACGGTCGCGGCGGGGCAGGCTCCGGCGAACAGCGTTTCGCGCCCCTTAATAGCTGGCCGGACAATGTGAACCTCGACAAGGCGCGCCGGCTGCTGTGGCCGATCAAGCAGAAGTATGGGCGGAAAATCTCATGGGCCGACCTCATGATTCTCGCAGGCAACGTCGCCCTCGAGTCGATGGGCTTTAAGACATTCGGTTTTGGCGGCGGGCGCGAGGACGTCTGGGAGCCCGGAGAGGACATTTACTGGGGGCCTGAGGGCAAGTGGCTGGCGGACGAGCGCTACAGCGGCGACCGTGATCTCGCGAATCCTCTCGCCGCGGTCCAGATGGGCCTGATTTACGTGAACCCGGAAGGTCCCAATGGAAACCCGGATCCCCTCGCCGCGGCAAAGGATATCCGCGAGACGTTCGCCCGCATGGCGATGAATGATGAAGAGACGGTTGCGCTGATTGCCGGCGGCCACTCGTTCGGCAAAACCCACGGCGCTGGTGATGCGAAGCTGGTGGGCCCGGAGCCGGAAGCCGCCAGCATCGAGGAGCAGGGCCTCGGTTGGAAGAGCAAATTCGGCACGGGCAAAGGCGGTGACGCGATCGGCAGCGGCCTGGAAGTCATCTGGACCACGACGCCTACGAAGTGGAGCAACAACTTCTTCACGAACCTGTTCAGCTACGAATGGGAACTGACGAAGAGCCCCGCCGGGGCGCATCAGTGGACACCGAAGAATGGCGCAGGCGCTGGTTTGATGCCGGACGCGCACGACCCATCCAAGCGTCACGCGCCCACCATGCTGACCACGGACCTCGCCTTGCGGTTGGATCCTGCTTACGAAAAGATTTCCCGGCGCTTCTACGAGAATCCGCAGGAGTTCGCCGACGCGTTTGCCAAGGCGTGGTATAAGCTGACCCACCGCGACATGGGCCCTCTCTCGCGCTACCTTGGCCCGCTGGTTCCCAAGGAAGCTCTGCTGTGGCAGGACCCTGTTCCCTCAGTCGATCATGAATTAATCGGGGACAAGGACATTGCCGCTCTGAAGGCCAATATCCTCGCATCCGGACTGCCGATCTCCCAACTGGTCACGACTGCCTGGGCATCGGCGTCGTCGTTCCGCGGCTCCGACAAGCGCGGTGGAGCGAACGGAGCGCGCATTCGCCTGGCGCCACAAAAGGATTGGGAAGTGAACCAGCCGGCCGAACTGGCGAAGGTCCTTCAGAAGCTCGAGGCGATCCAAAAGGAGTTCAACAGCTCGCAATCCGGCGGTAAGAAGGTCTCGCTGGCTGACCTGATCGTTTTGGGCGGCTGCGCAGCCGTCGAGGAAGCTGCGAAAAAGGCCGGGCGCGACGTGAAGATTCCCTTCTCGCCGGGACGCACGGATGCTTCGCAGGAGCAGACCGATGTACACTCCTTCGCCGTAATGGAGCCGGTCGCTGACGGGTTCCGCAACTATCTACGCAAGCAAAACGGAACATCGCCGGAGGAGCTACTGGTCGATCGGGCGCAGTTACTGACGCTGACTGCCCCCGAGATGACGGTTCTTATCGGCGGTATGCGCGTTCTGAATGCCAACTTCGGGAAGTCAAAACACGGCGTCTTCACCAACCAGTCCGAGACACTGACAAATGATTTCTTCGTCAACCTGCTCGACATGAATACGGAGTGGCAGCCTTCTGCATCCGAAGGCGTGTATGAAGGGCGGGATCGCAAGACGGGCGAAACCAAGTGGACGGGCACGCGCGTCGATCTCCTCTTCGGTTCGAACTCACAGCTCCGGGCAATCGCAGAAGTCTATGCGTCTGACGATTCGAAGGAGGCGTTTGTGAAGGACTTCGCGGCTGCGTGGAACAAGGTGATGAATCTTGATCGCTACGACCTTGCCTAAGCTCGGCGAGAAAGTTGTTGAGGCGAGAGAGAAATTTTCATCGGCTACCGCCCAAGATAAACGGACCTGAAGTCAGCGCTCTTATAGCAGTGCTTCGAATCGAATGTCGAAGCCCGCGAATTAGAGCACTAACACCACGACCGAAACTTCATAGGAGAATTTCATGGCAACAACCGTCGCAGTAGCAACGATGAAGGTGGTGCAAGTCTCCAATCCCGGAGCAGATTTCGAGATCGTCGAGCGCGAGATTCCTAAGCCGGACGCGGGACACGTGCGGATCAAGGTACAGGCGTGCGGTGTCTGCCACAGTGACGTGCTTACGAAAGACGGCTTATGGCCTGGAATTCAGTATCCCCGCGTACCAGGACATGAAGTTGCAGGCATCGTTGATGAAGTGGGCGCCGGCGTTTCAGCATGGAAGAAGGGGCAGCGCGTCGGTGTCGGCTGGCATGGCGGCCACGATAACACGTGCCGGGAGTGCCGGCGCGGAGATTTTCGCAATTGCCGCAATCAGAAAATCTGCGGCATCAGCTATGACGGCGGATATCAGCAATACATGTTGGCTCCCGTGGAGGCACTGGTGCCGGTCCCCGAAACTCTACGTGACGTTGACGCCGCACCGCTGCTCTGCGCCGGCATTACCACCTACAACGCGTTACGCCACAGTGGTGCGATGCCCGGCGACCTGGTTGCGGTGCTGGGGGTCGGCGGTCTGGGTCACCTCGGAATTCAATTCGCAAACAAGTTTGGGTATAAGGTCGTGGCCATCGGGCGCGGGTCTGAAGACGCGTCACTCGCCAAGAAACTCGGAGCGAGCGTGTACATCGACAACCAATCGACGAACGCGGCCGAAGCCTTGCAGGACTTGGGTGGCGCGCGGGTAATTCTGGCGACTGCCCCAAGCTCGAAGGCCATGTCTGAGTTGATCGACGGTCTGGGGCCGAACGGCGAGCTCATGGTGATCGGAGCGACCTTCGATCCCATTCAGGTCACGCCGGTACAGCTCATTAATGGAAGTAAAACCATCCAAGGCTGGGCCGCTGGTACTCCAGCCGACTCCGAGGACACATTGCGCTTCGCCGAACTGAGTGGTGTGCGTCCCATGATCGAAACCTATCCGCTCGAAAAGGCGGCGGAGGCTTACGCCCGGATGCTGAGCGGCAAGGCACAATTCCGTGTCGTTCTGACAATGTGAACTTGGTCAACCGCATCGTAGGTAACGAGGAGCATATGGAAGATCCAAACTTTACCGTTGGAACAGGGTCGGAGGTCGATTCAACTCGCGGCTCATCGCCCTCGCCGGTCCCGCAGCCCGTGGACGAGAAACTACAGAAGTTGCTCGACAAAGCTCTGTACGGCGGAGGCCACCCGTCGGCGCAAAAGGTCAGAAATTTCCTGAATGGCACTTGGCTCGGCGAGCCTTTACACGTCGTGCTTACTGATGTGCCCGTAGGGGCTTGGACCGTTGCGATGGCGTTTGATGCTCTGGACCTCGTCTTCGATCGCGGCGAGTTCGCGCGGGCGTGCGAATCGTCAATCGGAATCGGGTTGCTCGCGGCGGCAGGCGCAGCCGTAACCGGCGTGACGGATTGGTCCGATGTTGATCCTCCGGCTCGTCGCCCTGGATTGATTCACGGTCTCCTCAACTTGAGTGGCGCCGCGTTATTTGCAACGTCGCTGTTCCTGCGAAAAAGGAAGTCTCGTAACGCGGGTCGCATCGTGAGCGTTCTGGGCTACGCGGTTATGAGCTACGCGGCCCACCTCGGCGGCAAATTGGTGTATGAGCACAGAGTGGGCGTTGACCGCACGGATGGCCAGGTATTCCCAGAGCAGTTTGTTGCCGTTCTGCCTGAAACAAGTTTGGTGGACGGCAAACTTACTCGAGTAATGTATCAGGGCGCGCCGATTCTACTTGTCCGTCGCGGAGATCGTCTCTTTGCCATGGCTGACACGTGCTCCCACTTCAGCGGGCCGCTCTCAGAAGGCAAACTCGAAGGGGATACCGTTGTGTGCCCATATCACTTCTCGCGGTTTGCATTGGAGGATGGCCGAGTACTCGACGGGCCAGCTGTTCACCCGCAGCCCTGCCTGGAAGTCCGCACGCAGAATGGACAGATTGAACTGCGGCATGCGCCTGCTCCGAGCTGAAAGCCCCATTGCTGGCTTCTATGCCCACGTCATTTCACTTGCTGGCACGACCCCAGGGAAGGAGCGAAGATCAAGGAGACGAAATGATGGCAACGGCAACGATGACAACCCGTCCCCCTGTGCCTCCGTTCACGCGCGAGAGTGCGATTCAAAAGGTGCGTCTCGCCGAAGATGGCTGGAACACTCGTGACCCCGGGAAAGTGGCTCTGGCATACGCTGTCGATTCACGATGGAGGAACCGCTCGGAGTTCATCAACGGACGAGACGAAATCATCGCTTTTCTCTCGCGCAAGTGGGCCAGGGAGTTGGACTACAGGCTCATCAAGGAGCTTTGGGCGTTCACTGGGAACCGCATCGCAGTACGCTTCGCTTACGAGTGGCACGACGATTCGGGTCACTGGTATCGCTCCTATGGCAATGAGAACTGGGAGTTCAATGATGACGGGCTCATGGCCTCACGGTTTGCGTCGATCAACGACCTCCCCATTTTGGAATCGGATCGCAAATATCACTGGCCGCTCGGGCGCCGTCCCGAAGACCACCCAGGGTTGAGCGACCTAGGCCTCTAGTTCTCTCACACGATATTGGATCCAGAGCCGTCGAGCAAAGGGTCGGCTCTGTCAGACAGGGAAACAGCAATCATCACGGGAGCATCGGGAGCTGTCAGTACTCAGGCGCTGTCAGATTACAGGTTGGCGGTGCTTGGGCGGACAAATAGAAAAGGCTGTGACTTTGGTTATGCTCTAGCCGCCAACTCCTGCGAGGGAGTTACCAGCGTGGATGCATGCACCGTCACAGCCCTTGATGCGATCACCGCTTTCGCAGTTCCAAACCCCGGCTGACACCTCGCAGCGCAGTCGGTTTTTTCGGGTCTGGCGGTTCCCGCAGGTCGCCCCGCCGAACCGATCACTCAGCGTACTTCGGGTTGGCTACGATTTGTTGCCCGCCCTTTTCTGCCGTCGACGAGAGTGATCCTATCCTATGGTTGAAAATTGTCAACGCCCAAGGTTGGTGCAAACGCAACTTATTTTTATGTGAGAATCTTTCCATCTAAGCGATAGAATTCAAGATGGTTACCAATGCTGATCCAAGATATCCAAGATCAATTCACATCTTTTTCACGGAACCGTAGCACGTATCGAGTAGGGTTTCGGCGCCGGAACTCGGACTCGTGTGCGCGTTCCCTTTTCTGCCGTTCAACTGGAGTGTGACATTTGGAAAATATTATTCCTCGCTGGGAATGGAGAACCTTCGGCGAGAGCTTTGGCGTGTCTGACGACCGATTCGCCGCGCTCGATCCTACCAGCACCCAGGAAAGCGATGAACTCTACCTGCTCTCTTCCGTCACCAATGAGAACGTCAAGGTCCGCGATCTACTGATGGACATCAAGGCGCTTCAGCGGGTCAATGCGGATGGTCTGGAACAGTGGAAGCCGGTGTTGAAGGGCGCCTTTCCTCTTCCCGCCGCGGAAGTGAAGAACGTCTTTACCGCGCTCGGTGTCGCTCCGCCACCGTTGGCACGTCCGGACTACACGCTCGAACAGTTCGTTGGGGAGCTGGTAGAGCCAGGAGGGCGCTTGCGCGCGGTGCCGGTACACAAGAAGCGCGCCCAATACAAGATCGATGGCTGCATAGGCGAGATGACTGAAGTGGTTGCAGATGGCAAGAAGGCACGCACGGTCGCGCTCGAATCGGAGGATCCTGATCAGGTGATCGCCACGGTGCGCAAACTTGGACTGGACCGGTTTGAAAACATTAGCTACCCGCGAGGTCTGAAGCAACTAGTCGGGACGAGGAGCTGAGGAGTGTTTGCCATGCCACGCTACGCGGTCATTGATGTAGGCACAAACTCGGTGAAGTTCAATATCAGCGAGAGGCACGACGACGGAAGCTGGCGCACGGTAGTAGATCGCGCCGAGGTCACGCGGCTGGGCGAGGGGTTGGAGAAGACTGGCGAAATCAGTGGCGATGCGCTATCGCGGACCGTCGATGCAATCGCCGCGATGGCGGCCGAGGCCCAGGAAAATGGAGTAACCGCCATCGCGGCGGTCGGCACCATGGGACTGCGGACTGCGCGCAATAGCCAGCAGTTTATTGACGCGGTCAAACAGCGCTGTGGCGTCCGCATCGAAGTAATCCCCGGCGAAGAAGAAGGGCGACTGGCATATATTGCGGTCAAGTCTGGTCTCGGCCTGGCGGAAGGCTCGCTGGCGATATTCGATACCGGAGGCGGAAGCACGCAATTCACTTTCGGGCACGGCGCCGTGGTCGCAGAGCGCTTCAGCCTAAACGTGGGCGCAGTTCGATATACCGAGAAATATGGCCTGGGCGGTGTCGTTTCCGCCGAACAGCTGCGTGCCGCGCTCGATGCCATCGCCGCCGATCTCGCCCGGCTGGGGACGGAGCGCTCGCCTGACCTGTTGGTCGGGATGGGAGGCGCAGTTACGAACATCGCCGCGGTGAAGCACGGGCTTGCGAAATACGATCCCAACATCATTCAGGGATCGGCACTCGATCGCGCTGAGATCGAGCGGCAGATCGAACTCTATCGCTCCCGGTCGCTGAACGATCGCCAAACAATTGTCGGACTCCAGCCGAAGCGGGCTGACGTGATCCTGGCGGGCGCCTGCATCGTCAAGACGGTGATGGACAAGCTCGGCAAAGACAAGCTCTCGGTCAGCGACCGAGGGCTGCGGCACGGCCTGCTTATCGACCGATTCGCAAGCTAATCTGGATTGATCAAGACCATGTGTTAGCAGATTTCGTTAGGGAGTCGATTCGCTAGTGTCCTAATTTGGCCGGACTGCTTGCCGACTCCAGCCGCTTGTTTTGCGGCGTTTGGTTAGTCATGGTGGAAATAGAAGAGGTTCCCGTCCAGATCCTGTACGGTGAATTGCCGTAATCCCCAAGGCTTTTTTTCCAGAGGCTCCACGATGTTCGCACCTAACGACTTCAGTTCCTGGTACGACGCATCGATATCTTCGGCAAACACCCAGTGAACAGCAGGTTCGAACGGTGGCTTCCTCTTCCGAAAGAATATCGCCGCATTACCGCGTGAAACCGCCCCAATTTCTTTGCCTGGGTAAAGCCATCCGATCTCAAAGCCGAGTGCATCTCTGTAATGCTGTTGTGCGCGTTCGACATCAGCCACCGGCAACTCCGGCACTGGCTGGCCGATTGAGCTCATCTTCTCTTTTGCGCCCACAGAGATCTCCTTTCTTACGCGATAAAACCGCTCACGCGTCAAATCAGGACACTACCGTCGCTTCCATCCAGGTCTTCCTCAAACCCGAAGAGCGTAAACTAAGGGCATGGAAAACAACAAGCCCTTAAACCCGTTTCAGGAGGTACATAAACGGGCCCGCGAAGCTGCTGATCGTGCCCGTGAGATGCGGGAGAAAGATTCTGAGATTCGCAGGAAGAGAGTAGCAGAAGAAGCCGTCCGCGAGGGGTTCGACCGGCCTGACGAGAGCATAAAATGAAGGTGAGCTTTATAGCTGTCTCGGATAAAGGCATGGCAAATCAGAGTGCGTCGCCGCGGACTCGCGACAGTCAGCTTTCCGTCTGAGGATTTCGCTTCTTGAGCAAAAGGAGAGTAGCAATGAAGGCAATGTTGATCACTGTGGTTGCAGCCGCCCTTGCCGTTGGGACTGCCGTGGGCGCGCAAGACCTAACCAAGGACACCAAGAAAGCTGCCGACAAAACGGCTGACGTAACCAAAGACACCAGCAAGGATGTCGCCCACGGAACCAAGAAGGCCGCCGTGAAAACCGCGGACGTGACCAAAGACACCAGCAAAGATGTTGCTCACGGAACCACGAAAGCAGCCACGAAAACTGGCGACGCCGTGGGCACGGCCGGCAAGGACACCGGAAAGGCCGTCAAAACAGGCGCCGACAAAACTGCTGACGCCGTGAAGTAGACGCGACAATCGCATCCTCGGCGGCGAGGCACTGACGGAGCCGGCAGTAACTGCTCCCACCTGCTTCGCGCATGGAGGTAAGGCGCGCGACGGCGCCTCGGTTACTGGGTTGTATCGCGACCAGGGGTGAGCGACTTCAGGTACGCCAAGACCGCCTCGGCGTCGGCCCTCGTCATATGAAAACTGGGCATTGGCAAACGAAGGGGTTTGCCAGTGTTCGCACAGATTCCAGTGGTCAGCAGGGTAATCATTTGAGCATCGGGCATCGGCGGCAAACCTGCAATGCGTGGTGCCCGGATCGGCCAATCAGGGTCGGGGCGGGCTGACAGGTAGGGCACCGGCGCGCCAGCCAGCCACTGGCTGTAGTCAAGTTCGCCGTTGTCCTTGCGGGGTGTGTGGCAGTTACCGCAAACTGCGATTCCCACCACGATGTACTTGCCGCGGTCGACCAGCGACGCATTGCCACTTTCTTTGGTGGCATCTTTCGCCTGCTTCGTGTCCTGTGCGGTTGTGAGCTTCGGTCCACCCGCGAAGAACAGCAGCAAAGCGGCTATTGACAATCCGGCGCTTAGGCGCCTGAGAGCGCTTGTGGTACTCGAACTTTGAAATGACATAGGATTGCAATTTTCTACCCTATCTAGATTTGTCGCAACCTTAAGATGGGATTTGAAGGGTGTCCCCGGAAGTGCTTGGGGGCTTGGGAGCGTCGTAATCGCTGGTCTGGAACTTGTTAGTGCTGACCCGGTGGAAGCCTGTCGATCCACTGTTAGCGATTGCGGTGGCCAGGCATCGCCTTGCCCGCTGTTGGGTCCAAATTGACAGCGCTGGCTTTTGGCGCTACGCATAAACGAGACAAGCCTGTATCATTATCTTGGCGTGGATTAGGGACCAAGGCTGACTCTTGTCCCGTGAGTTTGTCCCTGAAATCCTGCATCCTACCTTTCTGCGGAGAACAACCTTTTATGAGCAAAACCAAAAGAGTACTTCCTCTAATTGTTCTGGCAGCCGCATCCATCGCACTGACGTTAGGAGTTGCAGGATGCAAATCAAACAATACGCAGGACACCAGCGCGCAGAACCAACCGGCGCAGAGCCAACCGGCGCAGACCGATCAGGGGCAGAATCCCGCCGATGCCAACCTGGCTCCTACGAACGGCGCCCAGGCGCCTGCTTCCACTCAGCAGCAGCCGGCGCAGCAGACCTATCAGCAGCCTGCGAGCCAGCCCGCGCAGCAGAGCAACCAGCAGCCTGCGCCGTCAGATCAGAGCAATCAGCAACCTGCGCCATCGGACCAGAACTATCAGCAACCTGCATCCGACCAGGGCCAAACTTATTCCGATAGCGGGTACGACACCGGCCAGAACCAGACCTACGGGCAGCCGGTGCTTCAGGCCCAACAACCTCCGCCAGCGTTGCCCGAATATACGCAGCCGCCATGCCCTGCCGAAGGCTATCTCTGGACACCCGGATATTGGAGCTACGCTCCCCAGGGTTACTACTGGGTGCCTGGCGCCTGGACGCAACCACCTCAGCCGGGCTTCCTGTGGACGCCAGGGTTTTGGGGATTCGTAGGTGGCGTGTATCGCTACAGCTACGGTTATTGGGGCCAGCATATTGGCTACTACGGCGGCATTAACTATGGATACGGCTACACCGGCATGGGCTATCAGGGCGGGTACTGGAACAACAATCGGTTCTACTACAACCGCTCCGTCAACAATGTGAACAATGTCCACATTACGAACGTGTACAACCGCACCGTCATCAACAACACTACGATTAACCGCGTCAGCTACAACGGGCCCGGAGGCGTCACTCGCCGGCCTACGAGCGCGGAAGTCGCCGGCATGAATGAGCGGCGCATTCCTCCCATGACCACGCAGTTACAACACCAGCAACAAGCGGCGCAGAATCGCCAGCAGTTTGCTTCCGTCAATCACGGACGTCCAGCGGTTGCCGCAGCTTCGCAGCCAATCCGTGAAAGCAAACCGATCGCTCCGGTGATTCCGGCTCGTCCTGCTCCGGCTACGCGGCCGGCGCAACCGGCGAATCGGCCCCAAACGCAGACGCGCCCGACGACGCCGCAGCAGCGGCCTGAGACTAAGCCTGCTCCTCAGCAACGTCCCGAGACTAAGCCTGCTCCTCAGCAACGGCCGGAGACTAAGCCTGCTCCACAGCAACGGCCCGAGACTAAGCCTGCTCCGCAGCAACGGCCGGAGACTAAGCCTGCTCCTCAGCAACGGCCCGAGACTAAGCCTGCTCCGCAGCAACGTCCGCCACAGCAGCAGAGCAAGCCTGCTCCTCAGCAACGGCCCGAGACTAAGCCTGCTCCGCAGCAACGTCCGCCACAGCAGCAAAGCAAGCCGGCTCCGCAGCAACGTCCGCCACAGCAGCAGAGCAAGCCTGCTCCGCAGCAACGTCCGCCACAGC